>NZ_JBLVTL010000001.1:0-88862 GCF_048285835.1 Christiangramia aquimixticola
TTTTCCTTGCCCTTACATGAACATCGCTTTGTTTCCAAAGCGGGTGCAAATATAAAACGAGTTTTGCTCTCCAACCAAATAAAATTTAAAGAAATTTTAATTTAATTTTTAAAAGCTTTCACAACTCTTAAACCCTATCAGTAGTACTATCAATGAACCCACACCCTCGTTTTGAAAGCGGCTGCAAACATACAACTACTTCTTGTTTCCAACCAAATTAAAATCATTAAAATTTTAATTTATTTTTTGAAGCAATTTCCGCTCGTAAGCCTCGTCATTAGTACTGTCAGTGAACATCCGCTTCCTCTGAAAGCGGCTGCAAATATACAGCTGTTTTTTAATTGCAGCCAAACTATTTGGGAAGAAAATTTAAGGAAATTTTAAAGTTTTTGATAACCGGCTGATCATCAATAATAAGCATCCAAAATTATCTGCTTCTTTTTCTCTGGGATACCTCTTTATTCCACTTATCACTCAACTCAAGGTATTCAAAATCCAGTGCAGACGCCTGTCTTTCTAAAATATTATCCCTGAAAGACCTTTGTAATATATCCTCAATAAGGAAGTCTTCCTGATTAGATTCCGGGTGATATTCTTCCTTAATAGATATGTCAAACATACTGGCAGTGGTATTATACCAGAAAGCTCTCCAACCACTCTTAAGCTCCTTTACCAGATCAAAGGCGGTAGTACCGGTTTGACGGTGGATCAATTTTACCAGGATCTGCCCTTCAGTTCGGGTAAGTTTCTTTAACTCTTCAGCAAATTCCTTTTCAATATAATTCTGAACCATTTTAGTATATCGCTTCCGGTCCCGTCTCGTTTTGATATCATCCAGTCTTGAATTTAATGACATCAACCTTTCCGAAGCAAGTTTTGCATAAGGATACACCTTTCTGGTCTTTCTCCTTAATATAAGGTATCGCCTTCTGTCCAGATCACTATCGAACTTAAGCTTCCTTAATAATACCACTTCCTCCAGATCGATCACTTCCCGGGGAATGGAATCTCCGGAGATGATCATATAGTACTTCTCAATGGTATCATTATATATAGTATCTCCAGAACGCTCGCCACGATTTGTCTGTGCCAGCGCCGGAACATTCCAAAGGATTATAAAAATGAATATATATCTTATCACGCTTTTCTTTATTTCTTATTCAGAAAGATATTTTACCAAAATCATTCCAAAATTAATCAATCGTTGGTTGCCCTCCATCTAAAACTTTTTAAATTCGTGGAAATTATGTTTTACAATGAAGAAAACTGAAATTCTAAACGAAGACTCCCTTAACTTTCTGGAACGTTACCTTAATAATGCAGCCCCAACCGGTTATGAGGCAGAAGGCCAGAAGTTATGGATGGAATATTTAAAACCTTATGTAGACGAATTTATTACCGATACTTATGGGACAGCAGTTGGAGTGATTAATCCCGATGCTAAATATAAGGTAGTAATAGAAGGACATGCTGACGAAATTTCATGGTATGTAAATTATATTTCAGACGAGGGTCTTATATATGTAGTGCGAAATGGAGGAAGTGATCACCAGATCGCCGCGTCCAAGCGAGTGAACATCCATACCAAAAACGGGATTGTAAAAGGAGTTTTTGGATGGCCGGCAATTCACACCCGAAATAAAGAGAAAGAACAATCTCCTAAAATGGACAATATCTGTATTGATGTTGGGTGTTCAAATAAAGAAGAAGTTGAGAAACTTGGAGTTCACGTTGGATGTGTGATCACTTATCCAGATGAATTCTTCATTCTTAATAAAGACAAGTTTGTTTGCCGCGCCCTTGATAACAGGATTGGTGGATTTATGATCGCGCAGGTTGCAAGACTACTTAAGGAGAAAGGTGAAAAATTACCATTCGGACTTTATGTAACCAATTCGGTTCAGGAAGAAATAGGTTTACGTGGCGCTGAAATGATCACGCACAGGATCAAACCAGATGTGGCTATAGTTACAGATGTAACCCATGACACCACTACTCCAATGATCGAAAAGAAAACCAATGGGCTGAATAAAATTGGAGACGGACCGGTTATTTCGTACGCTCCCGCTGTTCAAAATAAACTAAGAGAGCTTATAATTGATACCGCCGAGGAGAAAAAGATCCCGTTCCAGAGACTTGCCTGCTCCAGATTCACCGGAACCGATACCGATGCTTTTGCCTATAGTAATGGCGGAGTTCCTTCGGCATTGATTTCTTTACCTTTAAGGTATATGCATACTACCGTAGAAATGGTGCATAAGAATGATGTGGAAAACGTGATCAAATTGATCTATGAATCTTTACTAAAAATTAAAGAAGGAGATACTTTTAGTTACTTCGACTAAACTGAACATCCTATAATTATTTCTTAAACTCCCTAAATTCAGGGAGTTTTTCTGTTTTAAGGGCTTAAGTTTCACATATCTTTAAATGAAGCCGATGTTTTTTCAGCTTATATTTAAAATAAAAATTCTATGACCCTTTCGCCAGATGATGTAGAAACCATTATTGCTGAACCTCAGGAAGCAGTTAAACTTGCCAATTTGAGATATGTTTCAGAAAATCATTTATCCATTCAGCGAAAAAAGATAGGCCGCGGCTTTGCTTATTACCAGAAGGGTGAAAAAATCACAGATGCGGATACTTTAAAACGGATCAAATCTCTGGTGATCCCTCCGGCTTGGAAAGATGTTTGGATCACTCATTTAAAAAATGGTCATTTACAGGCGGTGGGGCGCGATGAAAAATCCCGCAAGCAATATATCTATCATCCAACCTGGTCCAATATCCGCAATCAAACAAAATTCTTTAAAATGACTTCCTTTGGAAAAATCCTTCCGAAGATTAGAAAGCAGGTAGATTCCGATCTTAATCTAGAGGGGATGCCTAAAAGGAAAGTTCTTGCACTTATCATCAGGTTAATGGAAGAAACACATATAAGGATCGGGAATTCGTATTATGCAAAAAACAATAAAACATACGGACTTTCCACTTTCCGAACCAAACATGTAAAAACGATTGAAGACGGTCTCAAGTTCGAATTTGTTGGTAAGAAAGGAAAAGAACACTCCATTACCGTGGAAGATCAGGGCCTGGTAGAATTGATCAATCAATGTGAAGAGATCCCGGGATGGGAACTTTTTAAATTCTATAATGAGAATGGTGAAAAACAAACCATCGATAGCGGTATGATCAACGAGTATATCCATGAGATAAGTGGCAGTATGTACTCAGCTAAAGATTTCAGAACCTGGTCTGCCACCAAGATATTTTTCGAAACCTTGCATGAAATTGGGTATACCGAAGATGATAAACAGCGAAAGAAGAATATTCTGGATGCTTACGATGCGGCAGCGGAAGGACTGGGAAATACACGCTCTGTTTGTAGAAGTTATTATGTACATCCCAAGATCATTGAAACCTATGATTCCGGAGAGATAAAGCCCTACTTTAAAAAAATTAAGAAGGATGCGGAGCCGGATTATGTAAGACTTTCTGAAACCGAAAAAGCAATTCATAAACTAATTAGTGATTACGAGATCAAAATTGAAGATTGAGATCGGTCGAAAATTGTCTTTTTTCAGATAACTTTGAAATATGACAAATTCCATTGCCAACAGAATAGCCGATTTTTTAAGCCACTTCCCTCCTTTTTCCCTGCTGAAGAATACTGAACGGGAAAAAATTGCCAATGAAGTTCGCGTATTATATTTCCCACCGGGGAAACCCGTCTTTTTAAAAGATGAAAAAGTACATAACCATTTTTATATAGTTCAAAAAGGTGCTGTAGATCTTCAAAAAGTAAATCAGGGCCAGGAACCTGAAACTATCGACAAATGTGATGAAGGTGATGTTTTTGGATTACGCCCCTTATTTGCAAAGGAAAATTATCAGATCAATGCAATTACAGACGAAGAAAGTGTGATCTACGCTATTCCTTCAGAAATTTTCAAACCCTATGCTATCAGTAACCCGCAGGTTGGGAATTTCTTAATGGAAAGTTTTGCATCGAATACCCGGAACCCATACTCCAACGAACACAGAGGTAAATTATTTACAGAAGAAGATGATATAAGCTTAAAAAGAGAAGCCCTTTTTGAATTACAGCCTATCCCCATTATTAAAAAAATAATCACGGTCACTCCCGAGACCAGCATACAGCAGGCAGCTTTGTTGATGTATAAGAGGAAAGTAGGATCTGTAATTGTTGTAGAAAATGAGTTACCGGTAGGAATAGTGACCGATGTGGATTTTCGGGAACAGGTAGCGACAGGCAAAATTTCGGTCCAAAGTCCTATTCAGGAAATAATGAGATCTCCGGTAATTTGCTATTCCAAAGGACTAACCATTGCCCAGGCACAGTTAACCATGATGAAGCATAATATCAACCATATATGCATCACCAAAGACGGGACGCCAAATACAAAAGTAAAAGGGATCGTTTCTGAACATGACATTATAGTTTCTCAGGGGAATAATCCGGCGGTTTTAATGAAGGCCATTAACAGAGCCAGCAGCACAAATAAGCTGAAGAAGATACGCAGCAAGATCATGTTGTTACTCGATGGTTATTTAAAGAGCAACATTCCACTAGGCCATATCTCCAACATCATTTTTGAACTGAATGACGCTACAATCAAACGAACCATCACCAGATGTATTGAAAAAATGAATAGTCCGGTGCCGGTAGAATTTACCTGGATGTCGCTGGGAAGCCAGGGACGAAAAGAGCAATTGTTACATACAGATCAGGATAACGCATTGGTATTTCAAGATGTTCCGGAAGACCAGCTGGAAGAAACCAGAGCTTATTTTTTAAAACTTGCCACGAAGGTAACCAAGCGACTGAATATAATAGGTTATAAATTCTGCCCTGCCGAGATGATGGCCAGGAATCCTAAATATTGCCTTTCGGAATCTGAATGGAAAGATCAGTTCTCGAATTGGGTAACCGCTTCAGGAAATGATGAAATATTGCTTTGCCAGATCTTTTTCGATTTTGACATTACCTATGGAAACGTCAGGCTAACGAATGCTATTTCCAATCACATCTTTGATATTTTAAAAGGAAACAAGAACTTCCTTAATCGGTTGGCGGCGCAAGCCCTCCGGAATCCATCACCTCTTGGGTTCTTCAGGCGATTTTTGGTAGAACAGGATGGCGAAAAGAAAGATCTTTTCGATATCAAAAAAAGAGGAATTATGCCTCTCACGGATGCTGCGCGTTTATTGATCCTGGAACATAGGGTAAAGAACATTAGTAATACTGCTGAAAGATTTGAGAAACTTGCTCGGCTGGAACCGAATAATCAGGAATTATATCTTGCCTGCGCCTATTCATCCAAAGCACTTATAAAATTCAGAACCCGGCAGGGGATTAAAAATAAAGACAACGGAAGGTTTATAAATCTGGGAGATCTTGGAAAAGAAGACAAGATCAAATTAAAGCGATGTTTTAAAACGATCAAAGAAGTGCAGGAGCTTATAAAAATAAGATACGAAACCACTTATTATTTATGATTAAGAACTGGTTTAAGAAAGGTAAAACATCCCGGGAACTTCCTGAGTTCTGGAATACCTATGCTGAAAAGTTTGAAAAGGATCTACCGGAAAATATTTCTGAAATTAAATTCGTGGTATTTGATACTGAAACCACAGGTTTTGATCATGATAAGGATCGCATTTTAAGTATAGGAGCCGTTATTATTCGGAAAAATGCCATTGACATTAAAGAAAATTTTGAAATCTTCCTGGAACAGACAACGTTTAACCCGGACACGGTTAAAATTCACGGCCTTATAAAGAACGAAAAGTTCGAAAAAGTTACCGAAATGGAAGCTCTGCAACAATTCCTTGGCTATATTGAAAATTCGGTACTGGTTGCTCATCATGCGGGATTCGATAAAAAAATGATCAACAAAGCTCTGGAAAGAAATGGGTTGCCTCGCTTGAAAAACAGGTTTCTTGATACAGCAATCATGTATAATAAGACACGCATCTTCACCAATTTTATAGATCAAAATAAAGTGTTTGGCCTCGATGAGATCGCTGAAGATTATAATATTGAATTAACTGACAGGCATACAGCATCGGGTGACGCATTTATAACCGCTCTCATCTTTTTAAAACTATTAGGAAAGATCAATTACAACAAGGTTTCCACCCAAAAATTACTCAAGTATAAATACTAAAAAAGCCCTTTAAAAAGGGCTTTTTATTATAAAGTATACAGGAGATTAGCCGTTGAGAGTATCGTAGTACTTCAACATCTTCACCACATCTTTTTCGGTTTTGATCTTATTATCATCAAAATATTTTTTCATCTCCCTGGATTTGAAAAAATCTTCAAGATCTTTCTCTTTCAGTCTTGTTTCTTTCAACATTTCTCCGTCAACAGAGAGATAATAGACCATCTCCACATCAATATCTGCAGGTTTATCTTTATCATATCCCGTTTTTGCCTTTTGAGGAGGAGTAACCTCTACCGTAGGCTGACCAAGGAACAATGATTTTTTACCTTTATAGAATTCAGCGAAATAAGCTTCAATGTTTCCGTTGTTGGTCTTAAGGTTATCTATGAAATAAGTGTAATCTCCAAAATTATAGGTAATGGTTTTAAGTTTGGGAAGCATGAATTCCTCATTCTTATTCTCCAATGGTTTAATTACAACCACATCTTCCAAAGCATTATAACGCATTAAAACATCCAGAGATCTGCCTTTATCATCATTAATTACACCTACGATAAAGTCTTTTTCATAATAAGGTGAACCAGTGAAAGTATCCGGTTCCTTCTCTTTCGTAAAGATAACCATCCCTCCATCGCTCATAAAGTTATTTGCTCTTTGTGCATTAACGCCAACGAATGCAAAAAGAAGCATTCCTAAAATTGTCTTTTTTAACATGTTTACTATTTTAATATAAATTTTATCAAATATGATGCCGAAGGTATCAATTATTTAATGAGCCATTAATGATATCGTCTACTACTTCGGGATTTAACAAAGTAGATGTATCTCCTAAATTGGAAGTATCATTGGAAGCGATCTTTCTAAGAATACGACGCATTATCTTCCCACTTCGGGTTTTTGGTAAACCTTCCACGAACTGTAGTTTATCCGGTTTTGCAATTGGACCTATTTTATCTGAAATCTGCTGCCTGATCTCATTTCTAAGATTATCCTGGTTTCTGCCTTCGCCGGTCTCTTTTAATATCACAAAGCCATACAGGGCATTACCCTTAACTTCGTGTGGAAATCCTACTACGGCAGATTCGGCTACGGCTGGATGTTCGTTGATTGCATCTTCTATAGGGGCCGTTCCAAGGTTATGACCTGAAACTATAATTACATCATCCACCCTTCCGGTGATACGGTAATAACCTACTTCATCTCTTAAAGCACCGTCTCCTGTAAAATATTTATCCTTAAATGCTGAAAAATAAGTATCTCTGTATCTATCATGATCACCCCAGATGGTTCTGGCCATGGAAGGCCATGGGAATTTTATACATAATCTTCCATCTACCTGATTCCCTTTAATTTCTTCTCCATTCTCATCCATAAGCACCGGCAGAATTCCGGGAAATGGCAAGGTGGCAAAAGTTGGCTTTGTTGGGGTAGCAAATGGAATTGGAGAAATCATGATCCCTCCGGTTTCAGTTTGCCACCAGGTATCCACTATAGGACTCTTATTTTTACCAATATTATTATCATACCAGTGCCATGCCTCTTCATTTATTGGCTCTCCAACGGTTCCGAGTACTTTTAGAGAGGACAGATCATATTTATCCACAAACTCGAGATTTTTCTTTGCCAGAGCCCTAATGGCTGTCGGTGCCGTATAAAACTGATTTACTTTATGCTTTTCCACGATCTCCCAGAACCTGCCAAAATCGGGGTAAGAAGGAACGCCTTCGAACATAACGGTAGTTGCGCCATTTAGCAAAGGACCGTAAACTATATAGGAGTGGCCGGTGATCCAGCCAATATCTGCCGTACACCAGTAAACATCATCATTCTGATAATTAAAAATATTTTTAAAGGTATAGGCTGAATAGACCATATAACCGGCGGTAGTATGCAGCATTCCCTTGGGTTTCCCGGTAGAACCTGAAGTGTATAATATGAATAACGGATCTTCTGCATCCATAATTTCAGGAGTACATTTATCTAAAGCTTTATCAAGCAAAGGTTGCAACCATTTGTCCCTTCCTTCTTTCATTTGGATATCGCTGCCAACTCTTTTTGCAACAAGTACCGTCTCTACATCCGGACAATCTTCCATTGCCTTGTCAACAATCCCCTTGAGATCTATGATTTTATCTCCGCGATAAGATCCGTCTGAGGTAATGACCATTTTACAGTCGGCATCATTGGTTCGGGTAGCCAGCGCTGTAGCTGAGAATCCTGCGAATACTACCGAGTGAATGGCTCCTATTCTGGCACAGGCCAATACAGCATAAGCCAACTCCGGAATCATAGGCAGGTAAATACAAACCCGATCCCCTTTTGCAATGCCGTTATCCTTTAAAACATTGGCAAATTTGCTAACCTGTTGATGCAGTTCTTCATAGCTTATCTTTAAAGTTTCTTCTTTGGGATCGTTAGGCTCCCAGATAATAGCAGTTTTTTTCCCATGTGCCAGTAAATGCCTGTCTATACAATTCTCTGTAATATTCAGTTTTGCATTTTCAAACCATTTTACTTCAGGCTTGGAAAAATCCCAGCTAAGTACATTATCCCATTTTTGTCGCCAGGTAAAATGTTCTTCGGCTATCTCCTGCCAAAAATTTTCAGGTTCCCGAACAGACTTTCTATATACCTGAAAATATTCTTCCAGGTTTTTAATGTGATAATTACTCATTGGATAAAGTGGTTTGAATTAAAAAAACCAAACCGGGGGGAACCGGTTTGGTTTCTAAAATTATTAAATCAAAGGCATTCAAAAAAAGAATTACCATTAAAATTAGCTTCTATTTTAGATAAGCTTCCACATTTTTTTGAATACGTGTTTCAATACTAGAAACATCTGCCTTTATAAATTTATCGCCGGTGATATTCTCATATAATTCAATATATCTTTCAGATACAGATTCGATATACTCATCGCTCATTTCCGGAACAGTCTGGCCTTCCAGCCCCTGAAAATTATTTGAGATCAACCATTGACGTACAAATTCCTTTGAAAGCTGTTTTTGAGCTTCACCTTTCTCCTGCCTTTCTTCATAGCCATTTTTATAAAAATACCTTGAAGAATCAGGAGTATGAATTTCATCTATCAAAACGATCTCGCCCTCACTGGTCTTCCCAAATTCGTATTTGGTATCCACGAGAATAAGGTCCTGCGCTGCTGCGATCTCGGTTCCCCGCTGAAATAGTTTTCTGGTATACTCTTCCAACTGCAGATAATCTTCTTTAGAAACTATTCCTTTTGCAATAATATCCTCTCTGGAAATATCTTCGTCGTGGTCGCCATGTTCGGCCTTAGTAGCAGGAGTAATAATAGGTTCAGGAAATTTGTCATTTTCCTTCAAACCTTCCGGCATTTTCACTCCGCATAATTCCCTTTTTCCAGCCTGGTATTCTCTAGCTGCGTGACCGGACATATAGCCTCTTATTACCATTTCTACTTTAAATGGTTCGCATTTTTTCCCTATCGCCACATTGGGATCTGGCGTTGCTACCAGCCAATTTGGGACAATATCGGCTGTTTTTTCCATCATTTTGGTAGCGATCTGGTTTAGGATCTGCCCTTTAAACGGAATTCCCTTTGGCATAACCACGTCAAAGGCAGATAGCCTGTCTGTAGCGATCATTAGCAGTCGGTCATCTTCCAGAGAATAAACATCCCTAACTTTTCCTTTATAAACCTGTTGTTGTCCAGGGAAATTGAAATCGGTTTTTATGATAGTATTACTCATAAAGAGTTTTTGCTATTTATATTAATCGTTGTGTTCTATAGTTTTGTACGCTGCGATAATTTTCTTCACGAGCTTATGGCGAATTACATCTTTATCATCAAGGTAGACTGTACCTACCCCCTTCACATCTTTAAGAACAAGCAGTGCTTCCTTTAATCCGGAAATCACCCTTCTTGGAAGATCTATCTGGCCAGGGTCACCGGTGATCATGAATTTAGCGCTCTTACCCATACGGGTTAAGAACATCTTCATTTGAGCATGGGTAGTATTCTGAGCCTCATCGAGAATTACAAAGGCATGATCTAAAGTACGTCCACGCATAAAAGCTAAAGGTGCGATCTGGATCACTCCTTTTTCTATAAAGAGCTCTAATTTCTCGTGGGGGATCATATCCCTTAATGCATCGTATAAAGGTTGCATGTAAGGATCCAGTTTTTCTTTAAGGTCTCCCGGAAGAAATCCAAGATTTTCACCTGCTTCCACAGCTGGTCGTGTAAGGATGATCCTTTTTACCTGCTTCTCTTTTAAGGCTTTTACCGCCAGGGCAACTCCGGTATAGGTTTTACCGGTACCTGCAGGTCCAATCGCAAATACAAGATCATTTTTTTTAGACAGCTCCACGAGTTTACGCTGGTTTACCGTTTGAGCTTTAATCACTTTACCACTAACACCATGCACTATGGTCTCACCACTTTCTTTTGAACTTTGATAATCCTGTTCGCTCTCACTGGTTAAAACCCTTTCGATGGCATTTTCATCGAGTTTATTATACTTTCCAAAATGATCCATCAACATCGAAAATCGTTTATCAAATTCTTCCAGCATTTCCTCATCCCCAAAGACACGTATATTATTACCCCTGGCGACGATCTTTAACTTGGGAAAGTACTTTTTTAAGAGTTCAATGTGTTCATTTTGCTGCCCGAAAAATTCACGTGGGCTAATTTCTGAGAGTTCAATAAGAAGTTCGTTCAAGTGCTATAGTTTTAGATGAAGCATTGTATTATTTTCAGTGAATATAAATTTGTCCTTCGTATTTCAATGTTCTAATTTTGAAACCGAATTGAAGGTACTTTTTACCCTCGTACTCCGGCGAATCACTAAAATTAAATTTATATTCGCCTTCTATACAAACTTAAGGAAAATAACGAGTTTCAGATAAAAAAATATTAACAATCGCCTATGGCTATCATTACTTTAACGACCGATTTTGGGGAGAAAGATTATTTCGCTGGGGCGGTTAAAGGAGCTATCTATAGTGAACTAAGCGATATAAAAATTGTTGATATTTCGCATTCTGTTTCGCCATTTCATATAAGTGAAGCTGCATACATCATCAAAAATGCCTATAAAAGTTTTCCAAAAGGCAGTATTCATATTATTGGAATAGATTCAGAACTTACGCCGGAGAACAAACATCTGGCTGTAAGGCTGGATGACCATTACTTCATATGTGCCAATAACGGGATACTTTCTTTGCTGGCTTCAGAAATACGGCCGGAGAAGATCGTTGAGATCAATATCCATGATAAGATCCAGTCTAACTTCCCCGTACTTGATGTTTTTGTAAAAGTTGCCTGCCATATTTCCCGTGGCGGTACTCTGGAAGTGATAGGTAAAAGCGTTAGTGAAATCAAACACCTTAAACAGTTTGAACCACTTATAAATTCTGAAAAAGATCAGATCCTGGGCCATGTTATCTATATCGATAACTACGGAAATGTGATCACTAATATTTCCCGAAAATTATTCGAAACGGTGGGTAAAGGAAGAGAGTTTAAAATTAGTGCCCGTAGGCTGAGTTTCTCTGAAATTTATGAGACCTACAGTCACGCCATCAATTTCAATATAGAAAAGGAAAAACGAAAAGAAGAAGACGGGAAGAAACTTGCCGTATTCAATTCAGCAGGATACATAGAGCTGGCCATGTATAAAAGCAATCCAAGCTCTGTTGGTGGAGCCGCAAGTCTTTTTGGCCTTGAATATCTTGATACCGTCACCATAAACTTTCAATAGATGTTTGTAAGAATCGTAAAAATGGGCTTTCAGGAGGATAAGATCGAAGAGTTCCTGGCCAATTTTGAAGAAAATAAAGAAAAGATCAGGAATTTTGAGGGATGTAAATTCCTTGAACTTTACCGGGATAAAGACAATACCACCCGTTTTTTCACGTATAGTTACTGGGAAGATGAAAACAGCCTGGAAAATTATCGAAATTCAGATCTGTTTAAAGGCGTTTGGGCGAAAACCAAAGTTCTTTTTAACGAAAAACCCGAAGCCTGGAGCGTGGATAAACTGGCTACTCTGGAGTAGTTGGAATTGAGGTGTGAGAAGGGAGTATTAAGATCTTTGAATTTTATAAGATTTCTCCCGTTGGTCCAAATGAATTTAAAAACCTAAGGTAATCCAGAACCAGACAACCTATTCTTGATAACTGATAATTGATAATTGAAACAATGCTTGCAATACTGAATAAAGAAATTCAATCCTTTTTTTCCGGGCTAACCGGTTATCTGGTGATAGGTCTTTTTTTACTCACCTGCGGTTTGTTCCTGTTTGTTTTTGACGGCAGTTATAACATCCTGGACAGCGGTTTTGCCGATCTGAAACCTTTTTTCAGCCTTGCTCCCTGGATCTTTATTTTTCTGATTCCTGCAATTTCCATGCGAACCTTTGCCGATGAAATAAAAATGGGTACCATGGAATTACTGCTTACCAAACCAATAGGACTTCACAAGCTTGTTCTGGGGAAATATCTGGGAGTTTTGGCCCTGATTATTCTGGCCATTATACCAAGTCTTCTATACATCTGGACTATTGGCACACTTGGCCGGCCGGAATGGAATCTGGATATGGGCGCCACTATAGGTTCGTATCTTGGTTTGCTTTTTCTGGGTGGTTGCTATGCGGCCATTGGCATTTTTGCTTCCAGCCTTTCTTCCAACCAGATCGTGGCTTTTCTTTTAGGGGTGTTTTTGTGTTTTATAACCTATTATGGATTTGAAGCCTTCAGCCAGACCAATATTTTTGGGAATTCCGGTTATATACTGGAATCCTTCGGAATAAGTTTCCATTACCAGAGTATTAGTCGCGGAGTATTGGATTCCCGGGATCTAATTTATTTTTTGAGTGTGATCTTCCTTTTTCTGAAACTAACTGAAGTAAAACTTTCAGTCTCAAATACCAGAAGATAATGACAGGGAAAAACTTCAAATCGGTTCTTATCATACTTCTGATCCTTATCGGGGTAAATTACCTGGCATCAGAATTTTACACCAGACTGGATCTCACGCAGGACAAACGTTACAGCCTCTCTCCTGCCGCCCTTGATATTATTAAAGACATCGAACAACCGGTGATTATAGATGTTTTTCTGGAAGGTAATTTCCCTTCAGAATTCCGCCGACTTCGCAATGAGACCAGACAAATGCTGGAGGAATTTTCAGCATATAACCGTAATATACAATTCAACTTTACAGATCCTCTGGCTGAAGGTGATGATGCCAATGCCATTGCTGAAGAATTCTATAAACTAGGCATGACGCCGGCGCGACTTAATGTCAAGGAAAATGGAAAAAACAGCGAAAGCATCATTTTTCCCTGGGCCATTGCTAATTTTAAGGACAAGACGGTAAAAATTCCTTTACTCAAGAATCAAATTGGTGCGACAGATGAGGAAAGAGTGAATGCTTCTGTGCAACAATTGGAATATGCCTTTGCAGATGGGTTGAGCAAATTGATCTATCCCCGTGAAAAAAAGATCGCCGTGATGCGTGGCAATGGAGAATTGCCTGATGCCCGGATAGCCGATTTTATTAAAACCATTCAGGAGTACTATTTTATGGCTCCTTTTACCCTGGATTCTGTTGCGACCAACCCGGGTAAAACTCTGAAAGACCTAACTCAATACGATCTCATCATAGAACCTAAACCCACCGAAGCATTTACTGAAAAAGAGAAATATGTGCTTGATCAATATTTAATGCAGGGAGGTAAAATGTTATGGCTGGCCGAGATGACCAATATGGAAACCGATAGCCTGTTTAACAAAAATGGAACGGCTATCGCCCTGCCTCGTGATCTTAATCTGGGAGATTATTTCTTTTCTTATGGGGTAAGGATCAATCCGGCTATTGTAAACGACCTGTATTCTGCCCCCATTATTTTAGCCAGTGGGACGGGCAACGACACCAGGTTTAACCCTTATCCATGGTTTTATAGTCCGCTTACAAGTTCACCCAATGATCATCCAATCAT
The DNA here is from genome assembly GCF_048285835.1 of Christiangramia aquimixticola. Taxonomy (NCBI): domain Bacteria; kingdom Pseudomonadati; phylum Bacteroidota; class Flavobacteriia; order Flavobacteriales; family Flavobacteriaceae; genus Christiangramia; species Christiangramia aquimixticola. The sequence continues at coordinate 14,180 of NZ_JBLVTL010000001.1, forward strand.
CAATAATATCGAGGCCGTAAAATTCGAGTATGCCAACCCCATCGACCTATTGAAAAATGAGGTTGAAAAAACCGTACTATTAAGCAGCTCACCTCGCTCCAGAGTAGAGGGTGTGCCGTTTATGATCGGGTTGGATATGGTGGGTAAAAAACCTGATTTAGAAACTTACAATGCCGGGGAAAAGCCATTGGCTGTGCTTTTGGAAGGGAATTTTAAATCTGTTTACAAGAACAGAATAAAACCTTTCCAGTTCGATAAGCATCGCGACCAAAGTACTGAAACCCAAATGCTGGTAGTGGCCGACGGGGATATTATTAAAAACGATCTTCAGGGTGGGAAACCACTGGAACTTGGCTTTCAGCGATACACCGGAAACACTTATGGAAACAAGGAATTTTTACTGAATGCGGTTAATTATCTGCTTGACGATAAAGGCCTGATAGATCTACGTTCCAAGGAAATAAACCTGGCATTTCTTGATAAGGAAAAAACGGCTGAGACCCGGGAAAAGTGGCAAATGATCAACATTGCGGGACCACTGCTTGTATTAGGTTTGTTTTGGATTGGGTATAATTACTACCGCAGGAAGAAGTATATAAAATAAGCTTATCTAAACCGGCAAGACTTCAACCGGGATCACATATTAACAATAAACAGCTTTACGCAATTCACAAGTATTTGATAACATGATAATTACATATTATTATCTACATTTTTCTGTTAATAAAAACTACCTCAACAGCCCTGTATTTTTGACTTATTCAAATATATTTGTAACTGATTCAAAATAAATCAATAAAAGCCGATGAAATTTATTGTATCCAGCAATTACCTGCTGAAACAGCTACAAATACTTGGAGGGGTTATCAATAATAGCAACACGCTACCTATACTGGACAATTTCCTTTTCGATCTTAAAAATGACGAACTAACCGTTTCTGCTTCAGACCTTGAAACTACAATGTCTGCCAAACTTAAAGTCGAATCTGATTCTGAAGGTAAAATTGCCGTTCCTGCGAAACTACTTTTAGAAACTTTAAAGACCTTTCCGGAGCAGCCACTTACTTTTGTAGTTGAAGATAACAATACGATCGAATTGAGTTCCAACCACGGTAAATATGCCCTGGCATATGCTGATGGTGAAGAATTTCCAAATCCGGTTGAACTTGAGGATCCAAGCAGTACCATCGTGGAAGCTGACATCCTTTCTTCTGCAATTTCTAAAACGATATTTGCTTCCGGGAATGATGATCTTAGACCGGTGATGAGTGGAGTTTTCTTCCAATTCAAGGAAGACGGACTTACTTTCGTTGCTACCGATGCTCATAAACTGGTAAAATATTCCAGAGAAGACATCCAGGCAAACGACACTGCAGAATTTATCATGCCTAAGAAGCCTTTAAATCTTTTAAAAGGAATTCTTGCCGGTAGCGAATCTGAAGTTCTAATAGAATACAACGATTCCAACGCAAAATTCACCTTTGACGAGACTCAGCTTATCTGCAGACTTATCGATGGGAAATACCCTAATTATGAAGCGGTAATTCCAAAAGAGAATCCTAATAAACTTACGATCGAAAGAAATCAATTCCTTAGTTCTGTAAGAAGGGTTTCTATTTTCTCAAATAAAACCACGCACCAGGTAAGACTTAAAATCGCCGGAGCCGAGCTTAATATTTCTGCAGAAGATGTGGATTACAGCAATAAGGCAGAAGAGCGTTTAACCTGTTCTTATCAGGGAGACGATATGCAAATTGGTTTCAACTCGCGTTTCCTTATTGAAATGCTGGGTAACCTGACGGCTGATGAAGTAATGCTTGAAATGAGCTTACCAAACAGAGCAGGGATACTTACTCCGGTTGATGGACTTGACCAGGGAGAAAAGATCACCATGCTGGTTATGCCGGTAATGCTGAACAACTAAGAAACTTAGATATCTATAAAAAAGCCTCTGCATTTGCAGAGGCTTTTTCGTTTTTTAAAGATCTGAATCTATTTAAAGAACTGGATGGTCAGTGGATAATATGGGATCTCATCATTACTTACTTTAATCGCATTCAGGATAGGTAAAACAAGTGCAAGTAGTCCAATCAAAACAAGTAACAATATTCCCAGTCCAAAGAGAATGATCAATGGGATACTAAGGATGGAATATAGAAACAGGCTTATCTGGAAATTGATGATCATTTTCCCATGCATGTCCATTCCTGCGACCTTATCTTTTTGGGTAAGCCATAATACCAGCGGAACTATAAAACCTCCAATCCCGGTAACCAGGTCGAGTAACTGACTTAGATGGGTCATGACCAATAACTGTTTATCTTCTCTCATTTTTAAAATTTTGATGGTTAGGTTCTATATTAAAGACGAAGCTTTTACAGGTTTGTTACAAGACGGGACGAAGCTGGGAATTCTTTTATAAATTTGCGGCATGAAATTGAATGATACCATAGTAGCACTTGCAACGCCTTCAGGAGCTGGTGCGATCGCAGTTATACGAGTTTCGGGACCACAGGCAATTGAGATTGTTGCTCCGCTTTTTAAGGCTAAAAGTAAAAAGCTTTTGGAGGAACAGGCTACGCATACTATCCATCTTGGGAATATCATGGATGGGGAAAGAACGCTGGACGAAGTGCTTGTTTCAGTATTTAGAGCGCCTAAATCCTATACCGGTGAGGAGACGATCGAGATCTCCTGCCACGGTTCTCCATTCATCCAACAGGAGATCATTCAATTAATGATAAGAAAAGGCTGCCGTTCTGCGGAAGCCGGTGAATTTACCCTTCGTGCATTCCTTAACGCGAAAATGGATCTTAGTCAGGCTGAAGCTGTAGCCGACCTTATCAATTCTGAAAATGCCGCGTCTCACCAGATGGCCATGCAACAGATGCGTGGTGGTTTTTCCAACGAGATCCAGAAGTTACGCGAGGAATTGCTGAATTTTGCTTCGCTTATAGAACTGGAGCTGGACTTTGCTGAAGAAGACGTGGAATTCGCTAACCGGGATCAGTTTCGGGAACTGGTTGCAAGAATACAAACCGTCCTGAAAAGGCTGATAGATTCCTTTGCTACCGGAAATGTGTTGAAGAATGGTATTCCCGTGGCGATTGTGGGAGAACCGAACGTGGGTAAATCCACGCTGCTTAATTCCTTATTAAATGAGGAGCGCGCAATAGTATCAGATATTGCCGGGACTACGCGAGATACCATCGAAGATGAAATGAGCATTGGAGGTGTTGGATTCAGATTTATCGATACCGCCGGGATAAGGGAAACCAAGGATGTTGTGGAAAGCATCGGGATCAAGAAAACATTTGAAAAAATTGGACAGGCGCAGGTGGTGGTTTATCTGGTAGACAGTTCTCAGATCGCCGTGAACCGGGAACGCATGCAGGAAGTGAGAATAGAGATCGAGAAGATCAAAAACAAATTCCCGCAAAAACCACTTCTGATCATCGCCAATAAGACCGACCGACTTGCTCCGGAAGAAGTCGATATTTTAAAAGCAAAACTTGAGGATATTTCCAGCCATGCAGAAAGGGCCGAATTTCTGCTATTATCTGCCAAGACAAATTCAGGCGTTGAAGAATTAAAACTCAGACTCCTCGAATTTGTAAATACAGGTGCACTTCGTAACAGTGATACTATAGTGACTAACTCCAGACATTATGCAGCACTTCTAAAAGCTCTGGAAGAGATCAACAAGGTAGAAGACGGTTTGAATGCCGATCTATCAGGAGACCTACTGGCAATAGATATTCGCCAGGCTTTGCATCATTTTGGAGAGATCACCGGAGAGATCACTAATGATGATCTTTTAGGGAATATTTTTGCGAATTTTTGTATTGGGAAGTAAGAAATGACCATAATTTAAAGTTTCTACCATTTCCTTAAAATACCCTATGAGCACGAATATTCGAATTATCCAAAAATCGCCACTAACGCATTAGTTAACAAGATTCCCCAACAACCATAACCAAAAATTGTATTAAAATTTTTATACCTTTTCCCCATGAAAATCATAGTATTTATAATGTCTTTTTTCAGCACAATTTTTGGAGCATTCGCCCAGACTGATAATGTAATAGAACTGCTTTCGCCGGCTGAATTCAAGTCCTGTACCAATCTTAAGGAGGTACAATTAATTGATGTTCGCACTTCACAGGAGTTTAATAATGGTTTTATAAATAATGCTACTAATCTGGATATTTATCAAAAACAGGCATTTTTAGAAGGTCTTGAATATTTTGATAAAGAAGAGCCCATTTATGTATACTGTCAGGTGGGAGGCCGAAGCAGAAGTGCAGCTCAAATTTTAAAGAAAGTTGGCTTTAAAAAGATCTATGACCTAAAAGGGGGTTACCAGAATTACCAGAGATAAAAACACCGGCACATTTTCACAATTCCGAATAGCCAACAACTTACTGCAATGATCCGGGTTTAAAACCTTCATTTAAGATATATCTTCTCTATTTTTTTAGAACATCCTGAATATCTTCAGATTTTTTGAACATCGCATTGGCAAACGGACATAAAGGTAAAATCTTGAGATCCTTCGGCCGGGCCATCTCCACAATCTCATAAAGCATTTTTTTTCCAATACCTTTCCCTTTAAATTTAGGTTCAACCTCGGTGTGGTCTATTATAATAAAATCATCATTTGCGATAGAATAAGTCATCACACCTGCTTTTTTCTCACCTGTTTTAGCCATCGCCTGGCCTTTATTGTCTCTTTCCTTTAAGGTAATTTCCATATAGTGTTGGGTTTATATTTTATTATTGGTTTAAAGTCAAACTACTAAGGATTTCTATTGTCTGTTTGTTGTATGTCTCTGCGAATGTTGGATAAAATAGTTTCGGTATAATTTAATTACAATTTGAAATATTATAGCTTTTTCGTTCAACAAATCATTTAAAATTTGATAAAAGTGTGTATTTTGGTAGATTATACTAAATCACAAAGCGGAGATTAAAAACTATTATGGGTAGACCTTCCACAAAACCGAAAGATCTTAGAGACGGTTATTATATCGAAGTAAGAAATAAAAACAAGAATTCAGGTGTGAAAATTCGTAGGGATACCGTGGAGCAGCTTAAACTTGCTATAGAGGAGTATAAGAACAGTAAAGATGTAATTGTTCTGGGCAAATCCACTAATGGTAAATTCACCCCAATTCCGGGTCTTTAATTCTATTTTTGTATTGGTAGCTGACTGATATTTCCATAAAAAAGAAGCTTGAGAGCGGGTAAAAGAACCTTTCTTTTTTTAAGCGGATTCTTCTGCTATTGGGTAGATTTCTATCAGCATCGAAGCTTTACCTCAGATTTACCATATAACGATGCTATCATTGATAGCAGTCGTACATTTAGAAGTTGAAGATTACCGCATTTTCACTTTTTCTGAAGAATTCATGGAACACAAGTGAATTTATTAAATTGAATGGTGATTAAGAGTTTTAATAATTCTCCTTCAAAATTTCTCTCCACTTGCCGGTTTCGGCATATTCCTTCAGCGTTTTGTTTCGTCCTTTGAGGAAGTTTGTCATATACGACTCCAGAAACAATTTATTTGCCACCCATCCCAGAATACCAAGCGGAGCTTCAAATTTAAAAAAATCTCTCATTAGGGTTCCATCGTTCGTTAGTTCGAAATAATGTTCATGCCGAATACTCTTAAAAGCTCCTTTTACCATTTCATCTACAAAAAAATATGGCCGGTCAAATTCTGTAACCTTTGTGGTAAGGCTTTGTTTGACCCCTAAATGTTTTCCGCTATAAGTAACAGTTTCACCTAAGCGAATCAATCCGCTAGTTCTTCCTGCAACCGCTTTTTCGCTGGAAGAGGTCACCGCTTCCGATTGAAAGTCGATACTTCGGGCCAGGTCAAATACTATTTCCTGCTTTGCTTTTATTATGGTATCTAACTGAATTACGGGCATATGATTTCATTTTAATTGTCCCCACAATTTAGGTAATTCAGTGAAATATTAGACATGCTTAACAAGGTGGAAGGTTAATCAATATTATTAACAGCTGTGAAATATGTCCTGAAATAAAACGAGCAAAAAACCGCCAGCAAGAACTGGAGGTTTTTTTTAAACTTAATTTGATAACTGACTAGTTATAATTGAATATAATTGACTTATCCGTTTTGTTTATAATAGCAAAAGAATATGGTTGAGTTTCTCCTTCGGTTTCTTCAATGTCATAAATTTTTTCAAAAGTGTTTATTGTAATATAATCTTCGGTTTCTACCATATCTTTAAATATAATAGCTATATCCTCTTCATATATAATTTCGCCAATTATCCCTACTATCATTTTTTCGTCAAAATTAACCTCTTCTATGTAATCCCCCAGAATATTAATATCACCATTGGTTGCTTCTTTCAGGTTTTCAAGGTCTGAATTTGATCTTAGAATATATGTTCCTGCCAAGTCTCCATACATTTTAAATGTAAAATTTCCCATACCTGCCCATTGGTATCTAACTTTTTTAATTTCGGGTTCTTTTGCGCATGAGGTGGTGAATAGTACTAACAGTAATAATAAGCTGGTAAAGGAATTTTTCATTTTTATTATTTAATATTTTTTGAGTAAAATTCAATATAATTAAAATCTAACACGTAATCTTAATATCGATATGGATCTGCTTAATAGAATTTAAATTTGCAGAACAGCACAGGTCCAGTAAACTATCAAAACTTCCTTAGAATACCCTCAATATTTCTTTTAAAAACATCCCAATTCTACTATATTCCCACCCGATTTAAAATTGAAGATCATGCCAGAGAATAATGTGACCGTTTATTTAGAAAACGTATTGAAGAACATGCCTTTAGATTGGTTGAAACTTACAACCCATCGACTGGATATTTATAATGAAGACCTGGCGAAAACCGAATTTCTGGAACGGTTTGAAAATTTATATAACACCAATAATTCTGAAAAGTCGGCACTTGGTGAATTACCTACAGCTTTTGATTATATCAGATTAGGGCACCCACTATCCACAGTATTGGAATGGGGAATTGCTAAGCTGAATGGTTTTAAACCAGATAACGTGATCAGTTTTTCATCTAAAACGACTCCCGTTTTAGCAGTTTTGAGAAAGAATTTACTTGAGGATAGAAATACGCAGATCGCATATACCGGTGAATTACCGGATTGTTTTGATTTTGAAACTTTAAAACATGTTTACGGCTATAATTTCGAGTTAAAGCAGGTGAAAAATGTAGCGGACATTTCCAGCTTCAGCGGCAGTACAGTTTTTATATCACAACAGGATGATCTGAGTGAAATAAAGCTTGCTTCAAATATAGATTTTCTGGTTAGTCTGCAGGGCGAACTGGGCAGCGTTATCGTAGTTAACGGAACTGAAAATGAGAATTACATTTCCGAAATTCAGCATGTAAGAAGGCGTGAAACCATCGCCATGACACCGGCCGATTGTTTTTCTGCGTTGAAACAATTATTGGGCAAGTCGGTTTCGACAGAGGCTAGCAATTTTGAAGCTAACAGAGAAAGTGTGGAGAAGTCGGTTCACGAGATCACCGCAACAGAATCTAAAGTGGTTCTTGGTTCCTGCGGACTTTCGGTTCAATATGCCATTATGATGGGGCTTATTGATGAGGCTCTTGAAAAACACCCGGGAAAAGAAATAAAGATCATTGTTCCTCCAAACTGCTATGGCGGCACCAATGATCAGGCGAGACGGGTTGCGGCATGTTTGGAAAATGTAGAGATCCTGGATCTTCCTGTGGATGGGAATAATAATATGGTTCAGAGCACAGATAAAGTACTGCAACAGGTTGCAAATGCAGATGCCGTTCCATTTATAATCGCAGAAATTCCTACCAACCCCAGAGTTGAAGTTCCCGATCTTGAAAAACTTAGGGAAGCTTTAAATAAAGAACGAAAAACTGCTTCCGGAGAGGTGGCGATAGATCCTGTATTCATTCTGGATCAAACCTTTTGCCCGAACGTACAATTTTGCGGAGAAGATGGGATCCTCTCCTTTATTCGAACTATTTCCTATGTGAGTGGCTCGAAATTTCCAAGTGGAGGGAAATGTACTGCCGGGTACGCCGTGGCCAACAAAAAGGCGGAATCCCTGATGCACAATATCGAAAAGCATATAAAACTTTGCGATAATGAAGCTACTGCCCTTCAGGTAGAAATACTTGCGGAGCAGCTGCCATCCATGAATCAGAGGATCAAAGATGCCTATAAAAATACCCGTGAGTTTGTAAACTTTATAAGAGAGGTTTTACCGGAAGCTAAGATCAATTTTGTTTCAGAAGAACTGGCGAATGAAGGCTTTACTCCTTCGGTATTTTCATTGGATCTACCTACCAAAGGAAATACTGATAAAGAGCGGGAGATCTATAAAAGAGCATTGAATCAGAAGCTTATAGATATGATGATCACTGAGATTCCCAATGAAAGTAAGTATTGTGTGAGTTATGGCCAGTTAAAAGGCTGTTACTGGACGATCCCGGCAACCTCAACACAAGGTACCACCAAGGAAGAGGACAAGGATTATATAGCCCGGGTATCGGTTTCACCAGATCTGGATATGGAACTGCATAAAAGGGTATTTTCAGATTTTGTAGCGCAGATCTAAGTACATCCTATAGTATTTTAAAAAGACGGCAGTCCTTCCTGGGATTGCCGTCTTTTTTTGATATTTATCTCTCACGCCAATTATTCCAGAACCATCCCCACTCCTATTTTTTCTAATAAATAAGGATTGTGATCGATGATAAGAATATCATTAGCTTCACTAAGCTTTTTAAGGATCGCATATAAAAGATCAATATCGGCAAAATGCAAGCCGGTGCTTGGTTCATCTAAAATATAAAGCGCATCTGTAATTTGGTCCTGCAGCCAGTTAAGTAATAATAAGCGCTGCTTTTCTCCTGAAGACAATGATTGTACCGGCTGGTCCAGGCTTAAATGAGCTAAGCCAATCTCTTCTAACTGACTCAAAAACTCAAGAGTTTTAGAGGGAGCATTTTTCTCTCCTAACCATTCCTTAAATTCCTTCAAATTCAGGGCAAGAACCTCAGCGATATTTTTGGAATCAACTCTACGAGCCAGGATATGCTTCTGATAACGTTGCCCGTTACAGGCTTCACAGATTTCGATCGCATTGGCCGCTACATCCAGGCTGGTTTCCAGATAACCCCTGCCTTTGCAATTAGGACACTGACTTGTTTTTGTCTTATATGAAAAGTCACGAGGCTTAAGTCCCGTTTCAGCAGCAAAAAACTTGCTTATTTCTTTCAGCAGATCCAGATACGAGACTAATAAAGTATTTGAATGCGAACGAAGTTTTTTAGACTCAAAATAATACGCGCCCGAATATCGTTTGGGAAATTCAATGCTTTCGCAATTAACAGGATTTCCCGTGTTTATACCTGGCATCAGGATCTTCTTTACCAAAGTGGTTTTTCCAATTCCAGACTTACCCCTAATGGCCGTGATCCCACCAACCGGGATATCCAGTGATTCTTTTACTAAGGTATGTTTGGCCAAATTTCTGATGGCAATAGTCTTATCTCCCCCTTTTAACTTTACCGGATTGGACGCCGATTTAAGGAAAGGATGACTGTCGGATTGTTTTAAAAATTTCTGAGGTGTGCCCTGATAAGTGATATTCCCACCCAGTTTTCCCGCTTGAGGTCCCATTTCGATCAGCTCATCTGCCGCCAGAATGATCTCCTTGTTGTGCTCGATCACCATAACGGTGTTATCCTTTTCAATGAGTTCTTTTAGGATATTGATCAAATCTGGAATATTGTCATTGGATAATCCTGCGGAAGGTTCATCCAGCAGATAGGTAATCCCTTTTAAGGGAGAGTTCAACTGTTTGATAAGTGCTACCCGTTGATTTTCTCCTCCGGAAAGAGTGGTAGAGTTTCGATTAAGTTGCAGATGATCTATATGTAGCTGCTTCGCCCGCTTAATAGTGTTCATTAAATAAGGCTGGATCTTAGAGATAAGTTTTTGATCTATTTCCTCTTTATGATCGGAAGTTAGCCAGTGTTCCAGGGCATTGAAATCCATGGATTTTATTTCATGAATGGATTTTCCACCTATCTTAAATTCTAATCGTTCGGGCTTTAAGCCACTTCCCTCACAATGACTACATTCTGCTGGGGAAAAGAGAGACTTCAGCTTTTCAATATTCTTATTTTTCCGGGTCTTAAAATATTCGTCTTTTAAATAATGGAAAAGTCCTTTCCATTGCATTTTTATTTCCTGAGTACCTTTCCTGGTTTTGGTTTTGAATCGCCAGTTGGTTTTCCACAGCGTATCGTCTGCGCCATTGAACAGAATATCTTTTTGTTTAGCTGTCAACTCCTTAAAAGCAGTTTCCAGACTAAACCCGTAGGCGGCACCCAACTCCTTTACGATCGCCATATACTGACTACCTGCCTGCCCATAATAAGCCAGAGCTTTGTTGTGCTCAAACAAACCATTAGCAATACTTTTATCCTGATCGAGCACTATTTTATCCAGATCTGGAAGCAAATCCTCACCCAGACCATCACAAACAGCACATTTCCCCAACTCATGATTATTAGAAAAATGACTGGCAGATAATTCTTTTTCTTCATACTGCGCTTTTCTGGAGAAGGCAAAACGCAGGATCTTATCTAACCCCGTTTGCTTGGAAATATCTGAACGCCCGGTAAAACTCTTTTCTTTTCGGGTAATGCAAATTGTTGGACTAAGGCCTTCAATGTGATCTACCTCCATTTGAAAATTCACTCCTACCCTGGATTGCTGATAAGCAGAAAATTGTTTGGTCATTTCCTGTTGTCCATAAGCATTCAGCGTATCTATTATCAAAGAAGATTTTCCTGAACCCGAAATTCCCGTGATCACAGTCAATTTACTTTTAGGTAGATCCAAATCCAGGTCTTTGAGGTAATGTGTTCTGGCTCCCCTTATGGAGATCCTGTCCAATCGCTTATCTGAAACTTCTTTCAGATTCAGGGTTTCGGCCTTCAGGGAATTATCCACCAGCGTATCACATGAAGCTTTAAAAAGCGAATGATTCTCAAAGCAAATAATACCCGCCGTTTGATCTTTAAGCTGATGCAAAGCTTTTAACAACTGCCGTACGTTTTGCTGATGCAAACCTATACTGGGCTCTTCAAGCAATAACAGGGTCTTTTTTGATTGTTTGGCGAAATGCTTTGTGAGTTTAATACGCTGTGCTTCCCCGCCAGATAAGGTGTTGGAAGGCTGGCCGAGTTTGATATAACCTAGCCCCAGTTGCATCATCAAAGACAATATTTTAGTTATCTTCTTCTCCTCACTGAAGAAATCAAAAGCTTCTTCTATACTCAGGTCATAGATGTCTGCAATATTTTTATCATTCCAATGCACCTGCAGCACTTCCGGCTTAAATCGCTTCCCATTACAGGTAGGACAAACCTGATTAATGGCGCCCATCACATTCATGGAAAGAGTAATCACCCCTGCCCCTTCGCAGGTTTCACATCTTCCGGTTTTGTTATTAAATGAAAAAGCTCCTTTGGCCAGTTTTAAGGATTTAGCTTCCGGAGATTTCGCCAGCAGATCCCGAATTTTATCGGCTAAGCCGGTATAAGTAGCCGGATTACTTCTCGGGGTCTTACCGATGGGCTGATCTGATACCTTCAGCATTTTTAAATTCTCTTTTTCAGTGTAGTTTGAAAGTATTTGCAGAAGCTGAGGAGTTTTTCGACTCACCACCGTCAATTCACCAATTTGAGGCTGAAATGAATCTGCTGCTTCGCTTTTAGGTTTCTTAGCAGATTCTGATGTTTCTTTTTTCAATTCGGCCAGAGTGGGACTTGAGAGGCCTTCCGCATTTAAAAATTCCTGGGTGGGTCCATTATAAATAATTTCACCACCATGCACTCCGGCAGCTGGTCCTAATTCCACGATCCAGTCGGCAGTCCGGATAAAATTCAGGTCGTGTTCCACTACCATGACCGTATTCCCCTTACTAATCAAACGCTTCAGGATATGAAGCAAATAATATTGATAATCTTCAGAAAGACCAATGGAAGGCTCATCAAATACATAAATAATTCCCTGCAGATTACTGTTCACCTGCCTGATCAATTTAATGCGCTGAGCATCACCGGAAGAAATCTCCATACTCGGAGTGCTCAATTGGTATTCTTCCATTCCCAGCCGAATGAGATCGAATAATTGCGTACAGATCTTCTCAACAAGAACCTGTTCTCCTTGTTTTAATTTCTGGTTTTTGAGCTTGTCATATAATTCGCTTAGAGGCAGCTCCATCCATTGCTGAAAATTCAGCCCCTTCCACTTATATTTAAGATGTTCAGCTTTAATACGTGCTCCCTTACAACTGGGACAAATACGGGAACTGGCAAATTTTAAGATGTTTGGATTACGGTCCCTTTTCAGAATATCTTTCATAATGGGAAGTATCCCTTTATAATATCCTTCCTCGCGAGGCTTTGCTTTCAAGCCTTCCCATCGAAGCCGCGATTCCAGGGTATGTTTCCCGAAAAAGACCTTAAGGTGATCACTCCCATTTAAAACCACATCCTTTTGTTCTTCCGATAAATCTTTCCAGGGCACGTCCACGCTAAAACCATGTGCCTTACATACTTTATTCAATTCATCAACTGTGATCTGAGAATATACGATATAGCCATTGGGTAAAGTAGTAACGATCGCTCCTTCCCTTAGGGTTTTGTTCTCATCTCCCACCAGTTTATCCAGGTCGATATATTCAGCCTCTCCAATGCCATGACAATGCTCACAAGCACCTTTTGGATGATTGAAAGAGAACAGTGATTTGCTCATGGTTTCTTCAGCTGAATAGCGGGCAAATAAAATTCTGAAGATCGAAGTAAGTTCTGAGAGAGTCCCGAAAGTTGTATTAACAGTCTGAAAGCGTTTGGACTGCTCCACCCTGATCACGGGTGGTAGTGCTTCAATATCATCCACCTCAGCCGTAGGAATCATTTGCGCATTTTGCTGATTATAAGCCGGTAAACTCTCTAAAAAGTAACGATAACCTTCATTGGCGATCACGTCCATGGCCAGAGAAGATTTCCCCGAACCTGATAAACCGGTCACAACGATGAGTTTATTTTCAGGAATGCTTAGATCTATATTTTTGAGATTGTTCTGGTGTGCATTTTTGATGCGCATAAAGGCTGATGGTTTCTTTTTCTGAAAAATAAATATAGAAAGATTAAAAGAGCTTAAAATCGGGTTAAAATGAGAAGAAAATAATTAGGATGCACTTTCAAACTTCACCTCATTAATTCAGAAAAATTATTCTCTTAGTGATAGTTACCCCTCATAAAGAGCAAGAACCTTTTTAAGCTCGGCCCGGGTATCCCATAACTCCTGTTTTATAGCAATCTGTTTGAGGCGTGCAGATATTAAACTCTTTTCACGAGTGTTGACAAGGAACACCGAACTTTCTCCCAGTTCCAGTTTCCTCTCTTCTGCTTTCAACATGCTGGTATAACTATCCACAAGTGCATTGATCATTTCTACCTGTTCTAGGTATGAGGCGAATTGCTCACGGAGAGATCTGATCTTATTTCGCAGTTCCAGTTCCTGGCTTATTAGCTCCAGTTCTGCATTCTCCAGTTTTAGTTGAGATAACTTTAGTTCTCCCCGTTCTTTTCTTAAGAATAGCGGAATACTAAAATTAAATCCTATCTTATAATTCTCATTCACATAGCCGCGAAAAATATCAGGATCAGCACTTAAAAAGTTGTACTCCAGATCCAGCTTTGGTAAGAGTTTATTGGCTTTCAATCTTTTATCTACATCCAATATTTCCAGTTTATATTCCAGTGACCTTAGCTTTGGATGACCGGCAAGCTCCTCCTCAAAAGATAATCCCACAATTTCCATAGAATCCTCCCCAAGCCCAGGTGATGGGTAAACCTGTTCCTGTAGCTCCAAAGGCGTGTTCTCATCTGCCCATAGAAAGGTGCCTAAATTCATGGAGGCTTTAAAAAATTCAAGTTGAGCCTGTTCCAGACTAAGCATCCTATCCTGAATTTGAATATTGGCTTCCAGGGTATCAATCGCAGGTTTATCACCCGCTTGGAAAGATTTTAATATTGCATTATAGCGCCTTTCGGCATTCTCTATAAAACTTTGGTAAAGATAAAGTTCCTTGTATTTCGAAAACCATTCGAAATATGCCAAAGAAGCTTCATACAGGATCACGTTAACCGCCAACTGCTGTTCTGCCCTTGTTTGCTGCCGATATGCTTTTGCCTTTTTCAAGGCAGCCATGCGCTCATTGATCCATAAACCCTGACCTACGGGAACAGAAATTCCCGCTGCAAATAAGCCCTCCTCAGGAACCTTATTCTGAGGATTAAGATAAACGCCTTCATTCTTTTCGAATTTCGCCTTGAGCACTACACCATACCAGGTTGGAATCTTAAAAGTGGAATTAAAAAGGTCGTAATATCGGCTATCCTTAAAGTCTTTCCGGTTATACCCCGCTTCGAGCTTAGGATCAAAACCACCTCTCGCTTTCAAAAGATCTGCCTCCCCCTGGTCGCCTAATAACTTTGCCTGTTTTACTACCGGATGGTACATTTTAACCATCTCCAGGTATTCTTCATAACCCAGGAAAAGACTATCCTGCTGCTGTGCCATTCCGAATAATGGCAGCAGAAAAAAAAGCCAAATTAACCTCATGTTCATACGTATCATTTGGATTCGGAATTTTCTGATTCAGGCTTATAATAATTAGGAGGGAAACCATTTAAATGTCTCCATATCTCATACCAGATTGGTACATCCTCAAGAAGCGCAAGCGTGTTTGCTCCAGAACCAACCCGCAGGGCGGTAGGCCAGGGATGATCTTCCTCATCTGGCGCCAGTAAGACCCTGTATTTCCCGTTCGGACTAATAAAATTCTCTATGGCAACTACCCTGGCTCCATAGGTTCCATAGGAAACATTGGGCCAGCCACTAAACACAATTGCCGGCCAACCGTCGAACCTAACTCTCACTTTTTCGCCTTTATGCAATAATGGAAGGTCCAGTGGTTTTACATAAGTTTCCACTGCCAGATCGTAAGTTGCCGGCATAATATTTACCAATTGCTCCCCTTCTTTGAAAGTTTCGCCTATTCCGGCTTTGATCGCTTTGTTGATATACCCATCCTGTGGCGCACGCACATAATAGAGGTCTTTTCGCATTTCATAATTCGTGTAAACATTCTGAAGTTTGCTTACCTCAGCTTCGGCATCAAAACGACCGGATTGGGCAGAAGATTTCTCACTTATGATCTTGGAAATTTTATCGCTGTATTCTGCTTTGGTCCTGTTGATCTCTATTTTCGCATTAATGATATCATTACGGCTGGCCAATAATTTATTTTCCTGAGATATCAATTTTGCCTGAGTCTCCTGTAGTTTCAGTTTTTTCTCTTCAACATCGGTCATGGCTTTCAAGCCTTCCTGTTGTAGTAACTGAGTTCGGTTAAACTGAGTTTCGGCAATATTCAAATTGGTCTTTGCGGCCTCTAGATCTATACTGTCACTTTTGGTTTTTAACCTGGCCTGCGCCAATTTATTCTTCGCCTGCTCAAGTTTTAATTCCCTTTCCTCCCGAAGTGCTGACAATTGTGAGTCTAAGGCGTTAAGCTTTTGATCATAGGAATTCAAAGAATTTGATTTAGCTTTTACCTGATCTCCGGTTCTTTCAATAAGTGCAGGGTCAAAATACTCGTCCTTAACCTCGGTAATATGAAGGATGGTATCTCCTTTTTTTACAAAATCACCTTCATTCACATACCACTTATTGATCTGTCCCGGAATTACCGACTGTATAGTTTGTGGCCGCTGTTCCAGCCCAAGTGTGGTCACAGAGCCGGTTCCCGAAATGGTTTGTGTCCAGGGTAGAAATAGCACGACTATCCCAAACAGCGCAAAGAATTTTAGAAACCGGTTAAAGTATTTAAAATACTTCTTATGAAAAACCTTCTTACCGGCTTTATACCGGGTAAGGTCTACCTTTTCGTTCAATGAATTATTTGTAATATTCAGCATGATCTTCAGGAGTTATTTTGAATAATACCCTTATCAAGCAGGATATGACGTTGACATTTCTCTTTCCATATATCATCGCGGCTTGAAACAATTATGGACCAGTCATTTTTTAAACCGAATAAATAATCAATGATCTTCTGTTCTTCCTCCTTATCAACCTGATGTAAAGGTTCATTGAGGATCAATAATTTTGGCTTTCTAATCAGGCTTCTGGCTAAAATGATCTTTTTAGCAATAGTATGGGGAAGCTGAAGTCCTTCCGGAAAAATAAGTGTTTCCAAGCCTTCAGGTTGCTCACGTACAAATTCCTTTAGACCGGTTTTCTCCATAATTTCAGAGATCTCCGCCTGCCCAATGGAATCATCTCCAAAAGTAATATTGTCAAGCAGGCTTCCTTCAAATAAGGACTCTTCAGAAAGGGATTGACCCACCAGCGAGCGATAATAATTAAGGTCCAGGTTTTTCAGGGAAATCCCGTTCACATAGATTTTTCCCCTGTGCGGTTCAATAAGTCCGGCAATAATCTTAAGCAGGATAGACTTCCCGGAACCATTGATCCCTCCCAGATAAATCTTTTCTCCGGAACGGATGGTAAGGTTGACATCTTTAAGGATTTCTCTTCCATCAAAACTTGTAAAACCTACGTTCTTCAATTCGATCTCAAGAGAGTGATTATCTGCAAAGCTCCTGTCCCCTCCAATAGGTTCCAGTTTCTTGTCCACCACTTCCCCTAATTTTTCCAGAGAGGTAAGCAGGTCGTAAAAATTCTCAAGCCCCATGATCATCTTTTCAACTGAACTTATGATCAAAAGAATGATGATCTCTGCTGCTACAAACTGACCGATATTCATTTGTTGATTTAAAACCAGAATTCCTCCAATCACCAACAGCCCGGCAGTTACCAGCGTTTTAAATCCAATCATCTGGATAAACTGTAACTTCAGGATCTGGAAATGGCTTTCGCGAGCATCAAGATATTTGCTTACCAGAGCATCATTTTTATTAATAGCATGTTGAGTTTTTCCGGAGATTTTAAAACTTATTAGGGTTCTGGCCACTTCCTGAATCCAATGAGCGATCCGGTATTTCATTTTAGACTCCTCAATACTGGTATTCAAACCTCTTCTTGCTGTAAATAAAAAAACCAGGTAGATAAGGAAGACCAGCAGGATACCATATAAAATAAAGAACGGATGATATAAAGAAAGCAGGATCAACCCAAATACGATCTGAAGGACTGCTGCCGGAAAATCCAGTACAAGTTTGGAGATTCCCTTTTGGATAGTGATCACATCAAAGAATCGGTTAGCAAGTTCCGGCGGATAAAAATTCTGAAGTTCAGACATTTTGATCTTTGGGAAGCGATAAGTAAATTCAAAAGAAGCCCTGGTAAAGATCTTCTGTTGAATATTTTCCAGGATCCGGATCTGCATTAACTGCAATACTCCCACGAAAGCAACCCCCATGGTTACCAGAAACACAAGAACGATCCAGGAAGTCGTAATTCGAGCACCCTGAATCAGGTTTACTATGGCCTGTATCCCTAGAGGCACCGAAAGGTTTACCAGTCCGGCGAAAATTGCATAATACAGGATCTGCAAAAAGTCTTTCTTTTCCAGTTTTAAAAGACCAATGAATCTTTGCCAGGTTGTGAGTTTATCTTCAGCCATGATCTTCCATTTTTAAAGTTTTTATCACCAGGTCTTTAAAGTATTCTGAAGCAGTAATATTCTGATTACAATTTGTGATCGATGCGAAATGATCTTTAAGAAAATGCTGATGAAGTGCACCATTCATGATCATACTGGCCATACTAAGAGAAAAACGATATTCCGGCGAAACCTCATTGATCATTTCGGAAATTCTTTTAACCAAACGCTTGTAGACCGAAAAATAGCCTTCCTTATTCTGGGAATCCACTTCTTTAGTCAGGTAGGACTTAGAAGATTCATTGATGATGATCTTGTATAAAGCGACCTCATTAATATGTAAAAACCGAAAATCTTCCACAACCGGATGAGTCATCACTTCCACACCTTTAAGTAATTTCTCATGAGCATTCGTTATCCCGTAAGTAGCCATGGTAAGTTGAAATTCCTTCCATCCCCAGAACCAGTTGGTGATATAAACCAGAAAATTATGCTTGTTCTCAAAATACCGGTAGATGGAACTCTCGTTCGAACCAATCTCCAATCCCAGCTTTTTGAATGTAAATTTTTCAAAACCTATGCGATCTATAAGGAGAATCCCATTCCCAACAATTCTTTGTCCCAGAGCACTGGATTCGGGGTCCTTGAGGTACAATTCCGGGTTCACCGAAATCTTTACATTCTTAAATAGTTCATCCACCTTTTTTCAATTTTCGGCAAAATTAATAGTATTACTATTATAACATGAAAGTTTATATGTTATTTAACTATTGTATAACTATTATTTTCAGCTAAATCCGGCAATTTACAGGCCTTGTAGAAAAGGCTTTTTAAAAAAATAAAGCCTTGCGAGACTGAAATTATCGCGCGCAGATATTCCTAAAGGACCGTAAATCCTTTAAGGGAGAATTAAATTTGAAAATCTAAACTTACTGGAGAGGAAAGAGTTATCCTTCTAACGTCACCTTAAGCGCCTTAATGGTTTCGTCGTTAAGAGGTTTAAAGATCACGTCCTTAACCAGACGATGTTTCCTGACAAAATCCAGTTCCTTTTGATTTGCAGATGCGGTAATTATATATATATCCGGATAGACGCTCAAATTATTTTTATCCAGCTCTTTTAAAAAATCTATCGCATCGAGCACCGGCATATTAAGATCCAATAAAAGTACAACCCCTTCATTTGCATCGTCTGCTTCGGTAATAGTCTTAAGAGCTTCTGTAGAAGTATTAAAATTGACCAGTTCGGTTTCAGAGAAATGTTTCCTGATCATTAATGATTGAATGGCATTCACAAGGGGCTCATCATCTACCAGGTAAATTCTGTCATACTTCATGCGTAATCTTTATCGAATTGAATTTTCGGCAAATATAACAAAGCAAGAAAACCAAATTGGTTATTCACGCAAATTAACATTTGTTACGGTTTTACTGGTGAAACACCGGGATGTTATAAAATCGAGAATTCTATCTCCCCTAAAGAAAAAGCTTGAACCCGCCATTTATCACAAAGCCATCAACCGGCGCATAAATATCTCTGAATTGTGGGTTTGAAATAGATCCGGTATAAATAGAATCAAATCTGGTTTGACGGGAATCGGTAAAGTTTTCAAAATTCAGGAAGATCGAAAAATCTTCCCAGATTTTTTCCATCATTAGACCAAATATCCAGTAGCCCTGCCCCGTTGCTCCATCGTTTAATTGTTGCGGACTAAAATAATAACCTTCCAATCCAATCTTAAGGCTTTCCTCCAGTTCATACATCAAAACATTATTGAGACGATGGCGTGAAACCAGCGGCATTTCGAAAGTATTTCCATCTTCAGTACGATCTACATCTGCAAAGGTGTACCCGGTAAAAAGCTTAAAATCCTTATAACCAAATTTTAAATTCGCCTCTATTCCCCTGCTTTCTATATATCCATTGGGTTGCTGATATTCAAATAATCCCGGTTGCGTATTTTCCAGAATTATTGGATTATCAATTTTCGTGTAGAAGAACAAGGTGTTGCTGGTAAAATCAATCACGTTAAATAATTCTGTCCGGTAATTAAAATCGAAATTTCCACCAATAGAATTTTCAGCTTCGGTTTTACTAACGTCTATAGGTAAAACATTCTGAAACTGAAGCCGTTCTGCATCTTCAGTAAAAACCGAAGGCGTTTTATATCCAAGTCCTCCTCCTATACGGGTGGTAAGCTTGTCGGTTAAAGTAAACATCGCAGAAACGCGTGGCAGAACAAACCAGCCATAATCATTCTGATAATCGGTTCGCAGGCCTGTTTCAAGCTGAAACCAATCTGCAGCATACCAGTTATTTTGCACGAAAGCCCCATAGGTGAAATGCGCATAATCCACCACCGGATCATTTGATAATTTGTCCTGATCAAACTTGTCTATCCATAAATTCAAGCCTCCGATCCATTCCATTTGTTTACTTCCGAATATTACAGATGCTTCGTTATATGATGCAAACTGGTTTCCGGAAAAAGCATAATCTCCGGTCTCAATCTTTCGATCAAAGAAACTGAAGCTGGTTTTTAAATTTAGTCGGTTATTTTCATTCCAGTTATGTTCCAGTCCGGACTGCAAGGTTGTACGATTCGTACTGTTTTTTTCGAAGAAAGGGTCTTCTACATCCTCCCCTTCAATATACTCTATATCGCCCCCGGTTCTTTCTTCAACCGTGGTATTTACTCCAATATCAAATTTGGTGTCATTCGAAAATTCATAGAAAATCCGTGGGTTGATGGTATAGCGATTAAATTCCGGGATGGCGGTAAGACCAATATCTGCAGGGTCATAAGGCGAACCAAGGTTATAAGAAGCGAAAACGGTGGCACCAAGTTTTCCGTAGGTATCAGAATAGAATCCGCTAATATCCAGCCCTAAGGCAGAAGTTGCATTTACCATGAAATCAAGGTCCCTTTCCTCGCCCGGCGTTTTGGAAATAAGGTTTACCAGACCTGCGATGGCACCCCCTCCATATAAAGTGGAAGAAGATCCTTTTATTACCTCAACCTGTTTAAGGTCCAAAGGAACGATTTGCAATAAGCTTAATCCGCCGGAAAATCCTGAATACATAGGGTAACCATCTTTTAGCAGCTGGGTATATTTACCATCCAGCCCCTGGATACGGATGCTGGAGTTTCCTGAAATGGCAGAAGTTTGCTGCGTCTGAATCCCCGTGGTTTCATTTAAAAGCATCCTGATATCACCTGGTTTCATATTCCCTTTTTCAGTAAGTTCTTCTCCAGAAATTACCTCAACCCGGGTTGGGAGATCGGCGATGGTACGGCGGGATCTCGTTGATTGTATGAGGATCTCATCCATTTCTTCCCCGCCGGGATGAAGGGAGATGTTTAGTGTATCCTTTTTTGCCCGGGGAAATTCCATTGCAACCTCTTTTGAAACGAATCCAACAAAGCTGAATACGATAGTTTGCTTACCATTCGGAATATTTTTTAAGGATAACCTTCCATCCAGATTTGCGGTAGCACCAATAGAAGTTCCTTTTATTACAGCATTCGCTCCAAGTAAGGGCATATCGTCTTCGGCGTTTTTTATAACCGCTTCCAGAGAATTTTGCCCGAAAGTATTTATAGTAAAAAGTAAGACCGAGAGTCTTAAAAGAATTTTGATCATTATGACAAAAGGATATATAAGATTTAAAAAAACAATTGGGAGTCTTCAGTACTAAACTCCGGTTAAAGCCAATACCAGTCGCGTATCTATCGATCGAAATGGCAATTTAACTGTACAAATTATTCGAAATTTGAAGATTATTCGGTTAAAGAAAACCTTCTGAACTTTTGGGGTTCAAAAGTAAGAAATTCTATAGAAACATACGGACTGAGAGCCGGGAGAAGTTAGGTCAAAACGGGTCTTCCATACCTCCTGATACAACTATGATTTTTTGAAGTTAAAAGATGCTTATTTGCAATTTTAGCAGATCTATTGAATAGGAAAATTAATTATCTTCAGTTAATTAATCTTCCACAAAATATGTGCTCTATCTCGCATTATTAAATTTTGTACCTGTACAACTTCTAAAAAAAGCTCAAAAATTACTGGGTTTTATTCAGGTATATCCCGGGTAAGTGAGAATGTATAATGGGTGATCCAATGGTACCCACACACTACAGAGATCCGCATTTTTTTCTCAATTCTGCCGTCCTACAGGGGCGACTAAATGAAAGTGATGCTTTCGATAAACCAATGGATTTTAAAAACAAGGACAAATTGCTGGTAGTTTTCGATGAGTCCGGAGAATACTTTAATTATACTTTTCAATATCGAAATGGAAATTGGGAATATGTGGAAGAGGATCCATTTGATTTAATGAATCATTTTAAAAAGATTCAAAAAGGAGAATGCTCTTAAATTTTAAATGAAAAGATTATCTGCATTCAATCATTGCATCTTTTACCAAAATTGGCCGTGCTCTCTTTTATTTTATTAAATGACTTTAAAATAGGTAAGCTATTTTATTGTTCATAGGCGTTCATCTTTGGTGGATTGGTAATTTTTAAAAACAGGTTTATATCGTTATATTGCTGGAAGAAGAAAAATCATAAGTTTTAACTAAAATATTATTCTTTGCAGAAGACTACAATTTTCAAGATCTCAGGAATTATTGGACTCATTGGATGTATCGCTGTACTCGCAGCCGACTTAATTGGAATAGCCGTACATGAAGCGCATAACCCTATCGCCAACACCATAAGCATGCTTGCAATTGGAAAATATGGCTGGATTCAGGATTGGGGACTGAATATACTGGCTATGGGATATCTTGCCATTGCTGCAGGCCTCTATACCTTGAAAAAAGATGGGCTTAAATGGATTATAAGTCTTATTATTCTGGTTTTGATTGCTGGGGATATTATCATGATCGCAGAGCATAATCAATATGCGGGAAGACCGGGCGAAAATATTCATCGCACCCTTGTTTATATCCTGGCAGGTTTATTTTTGGTTTTGACTTTTCTTATAAGTTCCGACATACAAACACTTAAACCTTCCCTGAAAAAATTTTCCCTCTGGATTGCAGGGATCTGGCTGGTAACTGCGCCGTGGCTCCCATATATTCCTGATGGATACAATGGTGCTTATGAACGATTGATTTGTTCGTTACTGGTTATCTGGCCTGCAGTGGTTTCTTACCACCTTATCCGTATTGCCATAGCCAAAGACAGTTAAGTATGTATGTATACTGAATTTATAAAATTTAAGCTTCTACTATAGTTTGAAGGCTGAAGCTCTACCTTAAAAACAATCCTCCATATTCCAATTTTAAAATCTCCATCAATAATGATAAGGATTTGTTAAGCGTGTTGTTTTGTAAAGGGTTCAGATTTATTCTCATTAAATTTAAATTCAAAAGCATAAATTTATATGGATCCTTTCCTTTTTTCGCTTGGTCTCATTATTACGCTGGCCACTATTTACGATATGATCATCACCATTCTTGCTCCCAGGGGAGCGGGAATTATCGCTGACAGGGTTTCGCGTTTTATCTGGAGAATTTCATTAAAACTGGCCGGTAAGGATGGGCGAAAGGAATTCCTGCGATTTATAGGCCCCCTGGTACTCATATTTATAGTAATTATCTGGATCCTTTTACTCTGGATAGGAAATACCTTTATCGTTTATTCAGATCCTGAAGCTTTGTGGTCTTCAGCAGAAAAAACCTTTATCACCAGCTTTATAGAAAAGGCATATTTTAGTGCTTATGTATTGTCTTCCATGGGGAACGGGGATTATACTCCTCATACCGATTTCTGGTTGCTTTACACGGGATTTATCTCCTATACCGGGGTGGTATTTATTAGTTTGGGAATATCTTTTTTACTTCCCGTAATTGAAGCTATTACACTTAAAAGACAGCTTAGCATCCTTATCCACAACCTTGGTAATACACCAAGAGCGATCCTGGAAAATTATCAGCATGATAATTTTAAAGATTTCACAGAGCGACTTGGTGACCTGGAACAATTACTGGTACAGATCTCCCAATATCATTTGGCTTACCCGGTGATTCATTACTTTCATTCAACTAAAACTTATGAAGCCCTGTCAGTTCAATTAGTAAGTCTGGACGAATGTATGTCCATCTTAAAATATAAGATCAATAATGAAAATATTGAGAATAGATCTAACCTTGAAAGAGCTTACAATGCGATGACTTATTATTTATCCACATTGGCTTCAGCTTTTATCACTCCGGAAGACGATGAACCGGAACACCCGGATGTATCTTACTTAAATGATTTTGATGCAGATAAAGTTAAGATGAGTGAATCGGATAAAAAAAACCTCGAAACCAGAAGAAAATTACTCCTGGCTTATTTACAGAATGACGGTTGGAGCTGGGATGTATTATACAGTACCCGGGAAGATATTAATGTTAGAAACTTTCAGAATTAATCCAATTCTTCATCTGCTTTGTTATCAATCTTGGAATTTACATATCCAAATACCAGGTTTATTACCAATACCATGATGGTAAAAGCAAAAAGCGGCAAATAAAGTCCGAACCCGGCAAGTGAACCCGCAGCAGCACTGCACCAGATGGTTGCCGAGGTAGCAAGACCGGTAACAGATTTGTTGTTTTTATCATGAAGGATCACTCCCGCTCCTAAAAACCCAACTCCTACTACTACCTGCCCAACAATACGGGTCATGTCTGTGCCGCTTTCATTAAGAAATAGTAAAGAGATAATAATAAACGTGGCCGCACCGAGGGAAACTAGAGTATAGGTTTTTAGACCAGCCGGCTTTCCTTTATATTTTCGTTCAAGACCTAACAATGCTCCACTTATAGAAGCAGCACCGGTTTTCAAGATAAATTCCCATACATCGATATCCATATCCATAATCAGGTTGATTTTATAACATCCAAAAACAGACTATTTCTTAAAGTTCCACTTTTTTATTCGAACTGGACATTCATTTAAACACTTTTCGAACTCCTTATTATCTTTAAAAGAACTTTGATCTAATACTTTGTACTCTGCATTAACACTAAAATTGTCGCTTCTAAAGATCCAGGGTTCTATAGTTATAAGTTCATCCTCCTTTTCCTTAATAAAATAGGTGGTATCCCTGATACTTGTATTTATTTCCAGTTTCCTGTTCATGGCCGGGATCGCATCCTGACATAAAATTAGGGAACACCTGTCTGCAAACACAAGAATTTGATAAGTATCCTTTACCTTTTTTACCGGCAGCTTATTTGCTTTAATAAGGCTTTGCTCCCGGGTATGCAGGGTTTCCAAAAAACTGGAGAGGCTTTTATTATCCTGAGCCATATCCTTGTAGATATATTGAATATGATGCAGAATTAAAATGGCAATCCACGTAGATTTTCGTTCGGCCTCTACCAAAAGTCGTTTTGAACGTTTGATGATCTCCTCCACTTTTCGCTCCTCAAGTAAAAAATCTCTTGGCATTCCTAAATCGGTTAAATAATCCTTCTCATCGAAGTCAAGTTGCCTGTCATCATGTTCTATTATAGCAGCCAGCGTGGCAACCCAGTTCTCATCCTTCAGCTCTTCAATTAATTCATTGGCGATCTGGCCGGCAAGTAATCCGTGAGCAGAATGAGAAAATATCTCCCAGCCTTTATTTTTGGTATTTACGATCATATGTCTTTATTCCTTTTCTAATATGATTTGGTGAGACTCCGTATTTAGATTTAAAGATCTTTGAAAAGTGACTTCTGCTGTTAAATCCTATGGCGTAAACGATCTCACTGATGGTCTTATTAGTCTTATTTAAAAGTTGCATAGCGGTTTCCAGTCGGCGCTGTTGTATATATTCATTTACTGAGGTATTAAATAAGATCTGAAAGCCTTCCTGAAGCTTCACTTCACTTATTCCCTCCTTTTCAGCAAGAGCTTTAATAGTTCCAAGTTCCGCCAGATTTTGATCTATGGAATTGACAACCCTGCGAATTCTGGAAAGGTCTTTTTGCCGGATAATTCGTTGTTTTTCTTCCTGTTGCTCATCATCCCGGTAAAGCATCAACATATATGATAACAGTTCAAGAGCCTTTGCACCAATAAAACAAACCCTTTCCAATCCGGTTGGTTTAAAAGTATTCAATTCACTCGCAAGATGAGCCATTTTAAGGCTATACTGGCTATGGTGATATAAGGTTCGAACGGCTTCGGTATCAGCGAAAATTCGTTGGTAAACTTCATCCTTTTCGTCCAGATCAAAACCTATTTGATCAATAAATTTTTTGCGGTTTACATCGAGTAGTATAACTTCCACCCTGGTATTTTCCGGAAAGTAGATCATATTTCCGCTATCCCTATGTGCTCCCAGAATTGTAGATTGGCCTTCCTGAATGCAATGAATGATATCTTCTCCCTTGAACCGGTGCTGTAGCTTTCCACTTAGTACATAGGCGAACTTAAAAGGGTGAACCTTTGCTCCATCATAAATAAAACATTGCTCATCCTTAAAATTGACGTCAAATTTAAATAGTCCTATTCCACTGGGAAAATTAATACCTGTAATTGTACCCTTTCCAAACCGGGATGGTATTCTAATGCTATATTCTCCGTAATTGTTATTTAAAGCAGTTTTAAACTCAGTGGCCAACCGATTAAATATGTCGTTTGCCGCAATATTTTGAATCGCTATGGTATTCATGTTCAGGGTATGCGTTAATCAAATACTAATTTATTAACACTATTACATACTACAGCGTTAGGTTCAGTTAAACCTTTCCTAATAAGGGGAAAATCGTTAAGTCTACGAGTAAAAACGCACAAAAAAAACCCTTTGAATTTTGAACTTTATAAAAAAAAATTGAAAAATGAATGCAAATCGTAATATAATGCGGGTAATAACCGGCACTATTCCTGTGGCCTTATTGGGATATTTTAGTATAACTGCACCCCATCTTCTAGAGATTTTTTTAATGGTTATAAGTATTTTTATGGCAATAATAGCTGTATCCCGATTTTTGTTTAGCAGGAAGATAAAGGAGAATACACCATACTACTCCAATGATAACAACCACCCCTTCGTATCTATTCATCTTGCTATTTGCAATGAACCTCCGGAAATCGTTTTAAGAACCATAAGACAGGCTTTAAAGATCGATTATCCCAACTTTGAAATTATAGTATTGGATAATAATACATCCAGAAAGGAATTATGGAAACCCATTGAAGATTTTTGTAATAAGCATCCTGATATTATTAAATTCAGGCATTATGACAAACTGGATGGCTATAAAGCCGGAGCCTTAAATGAATGTTTAAAATTGATTCAACCGGAAACAGAATATATTTTTACCCTAGATGCCGACTATAGATTAAAACCTTCCTGTTTAAAAATTGCATTAAAAGAAGTACGAAAAGATGATTTTGCAGTAGTACAATTTCCTCAAAATTATGTAGTGAATGGCCGAAAAATGGGACTTTTCAAAGAACTGGAGCATTTTTTCACGCTTTATGCCACAGGGGGAAATAATTCGTACTCGACACTTCCAACCGGAACACTAACATTTATTGAATTAAAAGCACTACAAAGTGTAAATGGGTGGCCCCAGGAAACACTTACTGAAGATGCCCGATTAGGAATTGAATTATTGTCTAAGAATTTTAAAACCAGATTTTCGAGTAAAAAGGTTGGAAAAGGTATTATGCCAGGAACGGTTCAGGATCTTAGAAAACAAAGGTATCGTTGGGTTTATGGTAATACGCAATGCCTTATGGATCTGCTGTATACCAAAATGAATTGGAAACGAAAATTTTCTGCAGCCATGCAGTTGCTTGCATGGATCAATCTTTTGGCATTCCCTATTATAAGTGCTTTATTGTATATGGTATTTTATATTGCGGGTGCTGTAGACCAGTTTAATTACCTCCCGGAAATTATCCTTTTACAGTTCGGCATATTTATAACCGGGAAACTGCTGTTAATGCTGAAAAATACCAGACGTTCCACCTTTCATACAGATCTAAAGGCATTTTTTATTCATCTTGCCCTGGCATTCGAAATGGCATTCGCATGCTGGTGTGCAGTTTTCTGTATTCCGAAGAAATTTATAACAACCAATAAATCCAATAAGGTTTCAAAGCTTAGCAGCGTCCCCTTGTTTATCCCTTCAATACTTGGAATTTTGACTTCATTTTTAGGCTTTCAGGGGGAAACCTTATTAGCTATAGTTAGTCTGCTAATTTTTAGTTTGTTTCTGGTTGGCAGTTTATACATGTTGCATGAATTTGAAGTTGAAAATAATAACCTGAAACTAAAACCATCTACCCCATGAAAATAGCTCTGTTAGCACATAATAAATTCCCTATTTCTGAACCCTATGCTGGCGGATTGGAAATGATCACTCATTTACTGGCTTGGAGATTAAAGGCTAAAGGTCATCAGGTACATTTGTATGCCCTAAGCGGCTCAGATCCTGAACTTGATATTATTCCCCTGGATACTCCGGAATTTGACTGGGAGGAGATCTCAAAATATTCTCAAAATATCCAATGCAACGAAATGCTGGAAGCTCAAATGATGTATTCTCACGCAATCCAGAAAATTACTGAAAGTGATTATGATATTATCCATAATCACAGCATGCATTACCTGCCAATTCAGTGGGGTGCAATATCAAATAAAAAGGTAATTAGCAGTTTTCACACTCCTGTTTTTAAAGACATTCACTTTGGCCTAGCCTCTACCAGAAATTTTAATAATGAATACTTTACGGTTGTAAGTCAAAACCTTGGAAAAATATATGAGCCTCTTTTACCTCACTACCATGTTGTTTATAACGGAATTGAAGTAAACCACTGGGATTTTTATCCTGAACCCATAAAAGACCAGGTATGCTGGGTGGGACGAATTTGTAAAGAAAAAGCGCCACATACCGCAATAGATATGGCCTTAAAGGCAAATAAAAAAATAATTCTGGCAGGACCAAATAGTGAAAGCACCTACTATAATGAACAATTTGCACCATTATTAGATCATGAGAATGTGACTTATGCCGGCCATTTAAAGCAAAGCGAATTGAACGTTTTAATGGGGCAATCTGAGGCTACCTTGTTTACCAGTGTGTGGGAAGAACCTTATGGTTTGGTTCTGGCTGAATCACTTGCATGCGGTACTCCGGTGATAGCCTGGAAGGTGGGTGCTTCTTCCGAAATTCTAACCGAGGAAAGCGGATTTGTAGTTCCTCCATTTGAGAAGGATAATTTTGTTAAGGCAATAAGCGAAGTAACCAGCTTGAATCGCCAAAATTGCAGAGATCGGGCAGAAGATTTCTGTGATGTCTCAAAAATGGTAGATGGTTACGAAGCTCTTTATTATAAAGCCTTAGATATGATTAAAGAAGTAAAAACTAATGAAGTATGTTAGCATATTATGCCCATCAACATGGGAGCGGACATTCAAAATTTGCTGATCTCTTTGCTGAGTTTTTCAAAAGTAAACAGATAATCTTAACCAGTTTTGACCATAAATTTAGCAGGAAAAGCAAGGTAATTATATTACCTAGTGAAAATCCTGATGGGACTACCAGAAAATCTAATCAGGTAGCTCCACCAGATTATTTGCATTATAGTCCTGTAGGGCAAAGATCAATTCAGCTAAGGAGTTCATTAATGCTTCAATCATTGTTGGAGCATAATACTCAACTTCTAATTGTTGATGTAAGCGCTGAAGTTGCTGCGCTGGCTCGGGCTGCCTCTTTTCCGTATGCATATGTAAGATTGCCCGGGGTACGGAATGATGAGGGACATCTTCAAGCGTTTAAGGCGGCTACCTTCCTTCTAGCCTACTATCCGGAACGTTTTGAGGATGAATCAGTTCCTGATTGGGTAAGAAATAAAACAATTTACCTGGGATTCATATTTGGTGAAAAATTGAAATATTCCCCAAAAACTCAATGTGAAGAAGTAACCAGTATCGTAGTAATTTCCGGTAAGGGCGGGAATGAGAATTTGAACAAGTATTTACCGCTATTGCTGGATAGGTTCCTTTCAGCACATATAAAGGTTCTGGGAATTTTTGAAGAACAGCATTGCAGTTCCAGATTAGAATTCGCTGGATTCGTAGATAAACCGGAAGTAGAAATTAATAAAGCTCAGTTAGTAGTAGCTAATTGTGGCTTAAATACGGTTTCAGAGTTAACGGGAATACCGGTCCCTTTTATTGCTATCGCCGAAAAACGGCCTTACGAAGAACAAAAGATCATGCAAAAAGCTTTGGTCAATCTTGATTTGGCCATAGATCCGCAAAAGATTTTTGAATTGAGTGATAAGGAGATCTTAAGTTATACGAAAACCTATAATACTAATGGAATGGAAAACTTGAAAACTTTTAAAACACTATTAGAAAATAACCTGTTCTCCCTCCCCTCATTACCCAAACTATTCAGAAAATCAAGAAACAACAAATGACAACTGATTTAAAATTTAGCGTGATCACCATAGTTAAAGGCAGAGCGCTACATCTCCAAAACTTACTTCAGGGAATTGAAAAAAGCTCCCTTAAACCAACCGAGGTGGTAATTGTTTCCATTGATGAGGATCCGGAAATCTCTGCTTTTGACAAACTTCCTTTAAATGTCTTTAGGATAAATTCTGAAGATGGACACTTACCCATTGGAAAAGCCAGAAATTATGGAGCAAAAAAGGCGAACAATGACCATTTAATTTTTTTGGATGTGGATTGTATCCCGTCCAGTACTTTTTTTGAACAAATCTTAACGCAGGCAATTTCATCTAAAACATTAATAATGGGAACTCCACGATACCTTACCAGAGAGTTGCCCAGAAATTATAAAGCTGATGACCTGGATAAATATAGCATTCATCATCCGCATAGACCTCAAATCAGCGGGTTGCAGAAGACCTCGGACTATATGCTCTTTTGGAGTTTAACCTTCTATATACCTAAAAATTTGTTTATAAAATTAGAAGGTTTTGATGAGCGTTATACCGGATACGGAGCTGAAGACACAGATTTTGCTTTAAAACTCAAACATACTCCCGGGTACTCTTTTTACCTTTCAGAAGCCTGTGTTTACCATCAACAACATCCGGTTTATAGTCCGCCGGTAAATAAGGTGGATGAGATCATTAAGAATGCTGAAATATTTTATAGCAAATGGAACCGATGGGTTATGGAAAACTGGCTTAAAGCTTTCGCCGAAAAGGATCTTATTAACTGGTCCATGGATGCTACTTCCATTAGTAAAACGGGAACGGTCACAGATAAATTATTGGAGGAATGTTATAAGCCTAACGCACCATTCATGTAACTCTAACTGATCTTTTAAAGTAGGGTCTTAGCCTTTTGACATCAACTTTCATATTCATACATTGTAACATCCAAAAATTAACAACAATGGAAAAATGGTTTGAGCTTTCCTCTACAACAATAATTGCTATATTTTTCACAGGCTTAGGTGTCTATGTAAGTATTATAATCTTTACCCGAATTTTTGGAAAACGCAGTTTTTCAAAAATGTCAAGTTTCGATTTTGCCATGACCGTTGCCGTAGGTTCCATGATCGCCACCACGGTTCTAACCAAATCTGTTAGTATGTATCATGGAATCGCTGCTTTATTCTTTATGTACCTATTTCAGGTACTCGTAGCATTGCTGAGAAGGTCAAAGATTTTCCAATCTCTTATAGACAACACTCCGGTACTTTTGATGGATAGGGATAAAATTCTATATGAAAATTTAAAAATGGCACGGGTTACTGAATCAGATCTCCGATCAACCTTGCGTAGAGCAAATGTGCTGAACAAAAGCGAAGTTAGGGCAGTAATCTTCGAAACTACCGGAGATATCGTGGTTATGAAAGCAAATGATACCAATCAAGAAATTGAAGACTGGCTCCTGCAGGATGTAGACAGAAAATAAAATTATTTGCTCAGAAATTTTTCTGCCGCCAGGGCTGCGTTGTAACCGCACATCCCATGAACCCCTCCTCCGGGTGGTGTTGAAGAAGAACAGATAAAAACTGAAGGATTCGAAGTTGTATAAGGTTTTGTGGTGACAATTGGCCTGGTAAATAGTTGAGAGAGGTCCTGGCTCCCGCCATTTATATCCCCTCCAATTAAGTTTGGATCGAGTACCTGGAGTTGTTTAGTATTTAAAGAGTTTTCTTTTATAATTAGGTCCTTGAACCCGGGTGCAGCTTTCTCTATCTGATCTTTAATGATTTCTGAACAATCCTGTGTACTTCCATTTGGTACATGACAGTATGCCCAGGCAGTATGTACACCTTCCGGGCTTCTGGAATCGTCATAAATGGTATGTTGCGCAACAATTACATAAGGTTTGGAAGAGACCTGATTGTTATGGATCATTTCTTCAGAAATTGTAATCTCTTCAGTAGAAAAACCCAGATGTACGGTTGCCGCCTTACGACACTTCTCATTCAAAAATGGAATTGGACCGGATAACGCCCAATCCATTTTAAAAACAGCTGTCCCGTATTTAAAGTTTTCAAGTCGTTTCCTGTATATGGAGCTTAGGTCAAGTCCATCAATTTTCAATAATTGTTTTGGGGTGACATCAAAAAGATAAGTTTTTGATGGCGGTAACTGCGACAAACATTCAACCTTTTTGTTCAGAATTAATTCACCTCCCAGGGCTTTATAATGCTGGATCAAAGCTGTTATAAAATTCCCCGCACCACCTTTTGGAAATGGCCAGTTATACTTATGAGCCATAATGGTAAGTACAAGGCCAAATGAGGCAGATGCAAGTTGAGACATGGGCAAACCCGAATGAGCTGCCGCGCCATATAGCAATAACTTTGCCCTTTCCTCCCTATAATAATGATCTGCCAGCATCTTTACCGAAGGAAAAGCCTTGAAACCAAATTTCAGGAATAAGGAGGGTTTATCAGGAAATCCCAGGGGACCCAAAATATCATTTTCGAGTTCATCCCAGCCATTTATAAGTTCTTCGAAGAGCTTAACGTAAGCGGTAGAATCATCATCAAATTGTTCTGCAGTTCTCGTGATATCTTTATAACAGGCTACGGCTTTCCCATTAGGCAAGGCATGTGCAAAAGGAATATCCGGGAATATCCATTCCAGACCATAATGTGAAAGGGGTAAACTTCTGAAAAATGGTGATCCAAAAGCCATAGGTAGAATAGCCGATCCCATATCATTTTTCACCCCGGGGATAGTAAGCTCTAAAGTTTTGGTCGCACCGCCGGGTTTGGACTCCTGCTCATATACAGCTGTTTTAAATCCTTGTTGTTGTAAATATGTAGCCGCTGCTAATCCATTTGGACCACTCCCAATTATTATAGCGTCGTATTTATCTTTCATCTTAGGCCGGTTGATTCAACAAGTTTGACTTTTTTCTAAATTAAGGAAGATCCTTCAGATCGATCGTATTTAAATATTCTTCAAATTTCATGCTTCCCAAACGTTCTCCAATCATATCATGATCCATGATGTAATTAAAATATTTCAGCTTATTTCCTGTTCCGGAGGTTAACAATTTGATCATGTCGGCTCCTGCTCCGGCAAGAGTAGAGGGAATAAAAAGCAGTTTCCCTCCTATTTTTTTCTGAATCATTTTGGCCATCTCCTTACGGGTATGGATTTCGGGCCCACCTACAGACTGAACCCTGGGGCCAGTCTCCAGCATATCGATGATAATTTTGGCCAGATCACCCTGATAAATACTATTTGTTCTGGCGTCACCAGATCCAATCACCGGGATTACTTTACGCTTAGCCATTATGAGCAGATCATTCAAACCTGAAAAAAATCCAACCGGCCGAATTATGCTATAGTTCAATCCTGAATTGACCAATAAATCTTCAGTTTCTTTATGAGATCCGGGTATTTCAAAGGAATTTGCTTCCATTGCGCCTTCCATACTTACATAAATAAAACGGCTAACCTTATTTTTTAGAGCATCTTTGATGAGAAGCTTATTGGCAACAAAATCACTTTCATGAAAGCTTCGGGAGGAAGGATTAAAAAGGCTGATACTTTTCCCAATTGCAGAAATAACTATATCGATATCCCGGGTAACATTCGTAAAATCTTCAGGAGATTCCTGCGAATTTACAACGACGATCTCATTAGCATAAGGTGCAAGTTTTTTCCTCCCCTCCCGGGAACCCGTTGTGGCTTTAAAATCAATTTTAAGTTTGGCGAGTTGTTTTACAAGTTGAATTCCTAAAGCACCGGACGCACCAGCAATTAATACCCGCATATTTATTTGTTTAAAGTGAATAAGGCAGGAGTTCGAATTATAAGTTCTGCCAGACAATTAAAATTAGGTCTTCGATATTTAAAAAGTTTTAAAATAAAATTAAATAAAATCCAGGCTTTTTAAAATGAAGTTAAGCTTTGCCTTTTATGGAATTCAGAAACCTAAAGTTCTCTAAAATAGTTTTGTAAAAGGCTAAAAGTTTAGAACTTAGGGCTGAAACAGTCAAAAAAAAAGAAAAAGTTATGAAAGTATTATTTGTATTGACATCTCATGATAAATTAGGTGATACCGGGGAAAAAACCGGTTTCTGGATAGAAGAATTTGCCAATCCTTACTATAGTCTTTTAGACAAGGGAGTTGAAATAACGGTGGCCAGTCCCAAAGGCGGTAAAGCTCCTATAGATCCAAATAGTGATACCGAGGAGAACCAGACAGAAGACACCCAAAGGTTCAAAAAGGATGAAGCTGCGCAAAAAGTCATCAATAACACGCACAAATTAAGTGAAATGAAATCTGAAGATTTTGATGCGGTTTTCTATCCCGGAGGTCATGGCCCTTTATGGGATCTTTCAAAAGATAAAGATTCAATTGCTTTAATAGAGTCCTTCAATAAATCTCAAAAACCTATAGGTTTTGTTTGCCATGCTCCTGCGGCTTTAAAGAATGTAAAAGGTGAAGATGGAGAACCCCTGGTTAAAGGAAAAAAAGTGACCGGATTTACAAATTCTGAAGAGGAAGCTGTTCAGTTAACCGATGTTGTTCCATTCCTGGTTGAAGATATGCTGAAAGAAAATGGTGGAATTTATTCCAAAGAATCAGACTGGAGTGAATATTCCCTGGTAGACGGAAATTTAATTACCGGACAGAACCCTCAGTCTTCTGGAGCGGTTGCTGAAGAAATTTATAAAATGCTTAACTAAGCGTTTTAAAGCATAATTTTAAAAAAGCCTGTACAGAATACAGGCTTTTTTTTATCTATTTTTTTGGTGGCAGGTCAAAAGCGATCGCCTCATGCTCAAAATGGTTTCGATGAGCGCCGTCACAAAAAGGTTTGGTTTTAGAAAGTCCACATCTGCATAGAGAAACCTGGTCTCTTCCCCCAAGGTCATATACATTACCTTCTTTATCCACGATCTCAAAATCACCCTGAACTTTTAATGAACCGTTATTATTAACTTTTAAAACTGTCTTCGCCATAATTTATTTTTTTGTATTCAACAGCGAATATAAACGATTTGGAATTTGCAGAAAGAGACTTTACTTGCAGAAAAAGAAAAAGTTCCCGGAGAGGAACTTTTTCGATAATTAAATTAACACTGGTAATACCCTAAATTTCTTCAGATTTTTTAAGCCGGTATGTTATTATTCATTTTAAAATGCAATAAATCAGTTATAGCAACTAATGTGGCTAAAACACACTTATTAGCTAACAAATCACGAATTCTTTTAAGGATTCCTTCAAAATTAGCCACTCTTATTGAAATATCCAAAATATGGACTGTTAAAGAAAGGATGCTTTTTTGAGGTTTTCTACTCTTTTAAAATACAAGAATCTACCCAAAGATTGAACTATTTAAATTATGAAAGACAAAGAATGAGCTTCCATTTTCAAAATTAATTCAGATTTTTGCCTGCCTATGAAAATCAGAGCGGTTTACGTTTTTATTATTTTACATCTCACCTTTATTGGTGTAGCTCTTTATGAAAATTCGGGAGATTACTTCAAGACAGCATTTCTTACGATCATCTCTGGAGTATTATCATATTTTTATTTACGAAGCGGCCATAAAAACAGGATCGCCTTTAAATGGCAAGGATTTTCAGAGATCTTATTTTGTATTGCCGGAGGCGTTCTCACTTATTTTCTACAGATAAAGTATAACCTATCGGCGGTATTAGCGGCAGCTTTAATTGGTTTGGCAGGTTCTTTTATTCCTGATCTTGATAGGAACAGAGATTTTTTAAAAAAACTTTCTCCGGCAGTGTATTGTGGAGCATTCGTGGGAATGACGTCCAGCTACTTTGCAAGTTATACCTTCGTAATTCTTGCAGCAACAGTTGCAGGAGTACTTCTGATAATGAGTAAAAACACTCTGTTGGGAATGGGAGGAAAACTGGGATCAGTTGCCTTTGGAGGGGTAGTATTGGTTTCAACAATCCTGTATCTATTATGATCTTAATTCTTTCAGTAATAATCTCAGGAATCTATGGCGCAATAGCCACCTACTTACTCAATCATGAATTTTCAATGGGTGCCGTAAGGGCTTCTGCATTAATTTCCTTTACCGGGGCGCTACCATTCCATTTTGTAACTGAACCATTTTATGGGGAATTAGGATCGGTAATTCCAATAGTGATAATGGGAGCCTCCTTTATAGGAATGGCTTCCAAAGAGATAGGAAATAACTTAAAAACCATGGGAGTATCCGGACTTTTATTCGGACTAATATTTTTAAGTACAGGAGATTTCTTTAATGGATATGGTGGCAGTTTGGGGACCACCGCTGCAATTGCGTTGGGTGCTACTTTGGGCTTGAAAAGATTAATCTCTCTCAAAAACTCACTTATCTAATATTTCCTTTTTTTCCTGCCTCTGTTCTTTTCTTCTGTCCTCATAGGGTTTTTAGTCATCATTTAGTATAAGTTTAACTCGGTTTATAACAGATTTTTTGTTGTTAACCGTATTTTTAATTTGTTACTTAAAACTGGCCAAAAAATGAAAACCTATCATTTAGAAATAAATGATGTAGACGATTTCATACCCGCCCTGGCTGAAAAGTTTGATATTGAGTATTCTGAACACATAGGAGAATTCTCTCTCATCATTCCCGATAAGGTTGGAGACGGAAATATTAGAGGAATTAATTTCCCTAATGGAATTGGACTCTATACATATCATCTTACCTTCAGGGAAAATATTGCAATGAGAATTTCCCATCCAGCTATTAAACCCATCCGCTTTATTTATTGTACCAATGGAGAACTGCAAAGTAGCTTTAACGATGATGAAGAAGCTAAAAATATCGAAAGTCATCAGTATTTAATAGCGGCACCTGAAAGTAACGAAACTCAGAACTTCTATTTTAAAAAAGATGTGGAGGTTATTTTATGCTATCTCGAAATAGACCGGTTAAAATTTCAGCAATATTTCTCTTTCGATCTTCATGAACTGGAACCTATATTCTACAAACTTTTCAGCGATATAAAAGCTAATGACCGTATTTGCAAGACGGGAAGCATTAGCCTGAAAACTGCAGAAATAATTAAGGAGATCAAGAATTGTGATCTTACAGGTTTTCCACGAATAAATTTTATTGGAGCAAAATCACTGGAGATCTTAAGTTTTATGCTAAACCGTTTTAAGAAACAGGATCAAAAAATTCAGGAGAGAGTACTCAGAGAGAAGGACAGAAAAGCGGTGCAAGCTGCAGTAGATTATCTGGACTCCAACATAGCGCAATCCTGTACCGTAAATGAACTCGCACAAATTGCAGGCGTAAATACCAATAAGTTACAGGAAGGCTTCCAGCGTATGTATGGAAAAACTGTAAATGAATATATCAGGGACATCCGCCTTACCAAAGCTTTGGATATGCTATCATCCGGAAATAAAAATGTGAGTGAAGTGGTATATGAACTTGGATTATCAAGCAGAAGTTATTTCTCGAAGATCTTTAAAGAAAAATACGGCGTCTCTCCAAGAAAGGTCCTTGCTGCCAAAGAGCTTCCCAGAGAAAAAAGCTAGCTAGACTCTGGTACCACGAGAGGTTTTCTTTTTAAATAATCATCTAAACTTAGTATCTTCAAACGCTATTTGAAACCATCAATATGAACAAAAAATTAAAAAATGGGTTGAGCATAATTGCTTTAACCGCTATTATAGGCTACTCTAATGGCCAGGAAAAAGAAACAATATCTATGGAAAATCCTTTACTACAGGAATGGACGGGACCTTATGAAGGGGTTCCACAGTTTGATAAAATGCAGGTGGATCTGATTAAACCGGCAATTAGAAAAGGAATGGAGCTGCATTTAGCCGAAATTGAGCGAATTACCAACAATCCTGAGAAAGCTACTTTTGAAAATACCATTGTTCCCATGGAACTTGCCGGGAAGGAATTAGAACGTGCTTTTACTTATTATGGCATTTATAGCAGTAATATGTCTTCGCCTGAATTCAGGGCTGTTCAAAAAGAACT
The DNA here is from genome assembly GCF_048285835.1 of Christiangramia aquimixticola. Lineage (NCBI taxonomy): Bacteria > Pseudomonadati > Bacteroidota > Flavobacteriia > Flavobacteriales > Flavobacteriaceae > Christiangramia > Christiangramia aquimixticola. Next base: position 52,334 of record NZ_JBLVTL010000001.1, read on the forward strand.
GGCTCCTGAAATTTCAGAATTTTCATCAAAGATTAATCAGAATGAGAAACTTTTTCAGCGAATAAAAACGGTGTATGAACAGTCTCAAAAACAAGCTTTTGAACCTGCTAAGCAAAGGGTGATCGAACTCGTATATGAAGATTTTGCCATGCAGGGCGCCAACCTAAATTCTGAAGATAAAAAACGTTACGCTGCGATCAATAAACAACTATCAGAATTATACACCTCCTTTTCCAGCAATGTGCTTGCCGACGAGGAAAATTATGTAACCTACCTAACAAAAGAACAATTAGGGGGCCTGCCGGAATCGTATATTAAATCTGCAGCAGCAGCTGCCGAGGCCCGAGGTGAAAATGGCAAGTATGCGATTACAAATACCAGGTCTTCTATGGATCCTTTCCTTACCTATTCTACAGAACGGGAATTAAGAGAGAAGGTGTGGAAAAAATACTATTCCCGGGGAGATAACAATGACGAATTTGATAACAAAGAGATCATCTCCAAAATATTAAAATTAAGAGATGAGAGGGTGGAATTACTTGGTTATGAAAATTATGCGGAATGGAGATTACAAAACCGTATGGCTAAAAATCCCGGAAATGCCATGGACCTTATGATGAAGGTTTGGCCCGCAGCACTGGCAAGAGTTAAGGAAGAGGTTGCAGACATGCAAAAAGTAGCCAAGCAAGAAGGTGCAGATATCGAAATCAAACCTTGGGATTACAGGTTTTATGCGGAGAAAGTACGTAAAGAAAAATATGATCTGAACAGTGAAGAAGTAAAACAATATCTGGAATTAGGGAATCTTACTCAGGCACTCTTCTTTACTGCCGAAGAACTTTTTAATTTTAGTTTCACTCTGGTTGCAGAAGGCTCTGTACCAGTATTCCATGAGGATGTGAAGGTTTGGGAAATATCAGATAAAGACTCCGGAGAGATTATAGGTTTATGGTATCTTGATCCATATGCCCGTCAGGGAAAAAGATCGGGAGCCTGGGCTACGACCTATAGAGGATATACCAAGCTTACGGGTGAAAAACCGGTGCTTGCCTCTAACAACTCAAACTTTATCAAACCGGCTCCTGGCGAACCGGTATTGATATCCTGGGATGATGCAGAAACGTTTTTTCATGAATTTGGCCATGCCTTACATTTCCTTTCAGCTAATGTTGAATATCCAACTTTAAATGGAGGGGTAAGAGATTATACCGAATTCCAATCCCAGCTCCTGGAGCGTTGGCTGTCTACAGATAAGGTTATCAATCAATTCCTGAGACATCACGAAACCAACGAGGTGATCCCGGAATCATTGGTTAAAAAGATAAAGAAAGCTGCCACTTTTAATCAGGGTTTTGCGACCACTGAATTTTTAGCTTCGGCAATTATGGATATGAAATACCATACAACCGATCCTGAAAAGATTAACATGGAAAGTTTCGAGAAGGAAACTTTAAAAGAACTTAACATGCCCGAGGAGATCGTAATGCGTCATCGCACCCCACATTTTGGACATATATTCTCAGGTGAAGGCTATGCCGCGGGTTATTATGGCTACTTATGGGCAGATGTGTTAACGTCAGATGCTGCGGAGGCTTTTGCTGAAGCTGAAGGTGGATTTTATGATAAGGAGCTTGCACATAAACTGGTTAAATATCTTTTCGCACCAAGAAATGCTATGGACCCGGCTGAAGCTTACAGAAAATTTAGAGGAAGGGATGCCAGCATCGATGCGTTGATGAAAGACCGTGGCTTTCCTGTACCTTCAGAAAAGAAGTAATAGTCATAAATAAATTTATCATCTGAATGCCCCGCCATGTGCGGGGCATTTTTTATTTTCAGCCCCATGTACAAACATTTTAAGATCTATAAACCTTACGGTTATTTAAGTCAGTTTATCACCAACCAGAAAAAAGGCGGGAAGCACAAACTATTAGGGGAACTTGGAAATTTTCCAGCCGAAACCATGGCCGTGGGCAGACTGGATAAAGATTCAGAAGGGCTTTTGCTTTTAACCACCAATGGTAAACTAAGCGCAAAGATAACCGCGGGAAATAGCGAAAAAGAATATTATGTGCAGGTAGATGGCCAAATTACTGAAGCTGCTTTAGAAAAGCTGAATTCTGGTGTGGACATAAGTATTAACGGTGAAACTTACAGAACACGTGACTGTGTCTCCAGAATCCTTGAAACACCACCTGTTTTCCCTGCAAGAGCAAAAAAAATACGGGATGAAAGGCACGGCCCAACATCCTGGGTTAGTATAACGCTGACCGAAGGTAAATTTCGACAGGTAAAAAAAATGACTGCTGCTGTTGGTTTCCCTACATTACGTTTGGTTAGAGTACGAATTGGCAGGGAAACCTTAGAAAATATGCAAGCCGGAGAGGTGCAAGAACTTAAAGAAGTCGCTCTTTAATATCCTGCTGCTCCCCCATCATAACTTCTGGAATCTGCCGCTCCATAATATAAATTATTCTCGGCATCGATCATAATTCCCATGGCTCTCCCCTGAGAATCTCTGGAATCGGTTTCGTGTCCCATGCTTTTGTACAATTCCATCGTATCTGGTGAGAAGCCCCATTCTTCAAAAAAGGTTACATCTGGAAACCATTGGTGATGATATCTTGGTGACTCTATCGCTTTGGCTATATCCAGATCATAATCCACTACATTCAGAATTACAAGTAACACAGTATTAATGATCGTTCTTCCTCCCGGGGAACCAATTATAAGATAGGGTTTGTTGTCTTTGGTTAGTATAATTGGACTCATACTCGAAAGCATGCGTTTTTCTGGTTCGATCTGGTTTGGTAAGGTTCCAATCCTTCCTTGGCTATTTGTAAGCCCTGGAATAGCATTAAAATCGCCCATTTCATTATTCAGAAGAAAGCCTGCCCCCTCCACTACTATTTTCGAACCATATGAATGTTCCAAAGTATAGGTAATGGAAATCGCATTTCCATCCTTATCTATTACAGAAAAATGAGTGGTCTCGGGACTTTCATAAGCAAGATGAGCAGCATTAAATCTTGTAGAATCACTAACGGAAGCTTTTTTAAGCTCAATGGTCTTCCTTAATTCTTCAGCATATTCTTTTGAAGTTAACTTATCCAATGGCATATCCGGATTAAAGTTGGGATCTCCTAAAAATTGAGCTCTGTCTGCAAAGGCTCTTCTCATTGCTTCCGTAATGAGATGAATACTGGAGGCTGAATTATGGCCTTCTTCTTTTAGATTAAAACCTTCCAGGATATTCAGCATTTCAACTATCGCTACTCCCCCTGAACTTGGAGGCGGCATCCCTATTACTTCCAGCCCACGGTAATTACCTTTTATAGGTTCTACCTCTTCAGCTTCATAAACTTCAAGATCTTTTTTTGTGATCAAGCCATCATGCGCTTTCATAAAATCGGCTATAAGCTGCGCTGTTTTTCCCTTATAGAATCCTTCAGGGCCTTTATCCCTGATCCTTTTTAAAGTTTCAGCCAGATCATTCTGCACCAATATATCTCCTCGCTTAAGCGGAGTACCATCTTTTTTCAGAAAAACTTTGGCTGTAGAACTATATTCTTCCTTATTGTCAAAAACCCATTGAGAAAAATCGGCTAATCCGTGACTCACGGCAAAGCCGGATTGGGCAATTTTAATCGCCGGTTCCACTAATTTGGCCCATTCTAATTTTCCATATTTCTGGTGCGCTTTATAAAGTCCGGCAACAGTTCCCGGTACTCCCACAGAAAGTACTCCTTCGTGATTAGCGTTATCTTTAATTTTTCCGTCTTCACCCAGATACATTTCTCTGGTGGCAGCTAAGGGAGCTTTTTCTCTAAAATTAAAAGCGGTAGCATCTGCATTCGCCGGATGATAGACCATAAAACCACCACCACCAATATTTCCGGCAGAAGGTAATGTTACGGCTAGTCCAAAAGCCGTGGCCACCGTTGCATCCATGGCATTCCCTCCCTGCTTTAAAATATCTCTTCCTATTTCAGATGCCAGATAATGGCTACTTACCACCATCCCATTTTCTGCAGGAGTGGGGATTCTTCCCCCCTGTGCTAAAACGCCAAGAGAAATAAAACAAAGTACTAAAGTGTAAAAGCCGGTTAGAAATTTCTTATAAGCCATGTTCTATAATATTTAAAAAGCCCAACTAAATTGGGCTATTAATAATTTACGTGTTCTAATTTAAATGCCTTTTCAAAAAGATCAAAAGTTTCCTTTGCCTTTTTAACGGCAGACTCTATTTCCTTGCCGGAAAATTCCCGGTTGCGCAAAAATTTTAAATAATTATTCCACTCTTTGATGTTGGTTCTATTTGCATTAAAAAATTGTTGTTCCGGAAGCGTTTTTAAAGAGTCACAAAAGGATACCTCTTTTCCTATTATCATTCCACCCATAGCCGAGCCTTCCAACACGTAAGCCGCTCCAATGGCTTCAGCTTTATTTTCGCACTGAAACTTTAAGGGTGTTTCGGTTACATTAACCCTTAAAACTTCCAGATCCTTCTTCAGCTTTAAGTATTTGTTTGAAGCCTGTTCCGGAAGAAACTTTTTCACTTCTTTTTCACAGGCAGCGTAGGCAGCATAATTTTGAAAAAGCAGGCGCTTATATTCTTCAAGCGATATGGAGTGATCCATAATCTTATTGGCAAGATTATCTTTTTCTAAGGCTTTATGCTGTTCGCTCGTTGCGTTCCTTAAATTCTCAAGCATTGTCTTCGGAAACATTAAATCTGCTAATTGCTTCTCTAATTTTTTCAATGTTCTGCCTTTGCTCTTTATCATCGGCATTCATCTTTTCCAGGAAGCTATGAATCTTATTTACAGTGATCTTATTATCTCTTATCTTCTCTCTTAATTCATCTTTGGAAATAAGATTAAAAACCACTTTTTTAAGTAGTGGCTCCAGTTTTTCATAAAGATAATTCATATGCTTCTTGAGAATATAACCGGATGCTCCATTTAAGATGGTATGCGCAGCCAACTCTTCGTCGTGAATGGTTCCCGTAATAAATATGAAGGCGATGGTTTCATCAAACTCTTTTACAAGATTAAGAATATCAAGCCCCGTACAGGTAGGCAGATTATAATCTGAAAGCACTACATCTGGCGCAAAACTCACCAGTAATTCCTTACAGTCAAGAAGATTATCTGTGGTTTTAATAACCGGCTCCTTTACAATCTTGCTGATCTGCCTCTTTATGAGATAAATATCAGACTGATTATCTTCAACCAGAAGGATATTTAATTTTTTATTGATCATTCTGTTACGTATAAAAAACGAAAGTAACCTAAACTGAATAATTAACCAATCCAGAAAAGTTAAACATAGAAAAAGAAGGTGGAGCCTTTACCCAATTCACTTTCTGCCCAGATATCACCTTCATGTTTTTCCAGGATCTTCTTGACAAGGGCCAATCCAATTCCGGTTCCCTTATAATCGTTTCCTGAAAATCTCGAAAAAAGATTGAAGATCTCCTCCTTGTATTTCGGATCAAATCCAATCCCGTTATCCTTAATATAATAAACAGTTTTCCTATCCTTGATTACACTTCCTATTTCAAGTTTTGGTGAGGCTGTATTCTCACTATACTTAAGCGCATTGGCGATCAAATTCGCCCAAACCTGGGTTAACATGCGCTTATCACCCAGCATACTGGGGATGTGATCTTCAATTATAATTTTAGTTTTAGGATAATTGACCGCAATATTGAACTGGGTTAGAATGTCCATAATTAAGGTATTGGTCACCAAACAAGATTTTACCATCTCCTTGGTAGACAAGCCGGCAAAAGAGAGAACATTGTCTATGATATCCTTCATTTTCTCTGTAGATGCAAGGATGGAATCTACGGCCATTCTTCCTTTCTGTTCAAGATCTACATAATGGTCTTCTTTCAGAATATGTGCATATCCACTAACACCTCGCAAAGGTGCATTCAGGTCATGAGAAAGACCCTGACTAAAAAGTTTAAGCTCATTATGAGCCTCCAGAAGTTTTTTATTTAGTTTATCAATTTCAGCCTTCTGATTTTTAAGGATCACATAATTAATACTTTCGCTTAAAGATGTCGCTCCTTTGATCTCAAAATCATTCCAGACATTGGATACACCCCTTAGTTTTTCGGTCCACTTTTCAAAAGATTTCCGCGGAGAAAGCCGTTTTTTATCTTCATTGTAATAAGCCTTATTGTTTGGATTCCCTCCCCAACTTACATTCTTTACCACTTCACTTCTAAACCAGATAAGGTAATTATCATTGTTATCACCAAGGCGAACACTTAAAATTCCCGTAGCCACATTTTCAAATCTGGCAGCATCGGGATAAACCTGAGGTAATTGATTGGAAAAGAATACTGATTCTTTCTTTTTAGAGAGAAAATCAGCGATCAGGTCTTTAATCAGGGCATCATCGGGAACTTCACCTATACCTTTTATATTTTCATTTAATATTAGTGCAGCACCGTTACAATCAATAAAATCTGTAAGTTTTAAAGCTGACTCAAAAAGACCGTTTTCTATACTATCACTGCGATAAACCTGTTGCAGCAATTCAGTTTTAAGAATTTCCTTTTTCTGAATGTTTTCCAGATAATTCTCTGAATTTTTTAAGGTAAGTTCATTAGAGAAAATACCAACCAAAAATTCACAGGTCTGGCGCTGATAAAAATCAACGAGTTTAGACTGGGAATGATGACAGGTAATCAAGCCCCATAATTTTCCATTACTGATCAAAGCAGCGGTCATACTCGCGCCCACATTCATATTTTGGAGATATTCTATATGAATTGGTGAGACACCGCGCAATTGAGAATTGGTGAGATCCAAAGGAGAATGTGGTGTATTGGAGAGCAGCTTAACGGGTTTATAATTAACATCAGAAATTACCCTAACCTTATTCTTATAAAACAGCTCCCGTGCTTGCTTTGGAATATCACTCGCCGGGTAATTAAGACCCAGAAAGCTTTCCATATTCTCCTTCTTTGCTTCAGCCACAACCTGACCGTTCCATTCTTCGTCAAATTTATAGATCATCACCCGGTCGTAACCAAAAATAGATCTGGTGATATCTACCGCTTCACTGCAAAGTTCGTTAATAGTGCCGGCTGAGCCTAGCTTCTTTAAAAGAGTGGTTAGCTCAACCTGAATGTCGTAATTACTGGATTTTTTATCGTATTGCTCAAAATCAAGCAAAAGTTTATCATTGGATAAATGCGGAACTACAATAATTGGTTTCCCGTTCAAAATAAGATCTGCTGTTTCTAAAACAGCTTTTTCAGAAATACCATTTTTGTATTTATTCCACAGGTCTTCTCCAATTAATCTGCTAATCTTTTGATTGAGTAAAGATTGAGCATTGTAACCTAAAACAGCTTCGGTATTTTCACTAGCATGAGTAATATTACCATCTTTATCGCAAGCTATCACCGCACCATGTGGTTGCGTAACTCCTATTATATGGATGGGTTCTTTTTCACATTTACTTAGATCTAAACTTTTAGGAGACCCACTTTTTATTAGCATTCTTTTACCTCGCTTTTAATTTAAAATAAAAGGTACTTCCCACACCTTCCTGAGAATCTACCCAAATGGTCCCCTCATGTAACAGAACAATCTTCTCTACATGAGCCAGGCCTACTCCGGTTCCTTCCTGGTCATCATTCCCCTGCACACGGTTAAAGATGGTAAAAATGTTCTTTTGATCTTCCTTGGAGATCCCCATCCCATTATCCATAACGGAGAATACCCAATATGACTTTTCCTTATAGGCAGAAATCCTTATTTCAGGATCCTTGTCTTTTGGGCCATATTTTATGGCATTGCTTATTAAATTTTGGAACAACAGCCGGAGTTCTACCTCAAATCCCATCAGTTTAGGTAAAGAACCTATATGGATTTTGGCATTATTATCCTTAATGCTTTTGCCAAGATCATATTTTACAACCTCAACCACTTCTCTGGTATCCACCAGCACCTTGGTTCCATTCTTACCAATTCTGGAATGTTCCAGCAATGCTCGGATTTGAGAGGAAAGCCGGTTTGAAGCATCTTTTATATACTTAATATAGTTTTCACCCTTCTCATCCAGTTGTTTTGAATACATTTTTCCTAATACATCACTACCAAATTTTATGGTAGCCAGCGGTTCCTGAAGGTCATGGGAGCAAATAGACACGAATTGTTCGAGGTCACGGTTAGCCCTTTCCAGATCTCGCTTTTGTTCCTGAAGTTTACGCTCTGCCGCTTTTAAAGCTGAAATATCCACGCAGGTATAAATGATGCTTATCAAGTTATTGTTTTCATCTTTCTCTGCCGTGGCATTTAGTATCACCGGAAGAATCTTTCCTGTTTTGGTGGTCATATCCTTTTCCAGATTTATGATCTCTCCAGATTCTTTTAAAGCGGGTTTCAACTGGATGGCCGAGACTCCAGAATCTTTATCAAAGACTTCCATGATCGATTTCCCAACCAGGTTTTCCTTTTCCAGATACCCCAGTTTCTCAACTGCCTTTTTATTACATTCAATAATCTCAGCCGATTTTGGATCTACGGTTAAGTGAAGAACCGGATCATCTTCATAGAAGGATCTGAAACGTTTTTCACTCGCCGCCAGTTTTTCCTTGGATTTTTGGATAGTTTCAATGTCAATAAATGAAATTACTACTCCGTCAATTATATTATCGGTATTCATATAAGGAGAGATTCTTTGCAGATAATTCCTCCCTTCCCTGGAAATAATGTGTTTTTCTAAAGTTTTACCTTTTTCCAGTACCCTTTTGCAACGATCTACAAAATTTCGCTTTCGGGTAAGTCCAAAACTGTTTATAAAATTATCAATCGGTCTACCAATATCTCCGTTCAACAAGCTAAAATGCTTTTTAATAGCCGGAGTAAATTTTCGGATATTAAAATCAGAATCAAGGAAAATTACTCCAATATCTGTACTCTTCAGGAGGTTATTCATATCTGCATTCAATGCCGCCAGATCGTCCATTTTTTGAACATTCTCCGCATTTACCGTATTGATCTCCTCGTTTACACTCTGGAGCTCTTCATTGGTACTTTGCAATTCTTCATTAGATGCAAGAAGTTCCTCGTTCGCCGCCTGCAATTCCTCATTACTGGTTTCAATCTCTTCCAGCGAAGTTTGAAGGTCTTCTTTGGTTTTTCGCAGTTCGTCCTCAAGATTTGAAACATAAGCCTTGGTCTGGCTGGAAGGACTAAGTTTTTCTACTTCTTCTATATTATCCAGATCAACATCTTTTTCCAAAAACGTGATAATATAATTTGTTTCACCTTCTAGGCTATGATCATTAAAAGGTTTGATAATAATATCAACCCCTAAAGTACCCTTCTCATTTTGAATTATAAGATCTTTTACAGCAACAGACTCACCTTTTTCCTGAGCTTTTCTAAAGCTAGACTGGATCGAATATTTAAGATCTTCATCCAACATTTCCAACAAATTAATAGAGAATCCCTTTTGTGGAAGGTTCGCATATTTCCTGAATTCTCCAACTGCATGCAATATGTTATAATCTGAATCTACAAAAACTGATGCTCCTCCAAATTGTTCCAAAATGGTTTTATTGAGTTCATTTTGCAGTTTTTGTTTAATGGGATTAGACTGACTGCGTTGAGCCCTTCGTTCTTTATTATCCCTTACTTTCTGAAGCTGTATTGTCTTATTTTCAATTCTGGACGTAGACCCAACACCATTTTCGAGTTTGGTACTTAAATTCTTGTTCCGGTATATTTTCCATCTTCGGCTTACCTCTTTAAAATGTTCCTTTACGCTGCTAACAGTTTCACTGGTTCCCAATACCAGAATTCCATTTTTCTTAAGGGCATAGTGTAACATGCTCATTGCCCTTTTTTGAATACTATTCTGAAAATAGATCAGCAGGTTTCGGCACACCACCATGTCCATATTACTAAATGGCGGATTCTTTATAATATTATGATTAGAGAAGATCACAGATCTTCTAAGTTTATCTGAAACCTGATATCCGGTTGGTTTACTAATAAAATATTTTACCAGAAGTTCTTTAGGGATGTCTGCAACTATACTTTCAGGATAGAAGCCTTTACCTCCAATGTCTAAATGAGGCTGGGAAATATCTGTTGCGAAGATCTTTATTTCCAGATTTCTTTTCTGGTTTTCAATTTCTTCATGAAGACACATCGCTATAGTATAAGCTTCTTCTCCGGTACTACTTCCAACATCCCATACCTTTAATGTTTCTCCATCCTTTTTCGCAGAGATCATCTTTGGGAAAACTTCTTCACGAAGAATCTCCCATACCTTTTCATCCCTAAAGAATTTAGTAACTCCAATTAGAAATTCACTGTAAAGAATTTCTACTTCTCCTTCTTCACTAATAAGGTATTTGTAATATTCTTTTAGGTCTTTACATTTACATACGTTCACCCTTCTGGCTATTCTCCTGGCCAGTGTGGCAAACTTGTATTCCCTAAAATCCAATCCTGATTTCTCATCGACATAACTTAAAATGTCATTCAGGTCAGATTCATTTAGATTTATGTCGCCATTCTCTAATTGCAATATTGAAGGCGTTGAGATAAACTCCCGTAACTCACCTCCCATTTCCTCCACCGGAAGAATATAATCAACAAGGCTGGTATTTATGGCACTAATAGGCATGCCGTCAAATTTTGCTTCTTTGGGATCCTGCACCATTACCATCCCATCATGCTCCTTTATCGCTCTTATCCCTCGAGTTCCATCGCTTCCTGTTCCACTTAGAATTACCCCAATAGCAGATTCTTTCCGACTTTTCGCCATGGATGTAAAGAACAGATCAATTGGTAAATTTAACGTTTGATTTTTTGGCTTATTTTGTAAAACCAGCCGGTCCTCATCCAAAATCAGATTATTCACCGGAGGGATTAAATAAACATGCCCGGGTTCCACCTGCATTTGATCCTCGATTTGGAGAATAGGTAATTTGGTACTTTTACTCAGCAATTCTCCCATCATACTCTTATAATCTGGAGACAAATGCTGTATTACCACATAGGCATTCTTATCATCTGCATCGATATTTTTAAAAAAGGCTTTGAGGGCTTCCAATCCTCCGGCACTGGCACCAACTGCAATGATTCTTGTATAGTTTCTTCTGTCCTCTTTTACAGAGGCGGATGGAGAGCTTTCTTTAGTACTTTTCATCAATTTAACTAGTAGCTTTTTATAAAATAATCACAAGGATTACGGCAATTTGTAATTATATAAAAAATTCCCAAGAAGCAGTAATCTTTATCAAACATTTAATATCTCAAACAAAAGGGATTTATTGACAGTTTCGTGCAGCTTTTTATAGAAACTTTAACCTGTTATTTTTTAAAATACCCGCCAACAGGGTCTTCGGAATAAGTAGTAAAATTTCCTGACATAATAACAGGATATTGACAAAACTGCAAAATGTTAAAGCAGTTGGAAATAAATAACATTATTTTAAGATTTCCAGATTTCGGAGTTTTCAACCCCTTTTTTTTTATTGTGAGATATACAACAGGCTACACTTTGCTTTAGGAATCTAAAAATTATAAGTTAAGTAAATTATCGAATTCGCAAGCATTCCGAAGAAATCACCTACTATTCTTAAAGGATTTTATCATTTTTTTAAATAAAAATCTCAATAATAGCGATTATATTATGTCGGGTGACCATGCTTTGAAAGATCTTTTTAAGAGTATCGCATGGTATTTGTCCATTAATAAGCAAGATTCATTGACATACAGTCAATATATATGAACCTAAAATTATAAAATGAAAACATTAGTTATCGGTGCTGGAAATATGGGATTAACCTATGCAGAGGGAATGGCAAAATCGCCCATGCTCAATCGCAAGAATCTTATGATTTTTGATAAATCTGCAGATGTTGTTGTTCGTCTAAGCAAACTTGATCACTTTGACGTTTATGAAAAACTTGAAGATTGTTTGCCACAGGCAGACCTTGTATTTGTTGCGGTTAAACCATATCACTGTGAAGAACTATTTGAAGAAATGAAACCAATGGTCAATAATGAGCAAATTTTTGTCTCACTAATGGCCGGAATTACTATAGGAAAAATACAGGACGCCCTGGGAGTACAAAAAGTTGTGCGTTCCATGCCTAATCTACCTGCACAGGTTGGAAAAGGAGTTACCTCTTACACAGAATCTGATCAGGTATCCCGCGTAGAATTATTAATGGTAAGAAATTTACTCGATACAACGGGAGAATCCATACATGTAGATAATGAGAATTATATCGATGCATCCACCGGGATTTCAGGGAGTGGTCCTGCATATGTATTCTATTTTATGAATTCTATGCTGGAAGCAGCTTTGAAAATGGGCTTTTCAGAAAACGATTCCAAAGTACTGGTTAGTCAAACCTTTGAAGGAGCCGTTGAGTTATTCAATAGAAATGACCTGTCACCAGACACCTGGATGGAGCGTGTAGCTTCCAAAGGTGGAACCACTCGTGCTGCCCTTGACTCCATGGACGATAATAATGTAAAGGAACTTATAAAGGATGCAGCTTACGCCGCTTTTGACCGTGCTGTAGAACTTGGAAAAGAAGATAAGTAGAACTAAACCAAATTTTAAGACTTAGAAATGGATAAGAAAAGAAGAATTGTTGTTAAGGTTGGAACTAACGTAATGACCAATAAAGACAACAGGATTTTAGGACCGGTATTAAAAAGTCTTGTTCGGCAAATCGCAACTTTGTATGAAGAAGATATAATGGTAGTTTTAGTTTCTTCAGGTTCTGCTATCGCCGGAAAAGAAATACTTGGAGAAATAAATATTAAAGATGAAAGTAAACGTAGACAGGTTTATTCTTCAGTAGGACAACCGCGTATGATGCGCCACTATTACAGTATTTTCCATGATTATGGAATGCGTTGCGGTCAGGTGCTTGCTACTAAGCGGGATTTTAGCCCGGGTATCCACCGAGAGAATATGATCAACTGTTATGAATCTTTATTATCTGAAGGCATAATTCCTATCGCCAATGAAGATGACGCAGTTTCGGTAACCATGTCCATGTTTTCTGATAATGATGAGCTGGCCAGCCTGGTTGCTGAATTGATTGGAGCTGAAAAGCTTATTATTTTAAGTGATACTGAAGGACTGTATACTGGACATCCGGAACATGACGATTCCACAAAACTGAACAAAGTACAAATCGATGAGAATGTCGAAAAATATGTTCAGGAATCTGAAAAAGGTGAAGGTGAAGGCCGCGGAGGAATGGAGTCCAAAATCAAGATTGCCAAAGGAACCGCAGCCAAGAATATCCCAACATTTATCGCTAACGGAAAACGTGAAGATGTGATCCTTGATATTATGGCCGGGAAACCTGTGGGAACTCAGTTTACTTCCTAAAAACTAATTATTAATAAAAGAAAAGACAGATAGAATGAAGTTGATAAAATCAGATGTAAAGAATAACGTACTTAATTCCATGATGAATATTCTGGACCAGAGACGTGAAGAAATTATAGCAGCAAACAAAAAGGATCTTGAGGCTTTTACCAAGGATGACCAGGCAATGTATGACCGTTTGATCGTGGATGAGAAGAAAGTTGATGGTATGATCCAGTCCGTTAAAGAAGTAATGGATCAGGAAGATCCTGTGGGAAAAGTTATTGAACATCGTAAACTTGATACAGGTTTAGATATTACCAATAAAACGGCACCATTCGGGACCATCATGATCATTTATGAATCCAGACCGGATGTGACTATTGAAGCTGCCGTTTTGGCCTTTAAAGCCAATAATAAGATCTATTTAAAAGGTGGTAAGGAAGCTATTGAAAGTAATAAGATCCTTGAAAAATGCTGGCATGACGCCCTTGAAGAAAATGGATTAGGAAAAGAGTGGATCAAATTATTGCACTTAAACAGAACCGAAACTCAGGATTTCCTTAAAAACCCACCGGAGCAATTAGATTTAATTGTACCCCGCGGAGGTGAACGTTTGATCGCATTTGTAAAAGAACACGCAACCGGAGCGGTACTGGTTAGTGGGAGAGGAAATAATTTCCTTTATGTTTCTAAGAATGCTGATTTTGAAATTGCTAAAAAAGTAATGCTAAACGCCAAAATTGATAAAATTTCAGGTTGTAATGCATTGGACAAAGTGCTTGTAGATAAGAATATCGAAAACTTCGAATCCAAGCTGAAGGAACTGCAGGACCTTTTTAAAGATAATCAGGTTAAGATGCTGGTAGACGATGAAGTTTCCAAAGTCCTAACCAACGAAGAAAAGATACCAAATGAGGAGACCTGGTACGAAGAATTTCTTGCTATGAAAATCGTAATTGGAGCATCTGATGGTCTGGATGATACGATTGAAAAAATCAACCATTATTCGGGAGGTCACTCCGCTTCTATTATTACCAAAGATAAAGATGAAGCCTTGACTTTTATGGAGCAGGTAGATAGTGCAGCGGTTTACCATAATGCCTCTACGAGATTTACAGATGGTGGTCAAATGGGAGTTGGAGCTGAACTTGCAATTTCAACCGATAAATTGCACCATAGAGGTCCTCTCGGCCTTAAGCAATTGGTTACCAATAAATATTATGTTTTAGGTGATGGACATGTAAGAGTATAATCTTACAGTCATAAAAATTTCATAAGGCGCCCTAGTTGGCGCCTTTTTTTATGTAACATTATTAAACACATTCAGTCTTATAAGAAAGATGGTTTTTATGAAAAAAATAATTTTAAGCATTCTGGCGACTTCATTTTTGTTCGCCTGCAAAACTACCAAAGTATCCACGCCGGTAATTGATCAACCGGTTGTTGCGAATATCGATCTTGTAAATATTGAAGATGATAAAGTCTGGGTAACTGTAGATCCTGCGAAATTCAGTACAGATTCCACAACTTTTTATATCCCTAAAACCGTTCCCGGAACTTATTCTGAAGACAACTACGGGAAATTCATCGAAGGATTTAAAGCAGTTGATTATTCCGGAAACGAAATAAAATTTACTAAGGCAGATGAAAATTCCTATAAATTTTCAAACGCCAAAGAATTGGACAAGGTAATCTACCTGGTTAATGACTCCTTTGACTGGTTAGATGAAGGTGGAGTTTATTCCATGGCAGGAACAAACATTCTTAAGGATGAAAACTTTTTACTTAACCTTCATGGTTTCGTGGGTTATTTTGAAGGAATGACTGAAGATAAATATCGATTGGAAATTCAAAGACCGGCTAATCTCATTGCGGGCACATCTTTGACCATTGGAAAAACAAAACGTGCTGCAGATGGAAAATCAAAAACCGATGTTTATAATTTAGACAGGTATTTTGAAGTTATTGACAATCCAATAATGTATGCTGAGCCAGACACCACCAGTTTTATGGTAGAAGACATGCAGGTGCTTTTAAATGTATACTCCCCTAATAAAAAACATTCAGCAAAAAGTTTAAGACCCGGACTGGAAAAAATGATCAGAGCTCAAAAGAAATTTCTGGGTGAGATCAACAGTACGAACAAATATGCGATTCTGGTATATCTTTCTGCAACTCCCGGTGAAGGTGATGCGGCCAATTTTGGTGCTTTGGAACATCACACCTCCACAGTAGTGGTAATGCCAGAATCATCAGATCCTGTTGCTCTTGATAAAAGTTTAACCGATATAGTTTCTCATGAATTTTTCCATATAATCACTCCGCTGAACATCCATTCCAATGAGGTTCATTATTTTGATTATAACGATCCTAAAATGTCTCAGCATTTATGGTTATATGAAGGAGTAACCGAATATTTCGCGCATTTATTTCAGGTCAATCAGGGACTGATAAGCAATGAAGAATTCTACAATAGAATGAACGATAAGATCGCCACCTCCAAAAGATTTGACGACACCGTTCCTTTTACTGAAATGAGTAAAAATATCCTGACAGAAGAACACAAGAACAGCTATTATAATGTCTACCTGAAAGGTGCTTTAATTGGAATGGCTTTGGACATTAGACTTCGTGAATTAAGCGATGGCCAGATGGGAATTCTTGATCTCATGAAAAAATTAACCACGAAATATGGAAAGGAAAAACCTTTTAATGATGAAGAGTTGATCCCAGTAATTGTGGATCTTACTTATCCGGAGATCAAAACTTTCTTTGATACTTACGTGACCGGCTCTACTCCTATTCCATATGAGGAAGTGTTCTCTAAAGTTGGGTTAGAAGAAAAAGAAGCAATGAGTGAGGTTGGAATTTTTATTAAAGGTAACCAGCCTTATATCACTGCGAATCAAATCACCATGGATATAATTTTCAGGAACGACGTTGAGCTTAATACATTTCTTAAGGACCTGGGAGTAAAAGGTGGAGATGTTTTAAAGTCAGTTAACGGGGTTACTTATAATATCCAGAATGTTTATGATCTTATCATGGCCTCTCAAAGCTGGAAAGAAGGAGATGATATTAGCTTTACTGTGACCAGAGGCGAAAAAGAAATGTTGCTTAAAGGCAAATTGAGCACACCAATGGATAAACAAATGAGGTTAATGGAAATGGATAATGCAGATTCAGAGAAAACAGAACTTCGAGACTTCTGGTTAAACAACTAAAAACTAAAACTATAAATATTAAAGCGACAGAGAAATCTGTCGCTTTTTTTATTTAGAAAAACCTCGTGATTTGCCTATCTTTCTATCTTTTAAACCACCAATCAAACAAGCATAAATGGAAATTCCTATTCTTCAGGATATCGTTATAATATTAGGATTATCAATCGTAATAATCCTGGTTTTCCAAAAGTTGAAATTACCCGCTATTTTAGGATTTTTAATTGCCGGGATCATCGCCGGACCTCATGCCTTTAACTTAATAAGTTCACAGCACGAGGTTGAATTATTGTCTGAGATTGGGATCATATTCTTATTGTTCGTTATTGGGATCGAACTTTCACTTAAAGGGTTAGCATCCATAAAACGGATCATATTTCTTGGAGGAGGCCTTCAGGTAGGAGGTACCATACTTATCACTGCACTTATCGCCACTTTTGTAGGTTTACCATTAAATACCTCTATTTTCCTTGGGTTTCTTTTCAGTTTAAGTAGTACCGCAATTGTTCTGAAATTAATTCAGGAAAAAGGAGAAATCTCCACCCCTCATGGGAAAATAAGTCTGGGAATTTTAATCTTTCAGGATATAGTGGTTGTTCCCATGATGCTATTTACCCCTTTATTAGCAGGGGAAACGCCTAATATTATGGTTACCATAGCCATCATGGCCATCAAGATAGTCCTGGTGCTTATCATTGTATATATTCTCGCACGCTATGTTGCTCCAAAAGTTTTTGGCTGGGTAGTAAAAACTAAAAACCAGGAGTTATTTATTCTCACGGTGGTGGTATTTTGTTTTGGTGTTGCCTGGTTAACCTCCACGGTAGGTTTATCCCTTGCTCTTGGCGCGTTTTTCGCCGGACTTATAATTTCAGAATCAGATTATAGTCATCAGGCAACTGCCAATGTTCTTCCCTTTAGGGAGATCTTTATTAGCTTCTTTTTCATCTCGGTAGGGACACTTTTAAATCTGGAATTTTTCTTCGGAAATATCCTTACCATAGTCCTGCTTGTACTTGGAGTAGTACTTTTAAAAATGCTTGTGGTGGGTATAACGGTTCTAATATTAAAATATCCTGCCAGAACAGTTTTTATAACCGTTTTCAGCCTGTTTCAGGTTGGGGAATTTTCACTGTTACTTTCGGGTGTTGGAAAGGATAATGGGATCATCCCGGAAAATATTTATCAATACTTTTTGGCGATTTCGATCATCACTATGGGGATAACTCCCTTACTAATAGCTTCTTCATCCCGAATCACCTATGCGATTCTAAAAGCTCCAATACCTTCAGCAGTAAGAACAAGATTGGAAAACATCAAACGAAGTTCAAAAGCCGATGAGGAATTTTCTGAAGAAAATTTAAAGGATCATCTGGTTCTTATTGGTTATGGAATTAACGGATCCAATATTTCCCGTGCAGCACAAAAAGCTGAAATTCCTTATGTAATTATTGACTCCAATCCGGAGACTTTTAATAAAGCCAAAGGTAAAAAAGAACCCATCATTTTTGGAGATGCCACCAATGCAACGATCTTAAAGCATGCTCATGTGCAGGAAGCACGAGTGGTGGTAATCGCAATTTCAGATCCTGTAGCCACCAGAAGAATGGTTGCATCTATAAGAAGTTTTACTAAAACTGCTACTGTAATTGTACGTACCAAATATGTTAAGGAGATGGAAGAAGTGCTTAGATTAGGTGCAGATGAAGTAGTGCCTGAAGAGTTTGAAACCTCCATTGAGATATTTACGCGTGTCCTGAAAAAATATCTGGTGCCATTTGATGAAATTCAGGAGTTTATAAATCAGATAAGATCTTCAGATTATGAGATGTTAACTTCATTAAAGAAGACTCCTCATTCTCCGGCTCTGCAGCATTTGAACATTCCCAACCGGGAGATAGTTACACTTAAAGTTAACCGCGACAATCATCAAATTGTTGGAAAAACAATAGAAGAATCAGGGATAAGAAAGAATTATAACGTGACGATCCTGGCCATTCAACGGGAACGCCGTTACCTTACCGAAATAACGACTGAAACTACCATTCAGCAAGGGGACCTGCTATATCTATTTGGACATCCGGGTTATATCAATCACTTAAATACCCTGCTATCATTCTAGTGTAAGTTAATTTCATAAATTTAAACCGCTAACTATTACTGATCATCAATGAGCAATACTCCCGAGAAAATCAAGAACTACTATAAGTTCATTCATTTTATGCTTAAATACTGGAACAGTGATCTTTTTCGCCAATCCAGTGCTGCCGCAATAGACCCGGAACTTTCAGATCAGGACAATGATCACAATTTTGATCAGAGTCCGGATGAACTTGTGGAGGACCTAAAAGCAATGGGACCAACTTATATAAAGCTTGGCCAGTTACTTTCCACACGACCTGATCTTCTACCTGATGCATACCTTAAAGCTTTAGCTAACCTTCAGGACAATGTATCCCCGGTACCATTTGAAGAGATAAAAGAGATCGTTGAAGAGGAGTTGGGTACAAAAATTTCCAAAGCCTTTAATTATTTTGAAGAGAAACCTCTTGCCAGTGCCTCTATTGGGCAGGTGCACAGGGCAGAGCTTTTATCAGGAAGACCGGTGGCAGTGAAAGTTCAGCGACCCGGCATCGCCAATAAATTTATGGAAGATCTGGAAACTCTGGATGAAATGACGGCGCTTGCCGTAACCCACCTGGAGACCGCAAGAACTTATGCCATAGATGATGTGTTTGCCGAGTTACGCAGGATACTTATAAATGAACTTGATTATAAAAAAGAAGCTCAAAATTTAATTACCATAAAGAGCAATCTTAAGGAATATGAAAACATCATAATTCCCGAACCTGTTCTGGATTACAGCAGCACCCGAGTACTTACAATGGATTTTGTAAACGGGAAAAAGATCACTTCCCTGTCCCCGCTTCGCCGAATGGAAAATGATTATTCGGGCTTGGTGGATGAACTGGTGGATGCCTATTTACAGCAGATAATTAATGACGGATTCGCTCATGCAGATCCGCATCCTGGTAATATCAAGTTTACTGAAGATAATAAGATAGCGTTGATAGATCTTGGGATGGTGGCAAGATTTACGCCGGAACTACAGGAAAATCTTATCGAACTTTTACTGGCATTAAGTCAAAGTAATGGTCAAAAAACCGCCCGAAGTTTGCTCAAAATGAGCACGCTCAATGAAAACAGCCAAAAACATGAATTTCTAAAGCAGGTTAGCGATGTGATCATGGAAAGTGAGAACAGCCGTGCAAAAGATCTTCAAACCGGAAGAATACTTATTCAGCTAAACCGCCTTGCCGTTCAGAACCATATTAAGCTGCCGGTTGAAATAAATATTCTTGGTAAGATCCTATTAAACCTGGATCAAATTGTAGCTGTACTCGATCCTGAATTCAACCTTAGAGCTGCTATTCAGGAAAATGTGCATGAGATCATGCGCAAGAAGATGCTAAGTGAATTGAAGCCTGAAAATTTCTTTAGCACTTTGATCGAAACAAAAAATCTTATTGAACACATGCCAGAGCGCATGAATAAGATCTCTGAAAACCTTGCCAATAACGAATTTAAAATCAAGATCGATGCGATCGATGAAAAACGGGTAACTGATGGTTTCCAAAAAGTTGCCAACCGTATCACTCTTGGTTTGATCATAGCATCCATGGTGGTTGGTGCCGCCATGCTCATGCAGGTGCCATCAGACTTTCAGATATTTGGCTATCCGGGTCTGGCTATGGTCTTTTTCCTGCTTGCAGCCGTTGGGGCAATGGTGCTAAGCTATGTGATTATTTTTAGAGACGAGAACCTTCATAAAAAGAAATAAACCTCAACAGAATATTACCCAATAAATGAAAAACCTTACCAGTTTATTATTCCTATCGATCCTATTTATAAATAATAGTTTTTCTCAAAAAATTGAAATCCCTTTAGATACTTCTGTAGTCACCCAACATAAAGTAACTATCAATGGTAAGTCAATAGATTATACTGCCGAAACCGGAATGCTCCCACTCTGGAATGAAGATCGGGATCCAACCGCGAGCATTTTCTATACTTATTACAGAAAAAATGGAGTAAAAAATACTGAAAACCGTCCGCTGGTTATTTCATTTAACGGCGGGCCGGGCTCAGCTTCCGTATGGATGCATATCGCCTATACCGGTCCACGGGTTTTAAAAATAGATCCGGAAGGATTCCCAGTTCAGCCTTATGGAATAAAGGAGAATCCGCATTCAATTCTTGACGTGGCAGATATCGTTTATGTAAATCCGGTTAACACAGGCTACTCCCGCCCTATTCCCGATGAAGATGGCAAAGTGGATAAAGAAAAATTCTTTGGCGTTAAAGCCGATATTAAATATCTGGCAAAGTGGATAAATATTTTTGTAACCAGAAAGAACAGATGGTTATCTCCTAAATATTTAATTGGTGAAAGCTACGGCACAACCCGGGTTTCAGGTCTTGCCCTCGAGCTACAGAACAGCCAGTGGATGTACCTAAATGGTGTGATCCTGGTATCACCTACTGAAATTGGACTCGAGCGCGAAGGCCCAGTAGAAGTAGCAAACAGATTGCCATATTTCGCAGCGGCAGCATGGTACCACAAAATGCTACCGGAAGCACTGCAGAATAAGGATCTTGATGACTTACTACCTGAAGTGGAGGAATATGCGATCAACGACCTGCTTCCGGTGCTGGTAAAAGGAGGATTCATTGAAGAATCTAAAAAACAGGAAGTAGCCGGAAAAATGTCTTACTATTCTGGCATCGATAAAAATGTTATACTTCAGAACAATCTTGAAGTTCCATTCCAATACTTCTGGAAAGAATTATTACGGGAAAAAGAAGGCTATACAGTAGGCCGACTGGATTCAAGATATAAAGGACTGGATGCAAAGGTTTCCGGAGATAGACCAGATTACAACGCTGAGCTCACCTCCTGGTTGCATTCCTTTACCCCGGCTATCAATTATTATCTGCGAGAAGAACTCGGTTTTAAAACTGACCTGAAGTATTATATGTTTGGACCGGTAAGACCATGGGACCGAAGCGATAATCAAACCGGTAAAAACTTAAGACAGGCAATGGCTCAAAATCCCAATCTGGATGTTTTGATCCAGGCGGGTTATTTCGATGGAGCCACCACTTATTTCAATGCTAAATATTCAATGTGGCAACTTGACTCCAGTGGAAAAATGAAAGACCGCCTAAGCTTTAAAGGTTACCGAAGCGGCCATATGATGTATCTGAGAAATGAAGACCTTAAAAAGGCTAATGATGACCTTCGTGACTTCATTCTTAAATCACTGCCTCAAGAAAATACTCCTGCGCAATATTAAATTGTATTAACACAAAAGGAATCCCTTTAGATCTTCGTAATTGTTGATTTGAAGGGATTTTTTTTGCTTTTGCATTATTTCTTTAATTGCTGATGGAATCTGAATTTTTGCCTGTATTGCCTCCTCTACTGTTTCCAAAAATTTCACAGGATGTGCAGTCTCCAGAAAAACACCATGATATTCAGGATTTATCTTTAGAAATTCTTTTAACCCAAGATAGCCAACAGCGCCATGAGGATCCAGGGTGTATTTTGATTTATCATAAACCTCCTTCATGGTCTTTTTTGTTTGAGTATCGCTATAACTCATCGCCGTAAATCCTTGCTTCAAACTTTTAAATTCATTCTCAAAAATTTCAAGAATCCTGATAAAATTACTTGGATCGCCAACATCCATAGCATTTGAAATGGTAGATACGCTTTCTTTAGGCTCGTATTGCTGACTTTCCATAAATTGAGTTATGGTATCGTTGGCATTATTCGCTGCTACAAAATGATCGATTGGTAATCCCATTTCCCGTGCCATCATTCCGGCACAAATATTTCCAAAATTTCCACTGGGCACAGAAAATACCAGCTTCTTATCTATTTGAGACACCTGTTTAAATGCCAGAAAATAGTAGAACATCTGAGGCAACCAGCGGGCAAGATTTATGGAGTTGGCAGATGTTAATTGTCTGTTTTCTGTAATCTCAGTATCCAGAAATGCCTTTTTTACCATGGCCTGGCATTGGTCAAAGGAACCATTTACTTCCAGCGCCTGAATATTAGCCCCCAGAGTGGTTAGTTGTTTTTCCTGTATTTCACTTACTTTTCCTTTAGGATATAGAATCACTACATCCACACCTTCTACTCCAAGAAATCCGTTTGCTACAGCTCCACCGGTATCTCCAGATGTCGCCACCAAAACGGTAATTTTTCCCAGATTTCCTTTTTTACTGAAGTAACCCAGACTTCCCGCCATAAACCTTGCTCCCACATCTTTAAAAGCCAGAGTAGGCCCATGAAAAAGTTCCAACACATCTACTCCCTCCTCTAAAGGATTAACAGGAAATTCGAAATCAAGTGTTTCCCGGATAATCGCTTTAAGATCATTTTCAGGAATTTCATTACCTACATAATTCTTAATCACTGTATAGGCAATCTCTTCCTTTTCCAGGTTATTCAATTTCTTTATAAAATCAGAATCTAACTTTACAATGTGTTCCGGAAAATACAAACCCTTATCTGGCGCCAATCCTCTTACTACGGCGTCTTCAAAATTACTGGTATTTTGTTTATTATTTAAGCTATAATATTTCATAGTATTTTAATTCCGGTTCGGTTAATAGTTGAGCTGTGAATATCGAAGGCTATATCTTTTGTCGAAAAAAAGTTGCTAAGCGCTTGTTTTACGTCCCTCGCTTTTTCTTCTCCTTTACAAAGTGCAAAGACCGATGGTCCTGATCCTGAGATTCCAAATCCCAGTGCCCCTTTATCCATAGCTACCCCGTTAAGATCATCGAAGTATGGGATAAGGATCGACCTAACCGGTTCGATTATTTCATCCTTTAAACTTCTTCCAATCAACTCATAATCATTAGTATATAAAGCGCTAATAAAAGCCGCCAAATTCCCCCATTGGTTAATTGCCGATTTTAAGCTTATGTTTTGCTTGATAATAGACCTTGAATCCCTGGTTTTAATTTCTATCTGTGGATGAAGAACCACCACACGTAGATCTCCAGGCACGGGCAAACTCAGAACCTCAAAAGGTTCGTAACTTCTAACCAGACTAAACCCGCCTAAAATTGCCGGAGCAACATTATCTGCATGGGCATTCCCACTGGCCAACATTTCTCCTGTCATTGCAAACCGAACAAGATCGACCGGTTTAAATGGTTCATCCAGTAATTTATTTACTGCAAACACAGCACCAGCAGAGCTAGCAGCACTACTCCCAATTCCACTACCTGGTTTGATCTTTTTATGGATTTCAATATCAAAGCCTTGTTGGCTACCTAATTCTTTAAGTAAAGCATAAACGGCAACCCCGGCTACATTTTGCAACGGATCTGTTGGTAAATCCTGACCGGTAATTTTCGTTATTCTTATTTCATTAATCTGATTTTTTCTAACTATCATGGTATCCCCGATAGAATCCAGGCAACACCCAAGGACATCAAATCCACAGGAAAGGTTGGCGACAGTTGCCGGAGCAAAAATTTCGATCTTTTCCATAGTTATTTTTTCCCTATTCGTATAATATCAGCAAAAATTCCCGAAGCTGTAACATCTGCTCCCGCTCCGGCTCCTTTTACAATTAATGGCTGGTCCGGGTATCTGTCAGTGAAAAATAGAACAATATTATCGCTTCCGCTTAAATTTGCGAAAGGATGTTGTTCTCCTACTTCCTGTAACCCTACCCGGGCTTTCCCATTTTCCAACTGGGCCACATATTTTAGCTCTGCGTTGGACTGCTTGGCAGAAGTATATAATTCTTTAAAATCAGGTTCATCTTTTTCGAGCAACCTAAAAAATTCTTCGTTAGTTGTTGAATCCAGACATTCCTGAGATAAGAAGTTATCTCTTTCTATATCTTCCAGTTCAAGTTTCAAACCCGCCTCTCTGGCAAGGATTAAAATCTTTCGTGCCACATCTACTCCGCTTAAGTCGATTTTTGGATCAGGTTCCGTATAACCTTCAGCCATTGCAGTTTCGACCACTTTATAGAAGGGTTCTTCAGCCTTGTAATTATTAAAGACAAAATTCAGACTTCCGGATAAAACTGCCTGAATCTTATGAATCTGGTCTCCTGAAGCAACCAGATTCTGAAGGGTATCAATAATTGGCAAACCTGCTCCCACATTGGTTTCATATAAAAAGGATGCACCATATTCCCGGGCAAGATTCTGTAAATGCTCGTAGTTCTCATAGGAATCGGCACAGGCTATTTTATTACAGGTAACCACCGAGATCGAATTCTCAAGATAATTCTTGTACCAGCCGGCAATTTCAGCACTTGCGGTATTATCAACAAAAATACTATTCCTTAAATTCAGCTCCTTAACATGTTCAAAGAACTGCATTTTACTGGCTTTTACTCCATGATCCAATGCACTTTCCCAATTTTCCAGATCCAATCCGTTCTCATTAAAAACCATTTTTCGGGAATTTGATAAACCTAATACCCGAACCTTTAAACGCAATTTTTCCAACAAATAAGACTCCTGCTTCTTTAACTGATCCAGTAATTTACTTCCCACATTTCCAACCCCAGTAATAAAGAGGTTCAACTCTTTTGAAGGTACTTCGAAAAATTGTTCGTGTAAGGTATTTAAAGCCTTGGTCACATCTTTTTTGGCGATAACTGCCGAAATATTCCTTTCAGAAGATCCCTGAGCGATCGCCCTGATGTTAATATTATTATTACCCAAAGCGCTAAACATCTTACCGCTTAATCCATGATGACTCTTCATCCTGTCACCAACTAAAGCTATGACAGAGACATTCTCCTCTATTTCTACAGGTTTAATTTTTTTGAGACCTATCTCAAGTTCGAAAGTTTCATCGAGAGCTTCTTTTGCCTGGGCAGCCTCGTCATCTTTTACGGCAACACAGATACTATGTTCTGAGGAAGCCTGAGTAATAAGCACTACATTTATGTTTTCCTGATATAATGTTTCAAAGAATCTTTTTGAAAATCCAGGAATTCCTACCATTCCACTACCTTCTATATTAAGTAGTTTGATCGAATCTATGTGAGTAATACCTGTAACCCATCTGAAGTTTTTCTTACTGGATTTCGAAATAATAGTCCCGGGATCTTCAGGTTTAAAAGTATTACGAATATGAATTTCAATTCCTTTTTCGAGTAAAGGCTGTAATGTAGGTGGATAAAGTACCTTGGCTCCAAAATGTGAAAGTTCCATCGCCTCTTCGTAAGATATATGTTTAAGCGAATATGCCTGGGAAACCAGATTAGGATTTGCCGTAAACATTCCATTTACATCTGTATAAATCAAAACCTTATCCAGTTGTAAGGCGCCACCAATAATTGCAGCTGTAAAATCGGAACCACCTCTACCCAATGTACTTGGAACTCCCTGATCATTTCGTGCGACAAAACCGGGAACTACGTACAATTCGGCTTGGGATGATCCAAAATATTCTAACACATTTTTATTGGTCTTTTGATAATTTACCTGAACCTTTTCATTCTGATTCTTACAGACTATCAATTCTCTTGCATCAACAAGCACTGAATTCTGAACTGAGCTTTTAAAAAATTCAGCGATTATCAACGAACTTAAAATTTCCCCAAAACCGGATATTACATGTTTAGTTTTATCTGAAAGTTCATTTAAAAGGTAAACGCCTTCATATAGAGTTTCCAGTTTATTGAATTGGGTTTTCACCTGGCTCAGGACGGCACTTTGATTGGTAACCGGAATTAATTCCCTTACAGCCTCAAGATGTCTTTTCTCATTCGTTTCCAATATATGCTTGTAGGTGACATCTTCATTTGCAGCCAGATCTGCCATTCGAAGCAAATCATTTGTCACCCCTCCAAATGCTGAAAACACAGCAATTACAGGACCTTGAGCAAGGTAATTTTCTACTGTTTTAGATACTAAGCGAATTCGTTCTGGAGTAGCCAAAGAGGAACCTCCAAATTTCAGGATATTCATAACTGAAATTATTTAAAATTAAATTGATAAAACTAAAAAGTGTATGGACGGAAATTATATATATAGAACCCCACAAGGGGTAATACCAGTCATCGTGATTACCATAGCAGCAGAACCGAAGAAATTTTCTTCTGCTGAATAGGCCATATTGGAATGAATTTTTATCACGATTTTTCTGAAATACTTTTTTAAAGGTATCGATTTAAAATTAACCACAAAACTTTTTTCCTTTTTCCAGATTAATTTTACGGATTTCTTAAAATTGAATATAAAAAAGCCTGATAATAAAAATTATCAGGCTGAATTTTAGCAATTTACTAATCGCATTTTTTAAAGATCACTGATATAACTTCCATACAGATCTCTAAACTGTACACCTTTAGAAAATCTTGCTTTGCTAAGTTTTTTGTGTTCCACCAATGCCCATAAAAGGAATTCTTTCATGAAATATTTATCATTCTCGTCTAATTTTGGCTGATATTTTTCGATCAAATTATTTAATGGTTTTATTGAATCCAGTTTCTCTTTATAATCTGAATCATTTAGTTCATCTGGAAGTTCAAAACCAGAACTTTCGAAAAACCATTCTATAAGATCATCATATGGTGTAGTGGCATCTGGTTTCTGAAGCTTTTCAATTTTAGGAAAATATTCAGCAAAAAGAGTTTTTACAGCAGAACCCAGAAGTTCCATGGCCACATACGCTGCACCTTCCTGCTCCCCTTCGTAAACAAGTTCCACCTTTCCGGTTATAGAAGGAATTACCCCTAAGAAATCACTGAATCTTAATAAAGTATGCTCTTCTCCATTCAGTATAGCTCTTCTTTCAGCACTACTTAAAAGGTTTTCAAAAGCGGTAATACTCATTCGTGCACTTACTCCACTCTTGTGGTCTATAAATTCACTATCTCTGGCTTCAAAACTTATTTGTTCAAGTAAATCTCTTGCAAGTTCCGGAACATGGATCATCTCTTTTTGACGAGTATCCATTTTTGCCTCCTGAGCAGTAATAGACTTGGCTATTTCAATACTTTCAGGATAATGCGTTAATATTTGAGATCCAATTCTATCTTTAAGGGGTGTTACTATACTTCCCCTGTTGGTATAATCCTCGGGATTAGCCGTGAAAATAAATTGCATATCTAAAGGTAACCTCAGTTTAAACCCTCGAATTTGAATATCTCCTTCCTGAAGAATATTAAAAAGAGCAACCTGTATCCTGGCTTGTAGATCTGGTAATTCATTGATTACAAATATACTCCTGTTCGCTCTGGGAATCATCCCGAAATGAATTACTCTGTCATCTGCATAACTCAGTTTTAAATTGGCTGCTTTTATGGGATCTACATCTCCAATAAGATCTGCCACTGTAACATCTGGCGTGGCAAGTTTTTCAAAAAATCTTTCCTCTCTATGCATCCAGGAAATTGGGGTATCATCCCCTAACTTATTTATTGTGTCAATTGAATACCTGCTTATAGGATTCAAAGGATCATCATTAACCTCAGACCCTTCAACCACCGGGATCCATTCATCAAGCAAGCTCACCATAAGCCTGGCCAGCCTGGTTTTTGCCTGCCCTCTTAATCCCAGTAAATTTATGTTATGTCTTGATAAAATTGCCCTTTCCAGCTCAGGTATTACCGTGTGATCATATCCATGTATTCCCTCAAATGGCTTCTCTTTTTTAGATATTTTAGCAATGAGATTGTTTCTGAGTTCATCCTTTATACTACTGCTTATAAAACCTGAAGATTTTAAATCTCCTAATGTTTTTATTTGATCCTTTTCCATATAATTATCCTCTAATTCTCTTCTTTCTATTTTTTTCATAATCTTCAAAGATCATTTCTCCCAGGCCTTTCAAACCGGTATAAAAAGCCTTGCCCTGATTAGCCTGGGTGAATTCCTGCACAAATCTGGTGAGATAGGGGTCCTGAGCGATCATAAAAGTGGTAATTGGAATCCTTAATTTTCTGGCCTGCCGTGCCATATTATAGCATTTCCCCACTACATAAGGATCAAGCCCCATACTGTTTTTATAATAGCTTCCATCTCTTTCCCGAATACAGCTAGGCTTCCCATCTGTAATCATAAAGATCTGTTTATTGGTATTGCGCTTTCGCCTTAAAAGGTCCATAGCTAGTTGCAGGCCAGCTACAGTATTGGTATGATATGGCCCCACTTTTAAATAAGGTAATTCGGCAATAGAAATAGGCCAGGCATCATTCCCAAATACTAAAATATCCAGAGTATCTTTCGGGTATCTGGTTGTTATTAGTTCTGAGAGGGCCATGGCTACCTTTTTCGCAGGAGTTATCCTGTCCTCTCCATACAATATCATACTATGACTTATGTCAATCATAAGTACAGTACTCATTTGAGATTTGTAATGAGTTTCTTCAACCACCAGATCTTCTTCGCTCATTGTAAAATCTCCCACTCCGTGATTGATCTGAGCATTTTTAAGACTTTCGGTTATAGAAATTCGGCTAAGAGAGTCTCCAAATTGATATTCTCTAAAGTCGCCGGTATGTTCATCCCCTCTGCCAACTTCTTTAGTTCGGTGATTTCCGGCATTTCCTTTTTTTAGCTTACCAAAAATCTGATTTAAGGCTTGCTTCCTGATAGCCCTTTCGGTTTTGGCAGTTATAGATAAACCTTTTTTCCCATCATCCTTTACCTCTTCTCGAATGTATCCTTTGTCTTTTAACTCCTGAATAAAGTCATCAAGACTATAATCCGCGGTAGTTAACTTATACTCTTCATCTAACTGTTTCAGCCAATCCAGTGCCTCCTCCAAATCTCCGGAAGTATGTGTAATTAACTCTTTGAATATTTCAAGCAGCCTTTTAAAAACAGGTTTTTCCGGCTCTTCATATTTATTGAAGATAAACCCCTTCATTCCATTTTCATTTCTCTTTCCCATACCTTTAAAATTAGTCGATTTAATCCGATTGAAAAAGATTCTGATGGCAAACACAAACTAAACTTTTGTTAATACCCGCTTTCTTATTTGAACCGGGAATAATTAATTCTTAAAAAGCTGAATCCTGCTATACCATTATAGTTCAGGTTTTGGTTTTGAACCTTCTTGTGGTATCTTAGTAACTTATTATTTATCATCCAGCTTTAATAGAAATACTGATTTTTATTACACCTACCATCTAACCACCAACCCATGAGCACAGAAGAACTTATCCTGCTGTTTTTCTCTATTTTAATGTGTATTCCAACCATTGCGTCCATAACAAAATTTGATAAATGGTGGATCAGAGGATTTGATTTTCCACGAATACAGATTAGCTTTTTAATTGGATGTGTACTGCTATTCTCTTTCCTATTATATAACTGGCATTCCCTTTGGCACTATTTTGCAGTAAGCGCCTTAGTTTTAAGTCTGCTTTATCAATTTAAAAAAATATTCCCCTACACCTATATTTCCAGAAAACAGGTATTAAGATATAAAGGTAAAGATCCACAATCCAATATTTCGATCCTCGTAAGTAATGTACTCACGCCTAATAAACGCAGTGTTAAGTTAATAGAACTGGTTAATGAAAAAAAACCGGATATTTTACTAACTCTGGAAACAGATAAAAGATGGGAACAGGAATTGGAAGTTTTAGAGAAAACCTACAACTATACCGTAAAAATTCCTTTGGATAATCTTTATGGAATGCATTTATATTCGAGACTTAAACTTGAAGATATAGAAGTAAAATATCTGGTACAGCAAGATATTCCCTCTATCCATGGGAAAGTTGTGCTAAGGAGCGGTAAAAAGGTGAACATTCATTGTCTCCATCCAATGCCACCAAGCCCTACTGAAAGTGATACCTCTACTAATCGTGATGCGGAATTATTAATGCTTGGAAGAGATCTCGACCCGGATAAAAATTCAACTTTAGTATTTGGTGATTTAAATGATGTGGCCTGGTCAAGAACCACCAGACTTTTTCAGAAATTGAGCGGATTAATGGATCCCCGAATTGGTCGTGGATTTTTCAATACTTTTCATGTCAAGTATTTCCTGTTAAGATGGCCACTTGATCATGTTTTTCATTCCAAGGATTTCACACTTGTGGAAATTGCCAGAGAAAAAAATATAGGGTCAGACCATTTTCCTATGTACATAAAGTTAAATCATGAGCCTGTAGCAGAAAAAATGAATGAGGATACCGATACTCCTGCGGAAGAAGAAAAAAAATGGGCTGACGAAAAAATTAAAAACGCCGACCCATTAGTAGAAAAACTTGAATTTAAGCTTCCACAAAATATGGTGAAAGCCTGGCAATTCCTTTTAATTTTTCACAGTTTCTTGCAGAGATAGGTTTTTCAATAAAATCCACTACATGGGGATCGTTGGCAGCTTCTCTCTTGTCCTTTCGGTCTATAGAAGATGTAACCATAACTACTGAAAATCTTTCGTTGCCGGGAATATTATTAAGGTTGTCTAAAAACTCCCAACCGCTCATAGATGGCATATTGATATCGAGTAACAGAAGATAATCCACTTCAGGATCTGAATCAAATTCCAAAAATTTCAATGCTTCTCTACCGTCCCGAAAAACATACGGATCCAGATCAAGTTCACTTTTAGTAACCAATTTCTTCTGAAGAAACGTTACTATTTCGTCGTCGTCAATAATTATAGTACGTAACATATTGTAGGGTAGGTTTGGGTTTCCTAAATTTCTTTTTCAGTCTGAACAGCGATATGACGAATTATCTTATCCAATTCATTAGCGGAATTTAAAACTTTTTCTAGTATTTCATCGATGTTTTCGAGATCATTTTTATAATTTAGCAATAAATCTACCAGTCCCATCACCTTCGCTAAAGGTGCTCTAACTAAGTGAGACTGGGTCCATCCAATCTCTCTTAAACGTTTGTTATGATTTTCAATTTCGATTAAATAGCGCTTCATCTCAGTAATATCCTGCATTGAGCCAATAATCCTTTGAGGCTTTCCACTTTTGTCACTTATAAGATAACTTCGATCCAATATATGTTTATAGGTACCATCAGCACATCTAAACCTATATTCTACAGTAAGGTTTTGATTCCCACGCAACACCATGCTCTGTGCGGCTTCTCTTACAAAGTCATGATCCTCAGGATGAATATGTTCATTCCACCATTCAATAGGATAACTTTCAACTTTATCAAAACCAAACACCTCAGTTGCAGATTCACTAACCTGTATTATTCTATCTTTAATATTAAAGTCGGTAATAATATCAGAAGTAGCTTTGGCAACAATGTCGTAGCGTTTAAGACTTTCCAATAGTTTTCTTTCCTGGCTTATAAATTCTGTAATATCTCTGGAATTCATTACTATTCCGTCAATTGCAGGATCATCTGTAAGATCTGTCACAATGGTTTCTATCCAGCGAATATCGCCTGTCTTATTGGTGATTCTATAAGAGGGAAGCTGCAACCTTTTACTTTTGCTTAATAGTAATAGATCTTCATTGATTTTTTTCTCGTCAACCGGAATAAGGTGATCCCTAAAGTTCGTTTTATTCATTTCTCCAGCCGTCAACCCGAAAATTGATTTCACCGCCGGGCTATTATACAGGTAATTATAATCTCTGTCCATAATAGAGATATGATCTGAACCTTCCTGTACCAGAGCCTTGAAACGTTTGGCGTTATCTTTAATTAAATTTTCATGATCCTTAAGCTCTGTAATATCTGTTCCATATACAAATACTACATTCTCAGTTTCAAAAAAGCGTGAGAACCTCCAGGAAATCCAGAGATAACTGCCATCTTTCTTTCTACATCTAATTTCAAAATCAGACCCGGCGATGGAAACAGTTTCCATTGCTTCAAAGGTTTTTTGAAGATCATCCGGATGTATAAAATCCAGAAATGGCTGGGATAAAATTTCTGATTCCGGATACTCGAATTTACGTTCAAAAGATGGGTTTACCTTCTTAATAAAACCATCGAGCCCAAGAATGGCTATGAGATTTGGAGAATAGGAAAAGAAATTATTTAACTGTTCCTGACTTCGTTTTCTTTCAATTGCGGAGGCTACCTGAATGGATACGTCATTTAAAACTCCCTTTTTAATTTCCTTGTTGTGTTTATAAGAGCCAAAGCAAAAAACAGATATAAGTTTACCTTCAAAAGTAATGGGAATACCCACTACCGTTTTAATTTGTGAGGGGTCTTCTATTTGCATTTCGTTTAGTAAAGATCCCTCTCTCGAGCGCCTAATTTCAATTTCAGCATTCTGCCACACCCTTCCCGGTAAACCTTCGCCACGTTCATATAAAACCTTTTCTTCAGAATTTTTGGTATTATCATTGAGAATTGGCCAGTTACAGGTACGAATAAGTTTGGTATTATTTACACTCACTTTATAAGCTTCGGCGTAATCGTAGCCTAATTCCGTACAAAAAGTGCGTAAAGCCTTAATGGTAGCTTCTTTAAAGGTAGGTTTATCTCCAAATGCCTTTATAGTCTTAAAAATTAAATCCTTCTTTTTATTATTCAGGTAGGTTTCTGTGATATCACGAGCAATCCCTATTAATCCAATGATATTATCCTCACAATCTTTTAAAGGAACTTTAGTGAGTAGCACCATCTCTTCCTTCCCTTCGTTATTTACAATTAAATCTGGGCGATTAATTACTGGAATTCCCGTTTTGATTACAGCTTCATTATCGACAATAATTTCCTTCGCCTTTTCTAAATCGTAATAATCCAGGGGAGAGTAACCGGAAGTTCCCTGGTCAATATCTTTCCCAAGAATTTTATTGAAGAATTTTTTATTGGCCAGGATGGATTTATGGTCTTTATCGTTTACAAAGATGTAATCTGGAATATTGTCAATGATCGCCTTTAGCATTTGCCTTTCGGCAATAATGTTATTCTCGATCTCTCTTTGTTTAGTAACATCTTTAGCGATGCCATAAACCCCAATAATTTCCCCTTTAAACCGAATTGGTATATTATTTATTTCAAGAATTTTGCGGGTTCCTTTTGTGCTTATAAACCGGGTTTCATATTTGGGGCTTTTTCCATTTAAAGATGATGAAAATTTCTCCAGCACCTTCTCTTTATCCTCATCAGGGATAAAAGGCAAAAAGTGCATTTTTATAAGTTCTTCAGTTGAAGTTTCGGCCAAAGTTGCCGATTGCGAATTAACATTAATAAAATTCCCTTCAAGATCAAAAGCAAAAACCGCATCCGGATTATTATTAAAAAGGTTCGAATAAAACTGT
Organism: Christiangramia aquimixticola; assembly: GCF_048285835.1. Lineage (NCBI taxonomy): Bacteria > Pseudomonadati > Bacteroidota > Flavobacteriia > Flavobacteriales > Flavobacteriaceae > Christiangramia > Christiangramia aquimixticola. The sequence goes on from NZ_JBLVTL010000001.1 coordinate 86,208, forward strand.
TTACTATATTCTAGTTCCTTTTCAATTTTAATATTCTGTAATAAGGCTTCCTGGGAATTATTCAATTCTACTGAAATACTCACAGAAGAAATTGTTTGATCCTCCTGAACTATTGGAGAGATGTAAAATCTAAACTCTTTAACGGATTCTTTTTCATTCCAGGCTAATATCTGGAATTTTCCTTTTTTACAGAATACCAGTTTTTCGTTTAAACGAGTAGCCAGATCGGCATTGAAAATATCAAATAAGGTAAACCCTTGTCCAATTTTTACATTGAATTGTTCCTCAAAAAATTTAATAGCGTTTTTGTCGAATGCAGTAACTCCGTTGCTAAAGTTTAATACAAAGACTGCTTCCGAAACAGAAAGGGAAGTTTTTGAGGTCACAGATATTATAAGGTTTAGGTGGAGTAAATTACAAAAAAAATATTGGTTTAGATTAGAATATATTTTTTGACCATTTTATTCCAATCCCAATGTTTGAAGAGTCATAGGATTTCACATCTGTCCCAAGCATCACATCCAGGTTGTAATCTGCATTAATAAGCTCCACTTCTATGAGGGTGGAAAAAATATGACGAGTTTCAGGATAAAACGAATCTTTAAGTCCATAATTTTTCCGATAAGACAAAAGGAAACGATAAGGTAACTTGTCAAAAGCGGTACCTTTTACACCAAGGTGGTGAACGGTAAGTATATTCATTCCAATCCTGAAGCGATTGATATTTTTAAGAATAAAAGGGGTTCCAATTACTGAATTTTGATAAGTCCAACCCGATCTGTAAAGGTTATTATTAAAATAATTATCTGCACCGTCTACCTCCGAACTTTTTCTGCTTCTACTTTGATTTTTAGTGTAGTAGAACTCATATATAAAAGCCTTCACCCAATCTGTACCCCAAAAAGTATCACGGTTATCCTCAAAATAAATCACATAACGACCATCGGGCAAATTCCCCATTTTTAATCCGGAAGCATCTTCAAAAATGTGGTTATATAAAAAATGAAAATCAATATTGTTAATTTTAGTTTTAACACTAATCTCATAACTGCCTAATTGATTTCCAAGAGCATTTACCTCCTGCCCCCCAACATCTTCAGCACCGGGCATCCCCGTAAACACCCTGGTATAATCTTTAAAGGAACTAGGTAATTTTCCATATTCCGGTGAGGTTCCTGCCCATTGTACAAATTGATGAAGACCCATAGAAATTTCAAGATTATTCTGGTTCCTAAATACCAGGTGAGCACTTTTATGATGGAGCCTTATTTCCATAACGTATCGCTCATCATCCATAAGGTATTCTTCAAGCTTCAACTTAATACCAAGGCCATGAGACCCATTTAGAAAAATTGGTGAACGGGTAAAAATTCTGACTCCTGGCAAAGGACCTGAATTTAACGACCATAAGATATTTTCGTTACTTGCACTTAAACTCTGGAATATATCTGCTCGCTGTTTCTTTCCAAGCACAACCCCAAAGTTCTTTGATATATAAGAAAAATAGGCTTCGTCTATTTTTAAACCATCATCGTAACCATCTTTATAAAAAGCTCCAACTCCAAAATCTATAGATTCCGTTTCGGAAACTTCAAATTTGATCTCTGAACTTATTAACCCACTATAAAATGTTTCTTCATCTACGCGACCTCTATGATTTGTATGAATCCAAAATGGGGATTCTTCACCAGTGTAAATATTTCCTAATGCTGTGATATCGAGTTTTGTTTCGAATTGACCATAAGAAACATTTCCCAATAATAGTGAAAGAAAAATTAAAATTTTAGGCTTCATTCAGTTGAAATAGTGGCCCTGCAAAGATTACTAATTAGAATTTAAATTACGTAATTTTGAAGGGTAAAATAGATTATATGTTTTCGATATTTAAGAAAAAATCATTCCTTATTGATCATATTGAAGGAGTCACTGATTTTCATAATCATATATTACCAGGCATTGATGATGGTGCCAAAAACGTTAAAGAATCGCTTGAACTAATAAGAGAGTTCAACAGGCTAGGCATATATAACCTTATTGCTACACCCCATGTTATTGGAGAGTATTATCCCAACACTCCTGAATCTATTCAAAATGCCTATAATCAAATCCAGGAAAAGGAAAAAATCAAAAATCTTGGATATAGTGCGGAGTACATGATGGATCAACATTTTATTGAAATAATTGAAAAGAATCAAATTATTCCATTAGTAGAAAAAAAGGTGTTGGTAGAAATGTCCTATTTCCAACCTCCTTTAAATCTTAATGAAATCCTTTTTAAACTTCAGAATAACACTTTTCAGCCCATTTTAGCACACCCTGAAAGATACACTTACTTACACTCTAAAGACCTGGAAAAATTTAGAGATCTTAAAACCAGGGGATGTAAATTTCAATTAAATATGCTTTCTTTAACCCCTCATTATGGTATAGGCATCCAAAAAATGGCTTATAAATTAATCGAGTATAATTTAATAGATTATATCTGCAGTGATGTGCACAAAATTTCTCATTTAGAAAAAATTCGAGAAATTAAATTTCCTAAAAAATTAGAAACAAAAGTGAGTTCCATTAAAATGAATAACCTTCAATTAATGGAAAAGAGGTTTAACTAAAGAACCTCTTTTTAAACCTTTGCCATCTGGATTCCTGATCTTC
>NZ_JBLVTL010000001.1:88887-118081 GCF_048285835.1 Christiangramia aquimixticola
GAATAACCATATTGTGCACCGTATGAAAATTTCGAATGATCCACATCATTTAATATAACTGCTAAACCTTTAAGCTTACCCTGCTTTTTAAGATCTCTAGAAAATTGAAGTAAAGATTTCTCTGTATAATCAGCTCGGGTTACATATAAAGTATAATCAGCTAATTGACTTATTAGTAAGGTATCTGTCACTATCATCGTTGGAGCAGTATCTACTATAACATAATCATATTCTGATTTAGCTAGGTTAATCAATTCCTCCATTCGATCGTTCATTAGTAATTCTGCTGGATTAGGAGGTATTGGTCCAGACAAAATAATATCAACTTTTATATTGTCATCAGCTGTATTGGAAATTATATCGTGATGATTTACTTCATAATTGTATAGATAATCCGATAGACCTTTTTCCTTAGTACCGATTGTTGAACTTGTGTATCGATGCAATTTAGGATTTCTTATATCAGCTCCAATCAATAAAACCTTTTTCTGTGTACTAGCCAAAGTTCTAGATAGATTGTATGATATAAAAGTTTTACCTTCTCCTTTTATTGTAGATGTTACGAAAATAACATGCCCAATATTCCTTTGTTTTTTTTGTATAAGATAAGCTAAGTTGGTTCTGAGAATTCTAAAAGATTCTGCTAAAGGCGAACGATCGTTTAAAAATATCACATCACTCTCCTCATTTTTTATTCTAGGAGTTTCTCCTATAAAAGGAACCATATCGGTAAGAGGGGTTAAATCACCTTTATGGTGAACTTTTGTATCAAGAACATTTTTAATAAAAATGATTAGAATAGGAATTACAAGTCCAATCAAAAACCCTCCAATAAGAATCAGCCATGGCGCAGGATCCACCGGTTCATTTATTGTATACGCAGCATCTACAACCCTTGCTACAGATGCTGTCGCCGCATAGGAAATAGCTGCTTCTTCCCTTCTTTGCAATAGAAATAGATATAGTTGCTCCTTTATTTGCTGCTGTCGTTCTATATTTCTCATTCCCTTTTCAAGACCAGGGAAATTACTAAACTTTCTTTGGGCTATATTTCCACGTTGATTAAGTTCATTCAACCTTATATTTATAGAGCTCCTCGTGCTAGCTATGTTTTCAAATAAATTTTCTCTTAAACTATCAAGTTGCTCAGTAATTGCTTTAACAACTGGGTTATCTGGAGTTGAACCTTTTAAATATTGATTGCGTTCTAAAACCAAAGTATTATACGAGTTAATAAGCCCAGTAATCTGTACATCACTTATCCCAACTTCAGGTAATAAATCGTACAGGCCGGATCTTTTCAAAAGTTCTTCAACCGAGTTTAGCAGTTCTAATTGCGTTTCCAGTTCAAAAATTTGCTGTTCAACTTCTGAAAATTTAGTCTGATACTGAGCGGCTCCTGCTTCAATATTCATAATTTCATTTTGCCTTTTGAAGTCAGCAATTCCTACTTCAACCGAATCAAGTTCCGTGGTAATCATTTCAAGTCTCTCTTGAATAAAGGCGGTTGTATTCTGTGCTACCTCCTGTTTATCTTCGATTCCTTCTTCATTAAATCTAGCCATCAACCTATTTAAAAAATCCTCGGACTTTGTACTAGATTCGTTAACAATTCCTAATTCCAACATATCCTTTGCCTTTCCTTTAGGCATTATAGAAAGGTTAGCAAGCATAATATCAGCAACATACCTTAATGGCAAAACTCTTATGTTTACAGTACTAGACTTTTTAAAAACCCCTTCTTCATTTCCAGACCGAGGTAAAATAGTGAATTGAATATCTTCAAATTCTATAATTTCACCAATTTTATGCTCAGAAGAATAACCTTTGTTTTGTTCTTCAAGTCGAAAATTAGTATCAGATGTTGGAGTAACGTAAAATTCAAAATTCTTTTTATTTACAATACTATCTGGTGAGATAAATTGAATCAATATAGGACTAGTCTTATATGCTTCAACCGTAATAACATTACCTTCAATAAAATATTGAATATTAAGATCCAATTCATCAATAACGCTAGAGACTAATTGTTTGGATTTTAACTTCTCGATCTGGCTATCAAGACCTTCATTATCCAATGATAGAATTGCCCCCCCTCCTGAAGGCAAGGCACTCATGGCCCCATTTTCATCATCATCCACAATTAAAAGGGATGCTTGGGTTTTAAATTTTGGAATGGAATATCTATTATAAAGAAATGCTAAAGCTCCTCCTATTAAAAAACCAATTAAAATCCATCGCCAATAGTTTAAGTATTTATAAATTTCAGCTTTTAGATCAAAATTAGACTCTTTTTTCTCTTCTGGTAATTCGTTAAAATCCTCCATTTTATAGGCTTCTAATAAGTAAGTAAAGGCTAACTATGGTTGTACCGACTGAAATAATTCCTTGGTAACTGCTGAAAAATCCCGCAGATTTAACCGTTCGATAAGTAGGTTGTACATACACTATATCATTCTGTTTCAAATAATAAAAAGGACTATCGAAAAGATTAGATTTGGTCATATCTATATATCCAATTTTTCTAATTCCATTTTCCTCCCTTATAATAGTAATATTTTCCCTCTTCCCATTATAGGTAATATCACCAGCCATAGCAAGTAATTCAGGTAAAGATATATTTCCTTCGTCAACTTGAACCCTCCCAGGACTCCTTACTTCTCCAAGAACTGTAATACTAAAATTTAAGATTCTAACGTCTACTATTGGATCTTTTATGTAGACGGTCATCATTTGCTCAAGCTTCTTTTCAACTTCAATCCTAGTTAAACCGGATACTGCCACCTCTCCCAAAACCGGGAACTTAATACTCCCATTTGGATTAACTAAATAACCATTAATTAAGGCTGATGATCTAGAACTACCTCCCCCATTATTTTGACCTTGTTGTTTCATTTGAAAAGGCTTAACTATTTCTTCATTTATAGATGAAGATGAAACGTTAATTCTTAAAATATCATCTTTTTCAATTTTTGGTTCATAATTTAGAATTGAACTGGCTTCAATATTTTCTCTTCCTTCATAAAAATAGACGACATCCTTTTTAGTAGAACAACTACAAACACTCACAAGTAGCAGAACAAAATATAATTTTTTAATCATATAGTTTTTAATCTTTTTTTAGTTCTTTTACACTATCTAACCTTTCGTATAAAGAATTATTACTTTTAAATTCCGGAATAAGATCCTTTAATTTAGCAACAACCTTATCATTTTTAAGCTTATGGGCAGACTTAATAATTTTTTTGACCTTCTCATTAATTAATTCGTAATCTCTAACAACATCCTGACCAATCATTATTTTTTTATGATGAGTAGGAAGAGTTTTACACTCATCGTTTAATAATTCTTCATATAATTTTTCACCTGGTCTAAGCCCGGTAATTTTAACTTTAATACTTTTATTTGGTTGATAACCTGCGAGCTTAATCATTTTAATAGCTAAATCCATAATTTTCACAGGTTCACCCATATCAAAAACAAATATTTCTCCACCCTTACCCATGGCTCCAGCTTCCAGAACTAGCTGACATGCCTCGGGAATGGTCATGAAATACCGAATTATATCGGGATGCGTAATAGTGACAGGACCTCCGTTTTCAATTTGCTTTTTAAACAAAGGAACTACCGAACCATTAGAACCAAGAACGTTTCCAAATCTGGTTGTTATAAATTTAGTTCTACCCTCCCCTTTTTTAATCTGGTCGTGATAAAGCGACTGGACATACATCTCCGCAGCTCTCTTAGAAGCTCCCATAACATTACTTGGATTTACGGCTTTATCTGTCGAAACCATAACAAAATGACCAACATTATACTGGACCGCCAAGTCTGCCAGGTTTTTTGTTCCTAAAATATTTACAAAAATAGCCTCGTGCGGATTACTTTCCATTAAAGGGACATGTTTATATGCGGCTGCGTGATAAACAACATTTATCTGGTGTGTTTGGAACATCCTATCCAATCTTCTTTTGTTTCCAACATCACAAATAATTGCCTTAAAATTTAAATTCGAATATTTAGATGAAATTTCAAGCTGTAAATGATGTAAAGGTGTTTCAGCCTGATCCAGGATAATTAACTTTTTCGGATTGTATTCTGCAACCTGACGAACAATTTCACTACCAATTGAACCAGCCGCCCCCGTAACTAGAATGGTTTTGCCGGTAAGTTGATCGATTTTGTTTTGTACATCCAATTGAATTGGTTCTCGCTCCAAAAGATCTTCTATCTGAAGAGTTTTTACCTTTTTTGCAATTGGTTGATCAGCATTCCAGGATGAAACTAGCGGTGCATTATAAACTGCTATATCGTTTTCTAAACATTCTTCAACGAGACGAAATTTCTCTTCAGAAGTAAGTGCATTCTCCGAAAAAATAATTGCTTCGGCTCCTAAGGAAGCTACTTCTTCATGGATTTTACGAGTGTGTCTTAATACAGGTTTATCTAGAACCCTTAATTTCTTATGATCCTCTTGTGTTAAAAACCCTACAATCTTAAACCTTTTTGGATGCTCGATGTCCAGTGCCCCAGCAATGGAAATTGCATTCTCGTCGACTCCGAGAATTACTGCATTAATTAAAGATTGGTTTTTTTGAACAATTTTAAAGTATTCATACGTTTGTTTCACACCTAATCGGAATAGGAACAATAGCGAAAAGGAAATCCAAAGGTTAATTAAAAGCCCTCCTATTAAAAATATCTTTTGCCCAACGAAAAAATAGGTGATATAATTAATTATTAAAAGACTAAGAAAAGAACTACAGGTGGCTAATAAAAGTTTTAGAGCATCAACATTTGAGGAATACCGTATAATTCCTGCATAGGTTTTAAATACAAAGAAAAACAATGTATTAAGTGTGATTACTAAAACTGCTTTCTCAAAAAAGCTAAGTAAAGTATATTGAAATGGAGAAAGGTCAACTAAGATTAATATAGTTAACATAATAGAAATACAAACCAGACCTACATCAATTAATAGGACAGCCCACCTTGGGAGATATTTTAAATTACGTATATCTAAGGCATTATCTGGACCGGTAAGTATACTCTTAAGGGCTTTTACGATTTTCCCCATAATGAATTTTCTATTTTTTCAAACAGTTTATAATTACCTCCCTGATCCTGTCCCTATCATTATCCGAAAGATTTGAACCACTAGGCAAACATAACCCATTTTCAAACATATCTTCAGCAATACCATTCCCGTAATAAGGATCTGATTCAAAAACAGGTTGCAAATGCATTGGTTTCCATAATGGCCTACTTTCAATATTTTCTTTCTCCAGGCACTTTCTCAATTCTTCCCGTGAGACTCCTGCTACTTTCTCATCAATAGTAATTACCGTTAGCCAATGATTACTAAAATAATCTTCATTAGGTTCAGCAAACACATGTATTCCTTTATAAGGAGAAAATAAATTTACGTAAAATTGAAACATATCCCTTCGTGCTGCAACTCTGTTATCCAGAACTTCCATCTGCCCTCTTCCAATTCCGGCGGAGATATTGCTTAATCTGTAGTTATAGCCAATTTGGCTATGTTGATAATGCGGGGCTTCATCCCTCGCCTGAGTTGCTAAAAACACGGCTTTATCCTTATGTTCTTTATTTTTTGTAATCAATGCTCCTCCTCCCGAAGTGGTTATAATTTTATTTCCATTGAATGACAAGATTGAAAAATCGCCGAAGGTACCGCACTTTTGTTCTTTAAAAGTACTACCTAAAGCCTCGGCACTATCCTCAATTACCGGAATTTCATATTTTTTTGAAATCGCTTCAATTTGATTTACTTTATAAGGCATACCATATAAATGAACAGCAATAATAGCCTTTGGCTTCTTTCCTTTTAAAATGCGATCTTTTATGGCAATTTCAAGTTGCTCAGGACAAAGATTAAGGGTGTCTTTTTCACTATCTATAAATACTGGCGTAGCTCCTAAATATTTTATGGGATTTGCCGTCGCAGCAAAAGTCATACTCTGACACAAAACTTCATCTCCTGGTTTAACTCCGAGTAAAATTAAGGCTAAATGAATAGCTGCTGTTCCGGAACTTAAAGCTGCAACTTCAAGTGGACCATAATTTTTAGTTTGAAGATAAGTCTTTATAGAATCTTCAAAACCTGAAACATTAGGTCCTAAGGGAGCAATCCAATTTGCCTGGAAGGCTTCATTAATATAAGTTAACTCATTTCCTCCCATATGTGGAGAGGATAGCCATATTTTATTTTTATTCATTCTTCCGACTTATTATACTTAATTATTCTACCGGGATTTCCAACAACTACAGCATAATCCGGTATATCTTTTAATATAACTGACCCTGCACCAATAGTGCACCATTTTCCAATATTTACCCCTGGTAGAATACTAGCACCAGCACCAATCTGGGTTCCCTCAGCAATTTTTACATTTCCAGTTATTACCGCTCCAGGTGAAATATGGCAAAAATCGGCCACTTTCACATCATGATCTATTATTGCATTTGTATTTATAATAGCATGTGAACCCACCTTACTTGAGGGGTTAATTACTGCACCTGCCATAACCACACTCCCTTCTCCAATAACAACATTTCTATTTACTATAGCTTTATTATGAACAAGTGCTTCAGAATATTGAAAATTATTTCGATCGACTATTTCTTTCCGAACAACATTGTTCCCCACGGCAATTACAAAAGAAAAATCATCTCCCTTTTCCGGCATTGAATGTTTTACCGGTTTCCCCATAATGCTATGAATTTCCGGATTATCATCTAGAATCATATCTATAGCATGATGGCTGGTTGACTCTATAATATCTATAATCACCTTCGCATGTCCGCTTGCTCCGTATATAATCATTTAATTACTCCCATTAAAAGGCTCAGTCGTCGCCATATTTTCAGTATTGATTCCTTCCGAAATTAACACTTTTTTAATTGTCTTAAATAAAATTTGGATATCAAGCAAAAAAGATATGTTTTCAACATAGTAAATATCTAACCGAAATTTTTCCGTCCAGCTAATTGCATTCCTACCATTCACTTGTGCCCAACCTGTTATTCCCGGCTTAACATCATGCCGCTTCATTTGTTCTCTAGTGTAAATCTGAAGATATTGAGGAAGTAAAGGTCTGGGTCCAATAAAACTCATATCTCCTTTTAATACATTAAATAATTGAGGTAACTCATCAACAGATGTCTTCCGAATAAATTTTCCCACAGGGGTTAACCTATCGGCATCAGGAAGCAATTGTCCTTTGGAATCCCGGGCATTAGTCATGGTCCTGAATTTGATAATATTAAAAATCCTACCATTTTTTCCAGGTCTCTTTTGTATAAAAAAAGGAAAACCATTATTGGCAATCGCAAGTAAAATAGTTACCACAATTAGAATAGGACTCAAAATAATTAAGGCAACTGATGCGAATATAAAATCGAAAAAGGGTTTGACCAACTGTGTATACATTAACTATATTAACAGGTGTTTAAATTAGCTTGCGAATTTAAACATGTTTATGTAGGCCTTCTAATTCTTTATATTCTTTTAACAAAATTTTCCAAAATTGCTCCCTTTCAAAATTGGCCTGAATTAAAGGTCGTGTGTTTTGAGTCAATTTCCAGCATAGTTTAGGATTTTCTAATAATTTTTTCATAGCCTCTTTTAAAGCGACCTCATCTTTCACTTTAATAATCAATCCGTTCACATCATTCTGGATTATTTCATTACAGCCATTTATATTAGACACTATAGCTGGTAATGACATAGCGTTGGCTTGCATGACCACATTAGGAAAACCTTCACGGTAACTAGGGAAGGTTAAAGCATTTGAAATAGCGAAATATGAACGAACATCTGCTTGAAAACCTGTAGTTATAATTTTTGGATGTTTATTAATTATCTCTATCGTAGTTGCATTTAATGGATCAAGCTCTTGCTCCAGTGGACCAACTAATATTAGAGAAATGTTTTCAACTTCTTCTTGAAGTTTTGAAAAAGCAGCAACCAATTCATTTATACCCTTTTCTCTAACCAACCTACCAACAAAAATATATACGAAATCATCCAGAGAAATTCCTAAATTTTTACGTAAAGAGCTTTTAAATTTTAGTGAATATCTGGAAGGGTCAAAATACTTTGTATCGATTCCATTTGAACTTCCATTCCCAAGTACTTTCAGTTTGGACTCTTTAGCAAATCCTAATTCGTTAATAATGGATTTCAATTTAAAAGAATTAGGATAAATTCTAACTGCGCAGGTGTAAGTTAGCTTTTCAACCCAGTCTAACAATTTTCTTTTCGCGCCCGTAGTTTCCATTAAAGGCAAGCCTGCAACGGTATGAATTCTAATAGGAACACCTGCAAGTTTGGCTGCTAGCATCCCTACTACCCCAGCTTTTGGGGTGTGGGTATGTACGATTAAAGGTTTTTCATTTTTCAAATACATATAAAGCCGAAATAAGCTTTTAATATCCTGAATAGGAGTAATAGCTCTAGTAAGTGTAACTGGAAATGTCTTTACTCCAATGCTATTACCCAATTTTTCCAATCGTTCTTTATCGGCGGAAATTGCAGTTACCTCATAAAATTTGTTCATGTAGGTTAACTGACCTTCAAGTAATTTTTCTAAGGATAATGGTACTGTGGTTATTCTTACTAATTTATGCACTTAGCTATATTTATAGAAGCAATTGATTGTCGAGGATTATTTTAAATCAGTGTTTAAAATTCCATATTTATTATAAATAATTAATACTCGACGTTAAACGTGAAATTAAATGCAACATCGACACAATTGTATTACTTTTAAACAAAATTCTAAAACATTAGTTCGAACCTGAAATAACCATATGTGAAATTTCACTCATACTATTCGAAACCAATCCATAATTTTTCTGACATTTTTTATAACACTCTAAAATTAGTTTAAGATCATTTAAATTTCCTTCAGGATCATTACCAAAGTTGTGCGGGTGCCACCACAGATGATAAATGTTCTTGTTTTTAGCTGCAAATTGCATCTCGTCAAATATCCGTTTTAATTTCAGATCATTTTTAAACTCAGATTCTTTTGGTCTTAATAATCTACTAGCTCTTTGTTGAACCGGAAGATCTCTATTCATTGTAGAAATATCATAAGCTTTATCCATTAATCCTAAATATGCATCACCGGTTCTAAATATTTTCTGTAGAAGGGTATCTTTTTGAGTATTATTCCAATACCAATTATCAGGATTAATTCTAACACCGGTTATTCCAAGTTCCTTACAAATTTCAAGGTATTCTGGATTAAACTGATTTCTAGGAAAAACAAGGGATTTTAACTGTATACCCTTATTTTCAGCTATTTGAATAGCTTTTTTAAGATCGGAATGAAAACTATGTACGGTTTGACCGTCTTCCAGGCAATAATAATGTGAATATGTATGAGTTGCCATTTCCTGTCCTTTTGACTTATGAATAATATCAATTATATCATGTGCAAAACACAATTCATTTTTAATTAAGTCTTTATTATTCAATCCAAATTGATAGGCAGATAGTTTTGAGCTATTATAAGCAGGAAGTTCCCTTGGTATATTCTCTATCCATTGTTCCCAATTTTCATTAAATAACATTCCTACTGTAGCCCAGGTAGCATGAATATCATAATCTTCAAAAAGTTTAATTAGTTTTGGAACTACACGCCTCGTGTTTTCAAAATAATCAACTTTTTTATTGTAATCTATTTTGTCAAATACACCCCAGAGTAATTCAAAATCTAAAGATATAACTAGCCGTCCATGTTTCATTATTTCATATTTATTGCTAGGTCGTTTTGCCTAAGCATTTGAGCTCTCCTTTTTCTCCAGCGCATGATCTTATTATATTTTTTTTGTGCAAGGAAATAATAAATAACAAAGAACAGAAAGTACATTACCATTGATTTCTGCCTCATCATAATTCCTAAGTTGGACATAACAAAAACCATAGCAAACGAGGATGTCAGAAATACCACAGTACTCATTTTCACTGCAACTGGTGATTTTTTCAAGAATTTGAAAAAATCCTTTCTAAATATTTTGAAGAAAAGCAGCAAATAAATCAGGTTTTCAATTGAAACAATAAATCCTAGAATACCTGGAGCATCAAAGAATAAGGGTCTAAACCAGAAAGTAAAAAGTTTCAATGGTAAGGGATATGCAGTCATATCAACCCCTGATCCAGATTTGCTTAATTCACCCGCTCTATCTTCTGAAAAATCTTCAAAATCCTCAATTAAATTATCTGAATTATTAAGTCCAGCCATACCTAAAATTTGATCCTGAACAATAATTAATCCTCCCAGCATAACCCCAACAACCAATACTTTCTTCCAAAATGAAATTTTTTCTCTACCACTAAAATAACCTAAAATGGTCCCCATAGCTACGAAGAAAAATACATGAGGTCTTATAAAATATATAATCAAAGAGCCTATAAGTAAAACTACCCACCGGTATTTTGGATCCTTTATTGCATATGCAAACATCATAAGCCCTAAAAATATAGGAGCACCCTTCCCAAGGGAGGAAGTCCAAAAATGCATATTAGGCAGAAATAAAATTAAGGTTAAAAAATCTAAATTTTTAAACACCTTAATTTTGATTGGAATATTTTCTCTAAAAAAGAGATAAGCAAAAACAAATCCCAGAAATCCTAACCACCCATATAAAACCATCATCATTTCATAATTAAATGATAGACCGTTAATAAAAGGATAAGACATAAAGTCTATAAAAGTAGTACTAGTACCATAAAAATCACCCCATGATTTCGCCGGATTCTGGGGGCGAGAAAAGTATAATTTGGAATCTGATGGATTTAATAAAGCATAAATGTAATAGACTCCCATAAAGAACAGGTGATAACCCAATAACCTGTTCATTAATCTCTTATCAAAAAAACGATGTTTATGTTGATAAAGTTTAAATATAGACTGACTAATGAAGATTAAAAAAAGTAATAAAAATATAACACCGATCATAGTTTCTAAAATAGTTCTAAATCCCCTAAACTATAATCCCAATTTTTCAAATTATAAAAGGACAACGCATCTGATTTATCAATATTTAAACCTTTAAGGGTTAGGACAGGTCCTATATTGCCTGTATAAGATAGCAACCCTAATTTGAAGTTAGCATGAGAATAAGAAACAAAATTAGCACTACAATTGGATGATAATTCTAAAATCTCTTTTTTAGCCTTCTTTTTTCCATCAGAAGATATAAATATAAGTTCTGAAATTCTTAGTTCTTTATATTTCCCTCTATCCTTTAAATATGCTGCAAGATAAAAATCTTTGTTTTTAACGACATGATATTTTTGAAGTGCATTAGCTTGATACCTCCAATCCAAAAAATTCTCATTTTTAATTGTAAATAGTTTATTATTTTTCCTTAAAGACTCATTATATTTTTCAAGCAGCTCAACGAATTCACTTTTTGAACATTCCTGTTTTATAATAGGATCAAATTGACCTTTCTTTAAAAAATTTAAAGGGTTTGCTGGTGAAATTGATAAGCCAATTTTATTCACCTCTTTCCAACCCATTTTTAGATACCCTGGTTTGCTGAGACTATTTGGAGTATTAAATACGAAGCTAATATTTTCTTTTTCACCTATTTCTAAAGCTTTTAATGTTAGTTTTTTAAAAATACCCTTACCACGATGTGCAGGATCCGTGGCAGTATCTACTGCTCTAAAAGCAGATAATTTTCTGCCTTTGTAATTCCATTGCCAGCACATAAATGCTCTAACACCAACAATTTTATCATATAAACACGCCACAAGGACAAGACTTTTTCCAAATGGATTTTCAACATGTTTATAATTCCAAACTGTCTCCGTTTTTTGAGAAGATGTTTCCCCTAAACTGCTTTTTAAAACCTCTAAAATTTCTGGCAGATCTTTTTCTTGGGCTTTCCTAATTTCCATTTTCCAATAACTTTAGGTAATTTAATTCAAGTTTTTTAACCATACTTTCCATACTAAATTTTTCAAGAACACGAAGTCTTGCAGCCTTCTGAAGCCTTGTTTTTTCTTCTTCACTTTTCATTAATATTTCCAGCTTCTCTACTAAATCCTCCCAGTTATTAACCGTTACCATCAAACCATTTTTACCGTCTTCCAAAACTTCTTTAATTCCTCCGGCATCTGTTGAAACTATAGCACATTCCATGCTCATGGCTTCCAATAACGCAATAGGTAAACCTTCAAAAGATGAAGTCATCATAAAAACATCCATAATTTCAAAATAGGGACGAGTTTCAGTTTGCAAACCTGGCATTAAAATTTTGTCCTCCAAATTTAATGCCTTCCTTTCTGCAATTAATTCTTTTTTTAATGGCCCATCTCCTATAATTATTCCACAGACATTTGGATTTTTATCCGAAAATTTTTTAAATACTTGCATCCATTCTTTTAACCGTTTCTGAAAACGAAAAACAGCCACTACTCCCACAACAAAAGCATCTGACGGTATATTTAATTCTTCATGGAGCCCAACAAGATTTTTTTTCTTATATTTTTTAGTATTAACACCATTTAGAAGAGTTACAACAGGAATTTTTGGTTTTATATTTTTAAGAATGGAAGAACTTACATCTTCTGAGACTCCAATTGCTAAAGATTGGGAATTAAAACTAACCCTATTTAAAAACTTTGTTACCCAATGGTAACGTTCCTGCATATTATGTTCAGTGTAAACTAATGGGATATTAGTTTTTTGGTGGACTAACCTTCCTAAAAATCCGGCCCACGGCAAATGACAATGAATAATATTAATTTTATGTTCCACTACATAATTTGCAATCTTATTAGCTTCCAGCATAATTTGAATATTATTAGAAGCTTTAAAACAATGAACAACGCCATTATTGTTTTCTATCGCAGAAACCATCTGATTTTTCCAAGGGAGAAAATAGACATAGTGAAATTCAAATCTTTGGCTATCATGCAGTTTAAGCGTCTCTGGTAGTAACATTTCTGCGCCTCCTCGACCAAGTGACTTTATTATATGAAGAACCCTGATTTTTTTACTCATTTATTTTATTTTCGAAATAGCTAAAATAAAAACATATATACTTTAAAGCTTTAAACTTTCGCCAATTTTTGCAAAATTGGGGCCTTAATTAATCGCTTACTAAATCCTTAATTCCATTTACAGAATTTATTTTTATATTAATTATGAGAATTTTTCTTTTCACTTTTCTTAACGTTTTTGCGAAAATCACTAAAAGATTTTACAAGTATAATTTAAGGGTTATTACATATCACGAGATCCCTGATAGGGCGATATTTAAAAGACATTTAAATTATCTTAAATCGAATTATTCAATTATAGATTTAGACACTTTAAAAGAGCATATAGAAAATGGCAAAATTTTACCCAAATACCCTCTACTAATTACCTTTGATGATGGTTATAAAAATATATTCACCAATGCAATACCTGAATTGATAGATAAAAAATTACCCGCTTGTATTTTTATAATAACATCATATGTAAATTCTAATTTGGAATTCTGGTGGAAAAGCTCCCTTGCTTATTACGATGAAATAAGTTCAAAAAGTAAAGCTGCAAAGAAGAAAAATTTACTTCTTAAAAATATACCAAATCATGAAAGAATAAACCTTTTAAACAAAATTCCTAATATTCCTAAAGAACAAATTACCTCTACAAGTTTTAAGCAGTTAGAAAAACATAATATATCGTTGTGTAATCATACTCATACACATCCTATCTTAGATAAATGTTGCGTAAAAGAAATTTGTCAAGAAATTACCTTAGCTCAGAAATGCTTCGATTCTTGGGAAATTTCAGGTAAGAATATCTTTGCATATCCTAATGGAAATTGGACGGTGGAAATTGAAAAAATATTAAACAAGAAAGAAATTAAATTAGCATTTTTATTTGATCATAAGATTAATAGAAAAAAAATAAATCCTTTAAGAATTTCTCGACTTAGCACCAATGCAACTATGTCAATTCCAGAATTAAGTGTAAAAGTAGCTGGACTTCATTCAATCATTTCTAAAATATGGTGAAATTTCGAATCTTTAATTTTGACAGCGATGCAAAACAAGTAATATCCTTGATTAACAAAAACCTGAATCCAAATTATTCAGAAGAAAATTTAATTTGGAAGCATTATAAAAATCCTCACCAAATTTCCACCGGGGCAGTTGCAGTAAAAAATTCATCAATTATTGCGTGTGTATTTTACATGTCCTATGACCTAAAACTTAGTACTGGAGAAAGAATTAAAGCTGCCAGACCTGTTGATGGTTGTACAGCATTAGAAGAAAGAGGAAAAGGAGTGTTTAAAAAATTAATGAAATATTGCTTAGAAAATTTCCACTATCCATTTAGGTTTCTTTTTGCTAACCCAAATCAATTCAGCTTTCCCGAATTTTTGAAAATGGGTTGGGAACGACATGCCGGCTATCAATACTTTTGGGGTATAATAAAACCCTTACACCCAATAAGGAGCCCTAAGATAAAGCTCATAAGTTTGATTAATTTTTCTGAAAACTCTTTGTATTCACATTTTAATTCCGATGAACTAAGGTGGCTAAATTGGCGTTATGAATATAAAAAATATAAAAAGGTGCTTTTTAATAACGGCAATAACTTAAATTTGCTCATATACCGATGCGCAAAAATGAAAGGATTAAGAACCTTAATAATATGCGATTATCTTGGATCAGAAAAGCACCTAAATGAGATCATATTAGAAGCCTGCAAGCTGGAAAAAACCATATTTATTTATTATTTATCATACAATAAAAATTCTAGAATAAACTGTCTATTGAAGGTAAAACATAAAGATGCTGTGATTGTCACTACTCCAAAACTCAACCCTTCAAAAAACATATTTTTCACCCTGGCAGACTTAGAGGGAACTACCTAATTTAAACTACTGGAAATATTTATTGTCAATGACGTTCAAAAAAGATAAATTTAAGATTCAGGAAAACGAATATCATTTCCCTTACCATTATATACCCTACTTAGATAAGGAGCAGAATGTAGTGAATCACAGGTCAATTGATTGGGGTTTCAAGTATTTCTCTTATTTATTAAGAATAAAAACATTGGTTGAAAAACTTCAACCATCATCAATATTGGATATTGGCTGTGGCGAAGGTCGATTCTTAGGATTGTTGGATTCGAAAATAGAACGAAAAGTTGGAGTTGATTTATCTGAAAGGCCAATTCAATTTGCTAAGGCATTCCATCCGAATATTCAATTTTATTCGATGGATGCGAGTTATTTAAAGGAAGAATTCGACATTGTAACTGCAATAGAAGTTCTTGAACATATTCCGGATAATGAAATACCTCATTTTTTTAATATTCTGGAAAAAAGATTAAAGAATAATGGATCCATAATTTTATCAGTACCTACTACTGTAGTCCCGGTTTCCAAAAAACACTATAGACATTATAACCTTTCTCTCTTCAAAGAGCAACTTATATCCTCCAAGGCTCCATTGAAAATCACACACGTAGAATACGTATATCAATTTTCAAGATTATTGAAATTTTATGCAAAATTAACTCAGAACAAATATTGGATTATAGAAATAAGATTTTTAAGAAATCTTGTTTGGAGATTAGTCCAATCCAATTTTGCAATAGCTAATGAAAAAAATGGTGAGGAAATGATCATTGTTTTACGAAAGTGAAATTTATTGCTTCCTCATTATGGATTTCACCCACATATCTGAAAATTTTTCAAAACCTAACATGGAAAAGTGACAATTATCTGGTAATCTGTATTTGCTATCAAATAATTTATCTGTATCTGGTCCTTCATAAACCATCTCGAAATCATTTATAATTTTACTCTGAATACCAGTTAAAAATCTATCAGAACCTGTATTACAGATAGAAGTGCGCGAAAGATAGATAGGAATTTCTATCCCCTCTTTTTGTAATTTTTTTAAAAAAAGGTGAAATTCTTTATAATAGTTTTCATTCCCATATTTACTTTTATGATTTATCTCTCCTTGATGGAAAAGTATCGCATCGACTCTACCATACTTATTGATCAATTGGTTATAACTATTAAGCAAGTAAGAAAAGTACGGAGAGGTATTAAGTTCTTTAATACTCTTACCTTGCCAACCATTATTTGAAAATATTACTTTATCATGGATCCCTTGTAATATAAGTTTATCACCTACCATCCCCCAAACAGATCCAGCATCACCTGAAGCACCTAAAGAAGGATCTTGATAACCATAAACGGTATAATCATAGAACTGATATACATCGTTTTTAACTTTATATCCAATCTGTCCGTGATTAGCAGAATTAGACTGCCCATAAGTTAGGTAAATTCCTGTTTTTTTTGTTATTGCAACCTCCATCCTTTCCATATTCGATACATTCAAATATCTCTTTTTATTCTCCCCTATTCCTATCTCCTTTTTAAGTGTGAAAATTAGATCGAAAGGAAAAATCCGATAATGACCAGTAAAAATGCCTATTACATAACCTATAGTAAAAAAAATTATTCCAACGGCAATATTCTTTTTTTTCATAATATTCTTGACAAAGAAAAAATCAGTTTGTCAAAAATATATGATTAATTCCCTTAATATTATAATAGATTTACCCTAAAATATTTATTAGTCAATATATTTGCATGCTTAAGATTATCACCATAAAAGCTGGAATAACCTAAAGGTTGTTGTTATTCTAAAAAATTACAATTATTTAAATTTAAATTTTGAAAATACTCGGAATATCTTGTTTTTACCACGATTCTGCTGCAAGTGTTATAGTAAATAATAAAATTATTGCATGTGTACAAGAAGAAAGGTTCACGAGAATAAAACATACTGCTGAATTCCCAAAAAATGCAATAACATATTGCCTGGAAGAAGCGGGGCTTACATTAAATGAGCTTGATGCCATTGTTTTTTATGATAAACCGTTACCTAAATTTGAGAGACTTTTAAGTACTTATTACGCAATAGCTCCTAGAGGGTTACTTTCCTTTTTAAAATCTATGCCAATATGGGCAAAAGAGAAAATCTTTTTTCGAAAATTATTAAAGGATAATTTAAAAGAGGTTGAACCAAATTTTAATAAAAGGAAAGTAAAAATTTTATTTACTGAACATCATTTATCCCATGCAGCAAGCAGTTTTTATGTTTCAAACCAGCAAGAATCTGCTATTCTTACTATTGATGGGGTTGGAGAATGGTGTACAGCCTCTATTGGATTGGGAAATGACAAGGAAATTAAAATCTTAAAAGAATTATATTTCCCACATTCCACTGGTTTACTCTATAGTGCTTTTACATATTATCTAGGGTTCCGTGTAAATTCGGGAGAATATAAATTGATGGGGCTTGCACCTTATGGAAATCCACATTCTGACGAGACCTCGACGTTTATTGAAAAAATAAAAAAATATATTGTTGATATAAAGGAAGATGGATCTATTTTTCTTAATCAAGATTATTTTAAATATGCAGTAGGAAATAGGATGATAAATTCCAAAAGATTTGAATCACTTTTTGGAATTAAAATCAGGGGTGAACATGATGACATCAACCAATCTCACTGTAATCTTGCTTATGCTATTCAAAATGTAACAGAAGAAATTGTAATACGTCTTGCAAAGGAAACCAAACGTCTTACTAATTCTAAAAATTTATGTCTTTCAGGAGGTGTAGCGCTTAATTGCGTAGCCAACGGAAAAATTCACGAATTAAAAATATTTGATAATATATATATACAACCTGCTTCTGGAGATGCGGGTGGTGCCCTAGGTGCAGCTTTGGCTATTAATCACATGTATTTTGGGAATGAAAGAATTTTTACTAACACCTATGATTTAATGCAGGGTAGTTACCTAGGTCCCTACTATAGTGATAAAGAAATTACCTATCTCAACAGAAAATATAAGGCCGAAAGTAAACAATTAGAATTTGCCCAATTAAAACGAAAAGTTGCGAAGCTACTTTCCGAAGGTTTTGTGGTTGGATGGTTTCAAGGTAGATCAGAATTTGGACCTCGTGCGTTAGGTAACAGATCTATATTAGCTGATCCAAGAAATAGAGAAATGCAAAAGAAATTAAATCTAAAAATTAAGTACAGAGAGAGCTTTAGACCATTTGCCCCTTCGGTATTAGAAGAAGATTATTCCAATTATTTTAAGGGTGATCTAAAAAGTCCTTATATGCTTATGGTAAAAGATATAAAGGAAACAATTAAATCTAATATTCCATCAAATTATCATAATCTGGAATATTTAGAAAAATTATATACAGAGCGGAGTTCTCTTCAGGCCATTACTCATGTCGATTTTAGTGCTAGAATACAAACTGTTTCTAGGGAAACCAATCCCAAATACTGGGAACTAATTAATGAATTTAAGAATATTACAAACATTGGAGTTTTGATTAATACAAGTTTTAATGTAAGAGGGGAGCCAATAGTAAATTCACCTGAAGATGCCTATAAATGTTTCATGTCTACTGAAATGGACTATTTAGTAATCAACAATTTTTTTTACGAGAAAAATTTGCAAACCGAAATGATTAAAAAGAATGTTTTTAAAGATGACTAGGAAAAATAAGCATTCAAGAATTCTATTAATATTTTTTAATTTATTTCTGATTCTCATTTTGTTAATTATAATTGATCCATTAGTTGGTGTTTTTATTGAGGAAAATGAAGGGGAAACAAGAAATATAAGTTTTAAAGAGAATAAACCAAATTCTGTAATAAAAGTCGCACCATATAAAAAGGATAAACTTAATGAACCTGTTGTAAAAAGGACAGATAAACATGGATTCATTCTGGGACCTGGTGAAAAATCTACTGATAAGATTGATTTTATTTTTTTAGGTTCCAGCACGGTGGAAAATGAAAATGTAAGAGAGAATAAACGTTACCCTTATTTATCAATTGAAAATCTTAATCAGAAACTACAAACAAATTATATTTCCAGAAATGCGGGCGTAGGGGGAAATTTAATTTCTAATAGTAACTTAAGTTTAACTGTAAAAATTGTAGATCTAAATCCAAAGTATATTGTTTTATCTTCCTCTTTAATCGACATTTTATACTTATCCAAAAATGAATCCTATTGGACCGGATCGAAGAAATTAGTAGAGAGTTCAAAACCCGGCATCTCTTTATTAAAAAGCCTTAAGGAACTTCTATTTCCCAACCTGTGGCTCCAGGCTCGAAAATTTATTGCATCAGGGGATATATCCGATTTTCAAGGCAGTCAATTTTCTCCAAAAGATAAACATAGGATATTAAGCCATTATGAAAAACAGCTGGATGTTTTTATAAATACTTGCCAGATATATAATATTAAACCTATTCTAATGACGGATTATTATATACCCGAATTAATAAGAAATAATCTAATAAGGAAAAAGATTTTTAATTCAGAGGAGGCTAATTATTACGTACAAACTCTGATACCTTCTATTAATAATATAATTGAGACCAAATCCAGATTGCATAAAATTCCGTTGATCAGATTAAATGAACTAGTTGAAAAAAATGAGCTTTATATTAACTCCGAGGACGGTGTACATCTTACCAATTTGGGAAATGAAAAAGTATCCAAAATTATCTCAACCTTTTTGGTTCAACATTTAGCATATGAAAAAAATTAAAGAATATTTTATAACTACAATCATTTTACTAGCAGGTTTACTACTAATTGAGTTAACAATTCGGATTATAAACTCTGATATGGAAAATTATGATTTAGAAATGTGGAAATATGCAATTGAGTTAAAACAAAGAGATCCTGTAATAGGGCATATACATAAGAGTAATAAAAAAGCAATATTACAGAACGTTGAAATAAAATTAAATTCTTTAGGTATGCGATCTGAGGAACCAGATCCATTAAGGAAAAAAATACTATTTATTGGTTCATCCATCAGTTTAGGTTGGGGTGTAAAAAAGGAAAGTACTTACGTAGGAATATTTGAGAATGAAATTGAAACTAATAATTTGAATTACCAGGTTTTAAATGGATCCGTTGGAAATTATAACACATTTAGATATGTTGAAAATTTCTTACATAATCAAAAATCACTAAATCCCGATATTATTGTAATCAACTATTTTATAAATGATGCGGAAATTTTACCTATGGGTTCTAACAATTGGCTTTTAAAAAATAGCGCCTTGGCAGCTTCACTAAACATAGCATTCAAAAGAATTACAGCGAGGAGTGGTAATAATCTGAAGGAATACTATAATTCACTTTATGACCCAAAAGCAGAAGGGTTTAAAAACATGTATAATTCTTTAAGAAAACTTTCGGAATATAGTTTACAACATAAAATAAAAATTTATTTCGTTATCATACCTGACATTCATTTTTTAGAAAATTACCCTTTCTCCCCTATTCACCAAAAAATGGGGAAATTAGCAACCAAATTAAATTTTGAGGTTATTGATCTTTATAGTGCATTAGAAGGTATTCCATTTGATAAATTACAAATCACCCCTGGTGATTCCCACCCTAATTCTTATGGGCATAAATTAATGTCCAAAAAATTAATAAATGAAATTTTACCTGATTTAAAATAATGCTTTTTAATTCATTAACCTTTCTAATCTTTCTTCCAGTAGTATTCACTCTTTACTGGCTTTTGAATAAAAAACTGAAACTTCAAAACTTTACGCTTCTTTTAAGTTCCTATATATTTTATGGATGGTGGAACCCAAAATTTCTTTCTCTAATCTTCCTGTCCACCATTATTGATTACACAATTGGGTTAAAACTACCTAAGGCTGATTCACGAAAAAAAAGAAGAATTTTACTTAGTATTAGTCTGGTATCTAATTTAACAATCTTAGGCATATTTAAATATTATAATTTTTTCATTAAGTCGTGGGTAGATTTATTACATGGCGTAGGATTTCAGGTGGAAAATACCTGGACATTAAGCATAATTTTACCTGTAGGTATTTCCTTTTACACATTTCAAACTATGTCATACACAATTGATATTTATAGAAATAAATTAATACCCACTAATGATTTCATATCATTTGCGACATTTGTGGCATTTTTTCCTCAACTAGTAGCCGGGCCAATTGAAAGAGCTTCACATTTTTTACCTCAAATATTGAAAAAAAGAGTTTTTAATAAGAAACAGACTATACAAGGTTTAAACCTCATTCTCTGGGGCTTATTTAAAAAAGTTGTGATTGCTGATTCTTTAGCTCCAGAAGTTGATAGAATATTTGGTGATTTTAGTAATCACGGTGGAGGGACCCTGTGGTTAGGGATAGTTTATTTCGCATTTCAAATTTACTGCGACTTTAGTGGGTATTCGGATATAGCAATCGGAACTGCAAAACTTTTTGGCATTGAATTGATGTCGAATTTTAAATTTCCATATTTTTCCCGGAATATTGGAGAATTTTGGAGAAGATGGCATATATCTTTGTCCACATGGTTTCGAGACTACCTCTACATTCCTTTAGGTGGTTCGAAATCTGGAAAATTTAAATCTATTCGCAATATTTTTATAATCTTTATTGTTAGTGGATTGTGGCATGGTGCTAATTATACCTTTATCGTATGGGGGGGGTTACATGCATGCCTTTACATCCCATCATTTTTTTTAAAATCAAATAAAAAATATTATGGGCCAATAGCTTCCAGAAACCAATTGCCTTCTATCGCAACAACATTCCATATATTAAAAACATTTATTTTTGTTTTAATTGGATGGGTATTTTTTAGGAGTGAAAATATTGTAAATGCACTATTATATTTAAAGACCATGTTAAACCCATCAGAATTTACAATTGAACCAAAAATTGAGTTAACAGTTTATCTGGTTTTCTTTGTTATTTTAGAATGGAGTATGAGATCAGATGAAAGAAAACCTTTAAACATTTCTTTTAAGCCATTAAGAATTATTACCTATACATTAATTATTACTTTTATATTACTTAATTTTGAACAAAATCCACAGCAATTTATATACTTTAGTTTTTAACATGAATGAAATATTTTCTTTCTTCTGGCAGAAAAAAAAATTTTGGCTAATGCCAGTTTTAGTTATATTAATAATTATTGGTTTCTTAGGAATAGTCGCTGCGAGTAGCGCCTTATCACCTTTCATTTATCCACTTTTTTAAATGAAATCTCACAGCACTATTCTATCTATTGTTTTAGGTTTTCTAATAATTTATCTAATGGTTAGATCTCCTATAATAATTTATAGCCTCATTATAGTAATAACATTAAGCTTAATATCAAATAGAATTTCCAACACAATTGAAAAAATCTGGAATAAATTTTCCGGAATTCTAGGTGTAATTTTTCCTAATATTCTTTTGACTATAGTATTCTTCTTGCTTTTAACTCCCCTTGCACTATTAGCGAAATTATTTAAGGAAAAGTCAGATTACTTAACTGAAAATAAAGAAGGATCGATCTTTATCGATGCAAATAAGTTATATACTAAAGAATCATTTGAAAAAGCGTATTAGAGATTTTTTAAAACTATTTAAATTGTAAGGTTAATATGATTTTTTCATAATTGTTCTGGTTCTAAAAGAAACTCTCTTGCCAATTCAATGTCATTATCATCTATTGGTTTTACTTTAAACCCCATTTTACTGCCTAATTCAATACACTTATCATGAATCTCCTTACCATGTGTAGAGAGGAAAATTAATGGTTTATTAGTAGAAGTTAGAATATCTTTTAGATCCAGAAGAACTCGATATTCTGCTCCTTCTACATCCATTTTAATTACATCTGGATATTCAATAGTACCTCTCAATAACAAGTTGCTCAACTTAACCACTGGAACAGTCATATCTCCATTCTCACTAATTTTACCACCTACAGAATTACCTTTTGCAAATTTCAACACACCTTCTTTATCGAAAACAGCTTTTTTAATTACATCAACTTTTTCCAATTTGTTTATTTCGATATGTTTCTGAAGGTTTGCATAATTTCCATCTACTGGCTCAAAACTATACACCTTAGATTTTTCGTTTACAGTTTTAAATAGTAGTGTATAATACCCAGCATGAGCACCTAAATCCCATAATACTTTTTTGCCCTTACATTTATTAACAAAAATAGCACTTTGCCTACTTTCATAGGTTCCTATCCAAGCACTATTATTATGTGCACCAGTTATCCACTTCTTTCCTTTTAAAGGACCTGATAAAATAGGTACCACCAAATCTTTTGGAATTAAAAAAAAAGGCAATCTTAAAATTTTACCTATAATGCTACTTTGCCTTAAGTAACTATATTTTCTTAAATTAAGCATCCTTTTTATATATTATATATACACTTGAAAGAAGTTACAGTGACTTAAACCGTACATGCCCTAAAAACAAATGTGAGAAAGAATATTGTTAAACGTTTTTCCCAATAACGGAAAAAGAAAACCGATGAACTAGGTTGAAGATATTGATTCATTAATAAGTCTATGGTATAGTTTTTCAAATTTACTAGCATTCGAGTGAGGGTCGTAACCTTTTGAAATCATTTCATAAGCATTTTCACCGAGCTGTTTTCTCAAATCTTCATTCTCCATAATACCTATTAATCTTTCACGAAATAATTTAATATTAAAATCATCAATTAAATAGCCCGTTTTTCCATCAATTAAGGCTTCCTTAACCCCTCCGACATTAGTTGCTATTGATGGGGTTTTTTGCGTCCCGGCTTCCAAAATAACGCCAGGAACGCCCTCAACCTTGCTGGATAAAACTAAACAATCTGAAGCAGCTAAAATTTCAGGAATGTCCTTACGAAATCCTAATAAGTAAATGTTCTTTTCTAAACCATATTGATAAACGATATCCTTTATTTTATCAAACAGGATTCCGCTACCAACACAAATCAATTTAATTTCTGGATGTTGATCCTTTAAACCTAAAAAAACATCTATTAAAAATTCATGATTCTTTTCAGGACTAAAATTACCAATATGAACTGCAATTTTAGAAGAATTATCAAGACCAATTTCTTTCCTAAATTTTTTGGAAAAGGCTATTTTATCAATATTTTTAACCGGTATACCTCGGCGAATTACTTCAGCATTTTTACGTGGAAAATTATAGGTTTCAATGAAATCACTTAAAGCTTCATCACCAACGGATGTTACATGAGCTACACGATTAAATATTTGTTTATAAATCATCTTTTTTGGTCTGTCTGAGACCCATTCACTGATGATACTAATATTTCTATAAACTATTGGAATATTTTCTATAAAAAAAGAAGCTGCGTAAGTATATTTTAGTGTATCAGAACCATTACACTGGATCACATCTGGTTTCTCTTTATTTATTAATTTAATTAGCTTTCGCGTAATTTCAATAGAAAATGAGTTCTTTTTTCCTGAGACCAAATCACAATTCACAGCACCTTCAACCTCAAGAACATCTGAATCATTCTCGTAAATACCTACAAATAAAACATGGTGACCCATTTTTAATAATTCTGAGCTTAAATCTGCAGCAAACAATTCTGCACCCCGATATTGCCTCTTTGTCACTAACTGTAAAACTCTCATACTAACATTTTGTATTTAAAATGAAAGTTATTTGGTTAGCTAATATCATTATCACCTCTAGTTTTACCCCCAAGTTCACAAATTAAAATTTCTAATAGATTGAATTTTTATATAAAAAACCCAGTAAAGGGTTCACCTTGCAAAATTAATTTTATTCCATACTTGTACAAGCCTTTAACCACTTACTTCAATAAGGTTGTTTTATTTTATTTCGTAAAATATAAATCCTCCCAATGTTTAACAATCCGGCTTTTAAAAGACGAAATAAAATTTTATTTCTAACTGTTAACTCATTAAAATATGGTGATATTACCATTAAATAACGATTGATAATTTCACCTGATTCTTTCGCCATTTGAGAACGCATTATTTGCTTTAAACAAAACATAAAAATATTATTGGCTTCAATATATTTCGAGTTTTTATTTATAAAATAAAAACTGGACTTATGTTGGAGTTTCTGGCTCATTCTTTCCTCTCCTTGTTCGACAAAAATTTGGACCGAGGGATTTTCATCAAGAACAAAATTGAAATTTGTATCAAAGTTAATTGCTAGATCCCAATCCTGGTGCTTTTTTAAATTCTCATCAAATTTTACAGTATAAAAAGCTGATTTTTTAAATAGAAAGGTAGAAGTACGAGCATCAAACCGTTTTATACTAAGTATGGCATTTCCAATATTTAAATTCCTAGCTATATTTGAATCAAAGAATATTTCTTCTCTCTTCTCACCTTTTACAAGATAAAAAGTCCCAAAAACTCCATCTGCCTTCTTATTGGTTAAAACTTCAATTTTCGTTGCTAAATGATGTGGCATCCATTCATCATCACTGTCTAAGAAAGCAAGGAAATCGCCTTTAGCTTCTTTAGCTCCCTGGTTTCTTGCTACTGCACCACCCTTTGAATGCTTATTAACAATCATTCTTGTCTCAGGAAATTTCTTTAAAACAAATTCCGAAGTATTATTTGTGGAACCATCATCTATAACAATTACCTCAAATGGTTTTAAAGTTTGAGAATAGACTGATTCTAAAGATCGCACTAATGAAGCTTCTCGATCTTTAGTTGGAATTATTACACTAATTTTGGGAGACATTTAAAAAATTTAGCGAATTATTACACATTTTTAGATTAAATATTTGTAGTAAGCTTAATTCATAATCTTAGCAGAGAATTTAAAAGCTAATAAGAAACAAGAGAACACCAATTGGCTAAAATAAAATTAATTCGCATCCAAATCTTTTAAAGTTTTCATAAAAGAAATTAAATCGGCCTTTTCCCTGGCAGAAAGGTTCAACTTTTCATCAGGTAATGTTTGAGTTGTCACTTCAAATCCTAAGCCTTGCCCTCCCCCCATGTTATAAAATTCGATAACTTCTTCTAAGGATTCAAAAACCCCATTATGCATATAAGGGGCGGTTTCTGTAATATTTCTCAATGTTGGAGTTTTAAAGGCACCTCGATGAACTTCCGTCTTATATTTCCAGTAAAAGCCAAAATCATCATCCACTTTATTATTTTGAGATGTTTCCGGTATTCCAAGGACTTCTCTTTCAGACTTCTTATAAAAGGGAGGTAACGTTCCATTTGTTAACGGGAGGAAATGACAGGTTGCACACTTAGCTTTACCCATAAACAAATTGAACCCATTCATTTCACTCTTAGTAAAAGTATTCTCCTCATTTCTTATATTTTTATCAAATTTAGAATTTAAGCCATTTAAAGTAGCTAAATAAGCAGAAATTGCTTTTACAGACAGTAAATTTCTACGAGAAATTTCTCCAAATGCATTAATAAACATTTCCTCATAGACCGGGTCCTTAAGTAATTCTTCAGAGAATGAATGCACCCCAATATTAAATTCTTTACTATTAATAAACACAGAAGATATTTGATCTATTAAATTTTCAGATCTACCATCCCAAAAAAAATTTTTTTGGAAAACCACATTTATAAGAGTTGGAGTATTCCTCTCTAAAAAAAAGCCCTCATTATCCTTATCCAAAGTTAATCCACTCGAATACGATAGTTCAGGAACATGACATGTTGCACAAGACATATTTCCTTTTTTTGATAACTTTTTATCAAAAAATAATTTTTCACCTAATGCTATTTGAGCATCTGTAAAATTGCGGTTAACAGAAGGCAAAAAATAATCAAGGTTGAAGAAATCCTTTTCAAAAAAAGTAGGAGAATCAAAGTTAAAAGGTAAATCAGAAGTTCCGGCCCAGAGTCCACTAATCTTTCTTATCTCCACCCAATTCCTGGTTATAGGGTTTAAAAAGTTCCTTATAAAAATATACCTGTCAAAGTTTTCGAAACTATTTTCATTTTCAATGAATCGAACCGCATCATCAACATTCTGTATAAATTCTTTATCTAATTCTGGGTTTTTAGCTAAAATTAAATCCCTTATACTTTTTTCGTATGCAACCTTTAAGCTTTTTAGGGATACTACGGCTTCACCCAGGCCCGAATAACTCATTGGTGTATCAAAACCGGTAATTGAATGAGTAATTACTCTGATTAATTGTTGATGTATGGATATAAAAAATCGTTGGGGAGTTAATTCTCTTTTGATAATGTCATTCTTCAAAACTTCTAATAAAGCAATAGTTTTATCGATTTCTCTTGCAAATTCATCGTTTTTAACTTCAGAAGTATAAATACATTCTTCTATTCTTTGCAAGCCCATTGGAGGAATTATGGTTGATTTATCTGTATTAAAATCTGAAATTGAGGGTCCATTTACTCTATTAGCAACAGGTGGGTTTAAATAGGCTGCAAAATTTTCTGCCTTTTTATATTCAGACCGTGCCATCGCAAAAATTATTCTCGAATCTTTGTGTAAAGCTCCAATAGTTTCTAATTCTTTTAAATATTCTATAGAGTTATTTAAACTATTCAAATAGAAAATTCGTGCAGGTTCCCAATCTATACTTCTTGATTCTATAGATTCTTGTTCAATTTCTAAATAAATAGGTTGCTCTTTGCAAGAAAAAAACATTATTAAAAAAGAAAATAATAATATTTTAATTTGGCTAAAATGCATTTAAAGGCTTTATGATACAACTAATGTGTGAGAAACAACAACTAAATTATGATCCTTGTGATTATTGACACTTATCTAGGCAATCCCTTTAAAAGAATAATCTGTGATCCAATTTCTCGCTTAGGCTGAACCGCAAGAATAAAGGTTCCTGGGATCTGGACCTTGGTGGAAATATCGATTAAAGATCCAAACTCTCCTTTAAAATCTCCATTGCTATTTGGATTTAATTCTAAAACTTTCTTTATATTATTTCCATTTAAATCACTCTGATAGATATAGGCTCCATGACCCCTTGAGAAGGAGTTGGGATCTTCTTGAATATAAATAAAATTTTCAGTTACGCATATATTGTCCGGACTTTGCAGTTCAGCTAAGTTCCCATCCATGTTATTAGAGTCTGTATTACCACTAACAATTTGAGTGAGAGTTCCGGATAAAGGGGAGTTTTCATCAAGCTCCAATTTATAAATAGTGCCCCAGTCATTATAACTACCTTGGCCTGGCCCATTTCCAGTAACTGCGAAATATATATTTCTTGAATCTTCATTAGAACCCTTTCGATAATCTAAATCTTCCACCCTCATAAAGTGTGTAGCTAACACATTTTTACATTCAATCTCCATTTCATCCTTGGTTAGGCTACCCGCATTCTCAATTTCCACAAATTCGATCTTATAAGTTACTCCATAATCAAAATATGCTTCTGTATAAATTTGATCATTTCTGGCAATTTGCACTCCCCCATTACCATTTGAAATTTCTTTTGTCTTCAAAACATAGACCTTCCCATTCTTTAGATCATCATCTCCATTTTCAGAATAATAAAGAACTACCTGTCCTTCTGAATCGGTTGAATCATCGTCGCCTCCAAGGATAACAGTTTTTCCCGGATAGACGTCTTTAGGTAGCGGGACAGCATTTTCCCATGAGAATTCCCCCAGAGCATCGAGCCCGAAATCTGCATTTGGAGTTGGATCTTCTACCCAGGGATCAATTCCTTTAACATCAAAATTGATAGCTTCCGAAGCTGAAAGAAAAATATCTTTTGACCCTCCATGTATAGAAGCCTCCCACATGGTAGCAGAACACTGTTTAGCATACTCAATATTACTCCGAGTTAAGAGGTAATCTCCTTTTATAGGTGTTAAATATTCATCTAAAAAAACTCTTGCTACTGCATAGCTGCTTTCACAATTTACGATATACCTGTAACCGTTTTCATCCTTTAAGAATCCCGCACCATCTACAAAATTTGCAAGTTTAAATGACTCTCCAATAGTGTCGTAAGTACTTAAAAGGGAATAAGCTTCAACAAAATCAAATTCATCACCTATAGTAACTAGAGGCGGCGTTTTTGATTTATCCTGAAAAATTTTAAATAATTTTTCAGGATCAATTAAAGTTTCGTCTGGCACTTCCTTATTTTCTTCAATTCTTATCTCCTCATCCCCGCTACAGGAACAAATAAGTAGGAGAGACAGTAAACCAATAAAATTAATAGAATATTTATGTGTTGTTTTCATTACAAAAATTTTGAACCATAACCCTACCTATCAAAAAATTCCAGATACGAT
>NZ_JBLVTL010000001.1:118170-119181 GCF_048285835.1 Christiangramia aquimixticola
GTTTATTAACCTTTCTTCAAGAGATTAGGTTAAAATTTCTAATACGGTAGAGCAATATTTGCTTAGAATGATAATAAGAAATCTAAGATTTTTAGTATTTAACGCCAAGGTTAGATTGTTTGGTCGTTTAAAAAGATTAGTTTATCTAAAATATACAAAAATCTAAAAGGAATCTATTGTAGAAAAGTATCTTTACCTCTATCCCTACCCCCTATTTCTGCTTTTTTCTTTCTTATTCTTAAGGCTAAATAATTTATTAACCTTTATTTTTTAATAATGAAAACATTAAAGTATGCAATTTTCCTTACTTTTTCGGTAATTCTAATGGTAGGGTGTGAAAAAAAGGAATTAGAAAATTCAATTTTAACGGAACAGGATATCTTCCTTAATAATAGCAAAATAGATCCGGCAGGAATTGGCCCGTGGGTCTTATCTAATAAGTCTTTTACTGAAAGTAAGTCTGCAATTAATTTTACCGCTGATAACCAGGGTTGTTATCTTATTGATTTTAATGAAATAAATGAAGGGGACTATCCGCAAATTACTTATCAATCTTTAGGAGTGACTTTTAAAGCGGGACCAAATGGAACCAGCCAGGACATGAGAATTCGTTCTTCAAAACCTTATATTTTTAAAGGATTAATAGGAGCAGATTTTCCTTATGGCGCATCTAAATTAATAAATTTTGAGGAAAGTGTTTATTCCGTTTCCCTTATTGCAGGAGATGATGGTGGAGGCATCAACGAGGCGGACATTATAACGGTTACGGCTTATAGTGCAAATGATGCTACTGGAGTAGTTATAGACAGCGAAACGGTAGAAACTAGTGGCGACCAACCAGAGTATATAAATTTTGAAGTTTCCGGTATAGGAATTATGTCGGTAGAGGTTACAAGCACCGCTCGAAGATACAACAATTCTATTTTAGTGGACGATATTTACTTCTGTCCTGATAAAGATGAAGACGGGATCATTACTGGTGTAGATAATTGCCCTGAAATTTCTAATGCA
>NZ_JBLVTL010000001.1:119243-132725 GCF_048285835.1 Christiangramia aquimixticola
CGGGGTTCCGGATTTGGATGATGATTTTAATAATTCTAATATAGAGGATACGATAGTGATAGATAATTGCGATACGAGGGTCCATAATTCACTAATTCCAGGAAGCGGAGGCTATACTAAATCTGACATTATTGATCAAATCGAGTCTGCTAACTATAAAAACCATGGGCAGTTCGTTAGAACTATATCCAGCAAATTAAAAGAGTGGATGGAAGCAGGGGTAATAACTGAAAATGAAAAGGAGGCAATACAAAATTGCGCAGGGCAGGCTAATATTCCAAGTTAATTATATTATATTATAACCAACCGTTATATAGAGATTGTACAATTGCACCCACCTATTCTTCAAATACGTCAATTTTTTTATGTGTCTTCCATGATTTAATTGCTTCTTTATGCACCACTCCTAATTGTGCAGGAATAACCTTTAAACCTAAAACTTTTGCCATAGCGAATCGATGCATCCCTCCTGCTCCATATATTGGATTATTATTTCTATCTATATGAAAAAGTAACCCCCCATGTTCATTAAAATTCCAAAAGTTTAATTCTCTTTGGGTTTTAAAGCGTTTAGATTTTTTAACTTCTTCATACAGCTTGTCCAATTTACTATATCTAATAATTATATCATTAATGTTAGTACAATTATCTACTTCTCCCCCAAATCTTTCTATTTTATCCAACATATATTGATATATTCCTGTTTCCTCCCAGGGAACGTTTTCAACCCAGTGCGAACTACATGCCTTATAAATAACACTTTCCTCAATGTTTATTTGCTTTTGCAAATCCCAATCACCTCCCAAAACTACGCCAGAGAATGATCTGTGTTTAAAAGGTAATCCAGTAGAATGATTTTGTGGATTAATATAGATGAGTTCCCCAAATTGAGGACCATATGAACCATACTTCAATTTATTTTGGGCTCCCTTTAAAAAACGAAAGGAAAAAATTTTAAATTTTAACCACCCCGAATTACTATTATTCATGTTTTTTAAAAATAATAAATTTGATTTAATAGGCTTTCATGATCTCGATTAAGTACGCAAGTTGCAATATCACTTTTTGCAACACTTGGAAAACTTTCTCGACCTAGTGGATCAATAATTATGCTTTTAACTCCTATAGAATAAGCTTCAAGAATTGATCCTGAATATTTAGAAATATGAATGTGGCATTGACTTAATAATGCCGGAAGTGGATAAAAGGTAGCTTTTTCAATTTCAACTTTTGATAGTAGATCATGATCTTTTAAAACCGAAATCAATAACCTCTTTTGATCCAATTGTCTGGGATGTAATCTTAAATACCATTTGTATCCAAGTTTAGTATTCTTAATTGCATTTAAAAGATAATCTTCTAAAATTATTCCATCAATGGGTTGCATAGTATAAAGAATAATTTTTTCAGAAACAGCCTCTGAAATAGCGTAATTTTTTAAACAAAAATTAATCCAGGGGTTTCCTTTTACATAAACTTTGTGAAAGCTCTGATTTTTAGCCCATTTATTTATTTCTCGTGCAGAATCTTCATCCCAACACCAAAAATTTTTCGGTAGTAAGTCATAGCCTTTATCTGGAATCTTATTAAAGTTGGTATATGCCATGTGCTGACTTCCTTGCCCTCCGTGCTGAATATCCCAGGTAGGAATACCTAGTGCATTACAGGCGAGATTCATTGCGTACATTTCAGAAACATAATAACATAATAAGTAAACATTCTCAACTTCAAATTTTTTAAATTTCAGTATATAAATATGTTTCAACAGAGATATATACATAAATTGTTTAAGGATATGGTCCTGTTCGATTTTTGCCCCCTTAAAATTTCTATTTACTTCCTCTATAAATTTGTCATAATCTGGCCAGTCAGGATTTTTTCTACTTCTTAACTTCCAAAGAATTTCGCGTAAAAACAACACTGCATATTTCAAGTTTTCAATAAAAATAGTTTTTTTGGAATGATCTATTCTATTCCTGTATTCTTTTGAAGTATTTCCATATTCCAGAAGTCTGAAATCTAAATTACATTTCTGTACGTCATCGATTAAATCATTAAAATACCTATTTTTAATAACAGTTTCTGAATTATATCTAAAGTGAGGTGCCAAACAATAAATATCTTTTACTCTTATAGATTTATTAAAAGGATAAAATAGACAAATAAATTGCCATATACCTTTAAAAATTTTTATTAATCTCTCTGTAAATTTTTCTGATGTTGGCGTTTTTGAATTATTTATATGAAACCCAAAAAATAGCCTCATTTTTATTAAAGGCCATAATTCAACATTATTCTTCACCCATTTATTAACAGGGTATTCCTCTTCAAAAGAATTGATTAGTGAAGTGAATCTTTCTCTATCCATTGATAAATAACTAACTTAAATAAGATGGAAATTATTTTCCCTTGATTAGAGATTTTTCTATATGCTTTGGCACATTAGAATGTGCCCAAAGGTAATTTGTTAAAGCATACCTCGTTCCTTTTTGAATTGGTTTACCCCTATGTATACCTCTGGTATCTGTAAGTATCACGGTTCCAGCCGCTCCTGTGATTGTTTTAAGTCTTTCAGGTTCCTTTTCTATCAATCTATTTACTTCCTGTTCGGTAAACCTATTTTGAAACTGATCAAAATTATAATTATAGGAATCCTTATAAATATTATACGACTTATGGCTTTTTGAGATATATTGAAAAGGCCCATTATCATCAATGACATCTGTTAAATAAACGATCGATTTTGATTGTTTGACATTCGCATGGTCTCGATGCCATCCACCACCCGAACCTTTATTATTCTCTGCTGCAATTAGTTTAGCCCCCAAAGTAAAACCGTCCTTCATCTTTGTTCCCTCGTAAGTTTGCAATAAAGAAATAAGCAATGGATGAGTATAATATTCATTAATAAAGGAACTTACTCTATTTGCGCCAAATAGACGAAAATCTGAATCAGCCGCATCCTTCCATATTTGATCCGGGAATTTCTCAATCAAATTGTCGATTTCGGTTATAGCTTGTTCACACCAATTTTTATCAAAGTGATTTTCCAATATGTAAAACCCCTTAGATCTAATATTTTCTACAATTTCCTGTTCTTTATGAGAGGAAATAAATGTGGAATTATTTAGCATTTTAAGGCGCACATTATTTAATTCTACCTTCGCAGATTTTACTAACTTATTTAATTTCATAATGGTTAGGGAAAATTTAGAATTTGGTATTCAAATATACCGTAATGAGGTTATATTTGAAAAAAATTAGGAAAAGCTTATATTTTACCCCCCGATACCACAAAAAATTTCTTAGTGATTGGGGAAATATACATTTATCATTAAACGCAAATGCACCTTTATTTAAATGCTGTTTAACTCACTCGAATTTGCCATCTTTCTACCAATAGTTTTTATTTTATATTTTTATTTCACCTCGCATAATTTAAGATTACAAAATTTTCTGATAATCGTTGCCAGTTATGTATTTTATGGCTGGTGGGATTACAGATTTTTATCCCTCATAATTTTCAGTACTATTATAGATTACAGCATTGGCATCCTGCTTTCTAAGGAGTTGTATGTAACGAAAAGAAAAATTTTGCTTTGGGCCAGTATATCTATTAATTTAGGGTTTTTAGGGATCTTTAAGTACTATAATTTTTTCATTGATTCCCTATATAATTTAGCACCCGGTTTACAAAGCACTTTAGGTTTTAATACGCTTGAAGTAATCTTACCTGTAGGCATTAGTTTCTATACCTTTCAAACATTAAGTTATACTATTGATGTTTATCGGGGAAATTTGAAGCCTACAAAAGATTTAATATCTTTTGCTGCTTTTGTTGGATTTTTTCCGCAATTAGTTGCAGGGCCTATTGAACGAGCTAGTAATCTTCTACCCCAATTTTACAAACCTAGGAAGTTCACTTATGCCAAAGCTGCTAATGGCCTAAGACAAATATTATGGGGGTTTTTCAAAAAAATTGTGATTGCAGATAATTGTGCCCATTTCGCTAATTTGTTTTTTTCAAATAATGAAGATTATGGAGGGAGCACTTTATTATTAGGTGCAATATTTTTCACCTTCCAAATATATGGAGATTTTTCAGGATATTCAGATATCGCTATAGGCACCTCAAGGCTCTTTGGCTTTAATTTGATGAAAAATTTTGCTTTTCCTTATTTTTCAAGAGATATCGCAGAATTTTGGAGAAGATGGCATATTTCTCTTTCAACCTGGTTTCGGGATTATTTATATATTCCGTTAGGCGGCAGTAAAGGAGGCATCCATATGAAGATTAGAAATACTTTTATCATATTTATTGTAAGTGGGTTCTGGCATGGTGCTAATTGGACCTTTATTGTTTGGGGCGCCTTGAATGCAATTTACTTTTTGCCATTATTATTAACGAAGAGAAACAGAAAAAATACCGATCTTGTTGCAGAAGGTAAGACCCTTCCAAATTTAAAAGAAATTATGGCCATGGGAGGCACTTTTATCCTTACCGTTTTCGCCTGGATTTTTTTTAGAGCTAAAAGTATTGAACACGCAATTGATTATTTTTCTGGTATTTTCGCCCCATCAATATTTAATATCCCTCAATTTGATGGCAAAACTGAAGCTTTAACTTTGGGGATAATAATAATTCTATTTATGATAATTGAATGGTTTGGACGATCAAGAGAATTTGCAATAGAATATATAGGAGATAATTTGAAAAGACCATTAAGGTTTACCTTTTATTTTTTAATCATAATGAGTATCCTGTTTTTGGGCAATTTTAGTGACAACCAGTTCATTTATTTTCAATTTTAACATGTTCACATTTTACAAAAGAATTCTAATAATAGCAGCGCCAATATTATTTTTAATAATTGGAGTAAACTACTTTGGTGATGCTGCTAAAATCTTTCACGATGATTATGAAAAACAAATAACAAAAATTTTAGAAAACGGGGATTATGTAACAAATATTAGGAATTATAACGAACGGATTTTACAGGAAGAGCTTGTAAAAGGGAAGCAGAAAGCACCAGATGTATTGGTAATAGGATCAAGTAGAACGATGTTAATAGATTCGAGTTATTATAAAGGCAGAAGCTTTTTTAACAGCTCTGTGAGTGCAGCTAGTTTGCAAGATCTTATAGCAATTTATCAGATATATTCCAGTTTCGATAAATTGCCCAAAAAAATTATTATTGGGGTAGACCCCTGGACATTTAAGGAAAATAGCGAAAGAAATCGTTGGGAAGCTATATCCTTTTATTACTATGATTTTTATGGCAGGGAAAATCAAAACAATTCGCAACATTTCTCACAATTGATTTCACTATCATATTTTCAAGCATCCTGGAAGAGTTTACTTTCTGTATGGGGTAATAATGATAAACCAATTGCCACTCATAAATTTTACAATAAAACAAATACAAAATTAAATGATGGTTCAATTAGTTATGGAGAAGAATTTAGATCTGCATCAAAAAGCAAGGTTGAAACAAGAGCAAAGGAATATTCTGTTGGGGAATTAATTAGGAGATATAAGCACTATACCGAAATGTCACCAGAAAAAATAGATGAATTCCAACATTTTATAAGTCATCTAAAACAAAGGAATATCGAAATTGAATTTTTTCTAGGACCTTATCATCCTATAACTTATGAGGTAATAAATGAGAATTTTGAAATTTTTAATGAGGTTGAAAATTTTATGAGGGACTTCTCCAGGAAACATACTATAAAAATTTATGGGTCTTTCAATCCCAAGAAATATCATTTAGGCGGTGAATTCTTCTTTGATGAAAAACATTTAACTAAAAAAGGAATCGAAAAAATATTACGGGAGTAACGCATATTTAAAAAATTTGGGAATTCACCATAATTTTTGCTAGTTCCCAATCTAACATAGTATCAATATCAAGAGAAGATTCGCGGTCCATCACGTATTTTTTTACTTTTTTAAGTTCTCCAAGCTTTTTTTGTTTTAAACTCTTAGTATTTATTATATAAATTGCCCCATTTAATTCCCAAACTTTAGGACAGTCTTGGCGCCTTAAAAAATTTCCATCCTTAGATTTTTCTAAATAGCCCTTAGCATTCTCTTCACGCAAAACGTAGTAAGGATTAGCATCTGTTTCTTTGACAGACACGATCATATCTAAAGATGAGTCATACAATTCAAGAGCTTCTCGTATGTGTCTATCTGTTCTAAATGGCGAAGTAGGTTGAAGAAGAATTACTACCTCCGGGTACTTACCGTTCGCCTCAGCATAATTCAGAGCATGTAATAAAACTTCATGGGTTCCAGAAGTATCGGATGCTAATCCGCGTGGCCTTAAAAATGGTACATTTAACCCTGTTTCTTCAACGGTGGCCTTAATCTCTAAGGAATCTGTACTAACTATTATTTGCTCATCTAAAAATACTTCTCTGGCGGCCTTGATGGTATAATTAATCAAAGGTATTCCATTCAGCCTTTTTATATTTTTTCCAGGAACCCCTTTAGAACCACCTCTTGCTGGAATTACAACTAACATCTTACTCTATGTGTTTAACAAATTCCTGAGCCTGCTTATAATCTATCGGTTTACCAATATCAATCCAAAAGCCAATAATCGGGCTATGTATTAACTTACCTCCTTCTTCGACCAAAGTTTCCATAAGCGTAGTGATATCAAAAAATTCGTTTTTGGGTATCTTATTAATAAGTTTTCTATTTAATATATAGATACCTGCGTTGGAATGATATACGTAAGAGGGTTTTTCTTGAAATGCCCTCACACTATGATTATCCGTTTCAAATACTGCATACGGCACATCTACTTTATATTCTGTAGAGGCCACAGCCATTTGTGCATTATGCCTTACCATATCCAAATAAAGATCTTCAAAATCTACGTTTGTAAACAGGTCACTATTCATTAGCAAAATATTTTCTGTTTCAAACTTCTCCACTAATGCCAAAGCACCTGCGGTACCCAAAGGCTGGTCTTCCCAAATATATTCGATAGTAACCCCTTTACTACTTCCATCGCCAAAGTAATCCTGAATTTGTTCCCCCAGATATTTAACCGAAATATAGAATTTTTTAATTCCAAATGAAATTAGACGATCAATATTATGCTCGATTATAGGTTTGGACCCAAGTGGCAGCATCGGTTTCGGGATAGAATCAGTTAAAGGACTAAGCCTTTTCCCCCGTCCTCCGGCCATGATCATACATTCTAAAGGTAAAGAGGCCTTGGTCTTTTCTAAATCTATAATTTTGAGCAATTGCCTTTCTTTATTTAAGATAGGTAAAATTTTAATGTCCTTTTTTCTATAAGTTTTTAAGTCTAAATAATCTTCTTTTTCATATTCAAATATGAATTCAGAATTACAAACTTCAGAAACCTTTTGATTAATATCTGCATTTTTAACTAAGGACCTTCTAATATCTCCATCGGTTAGGGAACCTATTACTTTCTTATTATCATCTATAACAAAAAGTATTAACCTACTAACCTCACTTAAGTATAGAATCTTATTTAGTTTTTCCAGGGCTTCCAGAATTGATTTGTCCTTGTATATGAGAAGAGTATCTACAGTCATAATTAAAATTTAATATCGTAAAACCGTTTTTTAGTAGAATTAACCGGCCTGGAAATAACTTCTAAAATTTTCTTTGTTGTATTACCATTGCCATACACCTGTTCCTGATCCTTAATAGATTCAAGAAAAGATGGATCATAGGCCTTTTTAAGTGATTCCTGAATATCATTTTGATTACATCTGGTTTGTAGAACACTTAACGGTGCCACCCTTCCTTTTTGACGGTCACCAATATTGATCGTTGGAATTTTAAAATAAGGAACTTCTACAATCCCACTTGAAGAATTACCAATGACCAGATCCATAAATTGCAGTGCAGAAAGGTAACGAAGCTGACCTAAGGATTTAAATGCCACTGAATTTTCTTTATTTTTCAGAACATATTCTTCAATCATTTTATTAATCACCCTCCCTCCTTTGTCTGAATTTGCATAGGTAAATATTAAATTTGTTTCTGTTAAATTGTCCAAAGACTCTAAAATTGAAGCAAATTGGTTTTTGGCCGAATTATTTTCCAAAGTTACCGGGTGAAAAGTTACTAAAATATTTTTCTTGTTAAGCTTAAAGTCTATGGATTGCTCAAACTCACTCTTATCAAGCAACTTAAGATCCCGAATAGAATCCAGAATTATAGCTCCTACATTAAACACTCTATCCGGCGCTTCCCCTAATTGAATAATTCTTTTTTCATATATTTCAGTGGAAGGAAAATGCCAGTAACTCATTTTTGTAATCGCATGACGAATACCTTCATCGTATGCACCTTCAGTTGTATCACCTCCATGAATATGAGCTATAGGTATATTTGCAATCATTGAAGCCGTAGCTGCCGCCAACATTTCAGATCTATCACCTAAAATAACAACCAGATCTGGACTCAATTCATCCAGGGCATCAGCAAAACCCATTAAAGCCAGGCCTATAGATTTAGTTATTCCACCTGCAGAGTCTGAAGAAACAATACATTCAACTTTTTTAGCGATTATAAAACCATCTGCAACGATTTCGTTAACCGTATAACCAAATTCTTTAGACAGGTGCATACCCGTCACAATCAATTGCA
This sequence comes from Christiangramia aquimixticola, assembly GCF_048285835.1. NCBI lineage: Bacteria > Pseudomonadati > Bacteroidota > Flavobacteriia > Flavobacteriales > Flavobacteriaceae > Christiangramia > Christiangramia aquimixticola. The sequence goes on from NZ_JBLVTL010000001.1 coordinate 127,891, forward strand.
GTTCTAAACTTTCACTTTCCTGAATTTCCTTAATTAGCGGTCTTAGCAAACCATATTCTGCCCGGGTTCCGGTAAAAACGGTTATTTTCATAATTCAATTAAATCATCTTCCGAAAAATCCCTTGCTGCGACGAGGCCTAAAACATCATCCCATCTCATAGGGCTCAAACCCGTACCCGGTCTTTTAACTGTTAGGTTATTCTCAGTTAATTTCTCTCCTTTTTTAATAAAAGTTGAAGCTACAATACTCTTCCTGGCAACATCTTTATTTTTTCTTTCTGAGTTAGACAACTCCTTTATTCCTGAACCACTAATAGCTTTTTCAATATTTCTTATAGCCGCCACCATTTCTTTTAATTCATGAGGCTCTAAAGACGCACCATGATCTGGTCCCTGCATATTTTTATCCAAAGTAAAATGCTTTTCTATAATTTTAGCCCCAAGTGCTACTGCAGCTACTGGAACTTCTATTCCTAAGGTATGATCTGAATAACCGACGTGGGTATTTAGTTCATTTTTTATATGGAGCATAGCTTTTAAATTCACATCCTCCATAGGTGTAGGATACTCCGTATTACAATGAACTATCGAAATTTGATCTTTCTTAAGACCTTCTCCCTGAAGAATTTCAAATGCTTTTTTAATTTCTTTAATATCAGCCATTCCAGTAGACATAATAACGTCTCTTCCAAAGCTCGCGACTTTTCTTAAATAAGGCAAATTCGTAATTTCACCCGATGGAATTTTATAAAAAGTCGGCTCCATGCTTTCCAAAAACTCTAAACTTGGGAAATCAAAACCTGTAGATAAAAATCCAATCCCCTGCGCATCACAATATCGCTTAATTTCAGTAAAATTTTCGAATGACAATTCGAGTTTCTTAACCATCTCATATTGTGATTCTCCAGTACCAGTACTTTTTTCCTGATATCCGGCTTTTTTAGCCTTTTTTGTAAGGTTTAGCTCTGTTTTAAATGTTTGGAATTTAACAAAATTAGCCCCTGCAGCTGCTGCAACATCCACCAGTTTCTTTGCATTTTCTAAACTTCCATTGTGATTAACCCCTGCTTCTGCAATTATAATAACTCCCATTTAGTCTTCTTTTAAAAACAATATAGTTGCTTCTCCATCAATTACCAACTCTTCATCCCGCTTTACATAAGTTCGCAATTTAATTACAGGTTTATCTTTTCTTATAGACTTAATTTCTACAGTGGCTGTGACAGTGTCGCCAATAAACACTGGAGCAAGAAAATTTGTATTTTGATTCATATAAATTGTGCCCGCTCCAGGAAGATCAGATCCAAGAAGTCCGCCAAAAAGTGAAGTTACAAATGGTCCTTGAACAATTCTTTTTTTAAATCTGGTACCTCTTGCATATTCTTTATCAAAATGAATGGGGTTCTTATCTCCAGACAATTTTGAGAAATCTAATACATCCTTTTCGGTAAATGTTTTTACTTCACTGGCAAACTGCCCTACAGCAAAATCTTCGATTTTAATATCTTTCATCAATCCTAAAAAATTTTTAAAATTTAACGTACGTAAAATCAGAGGGTTTTATGTTATTCTTTTTATAAATTTCCTTCTCCATGGAGAGTATAACCTCTGAGTCTCTTGACCTTATTTTTCTTGCCGGCGACCCCATATATATACTCCAGGGTTCCAGATCTTTTGTAACAAGACTTCCACTAGCTACCACTGTACCCTCCCCTATCGTGACTCCGGGATGTATTACTGCATTAGTCCCGATGAAGGAATGCTTTTTACAAACTACATGTGAGCGGTAAAAAGACCGATACTCCTCAGAAACTAAAGGACTTGGAATACCCTTTCCGGTTATATCATCTGAACCTGTAATAATTCTAACGCCAGCACAAACTCCTACAAAATCTTCCAAAATACAAATTCCTCCTCCTGCGATTGAAACATGATTCGCTACGTGTACATAGTTCCCTATATAAATACCTAAACCTCCCATAATTAGAGAGAATTCACTCAGCCGACTATTATTTTTAATGGTTATTTGACTTTCATTTATCAGGGATATAGGTTCGAAAATTTCAACGTTCTCACCAATTTCTTTGAATTCTCTCATTTTATTTTAATTTAAACGGACGCTACTTGGAATATTTACAATTCGTTCTTCAAGATATTCAGCATTTTCCTGTTTATCGCGATAGCAATTTTTATACATAGGAAGACGATACATTAGCTGCCAAATTGGCCTGGTCATTACCCCAGCTTCATTTGTGATTTTTAAAAATTGATCTCGTGATGTACGATTTTCAAGTTCTACAGCCATTAACCAATAATTTGCTCTTGTATCGTCTAATTCCTTCCTGAATTTAATACTTGTACTTCGGAAAAACTCAGAATACATTTCCGCAAGTTCTCTTTTATCATTTAAAAATTTATCCAGATTTTCCAATTGCGCGCAGGCAAGTGCGGCATTAAGATTTGGCATTCTAAAATTAAAACCTAACTGGTCGTGAAAATATTCATAAGCATGTGGCCTTTTTGCTGTTGTTGTAAGATATTTTGCATTGATTCCAAAATTATCATTATTAGTTACAAGGGCACCGCCCCCCCCGGATGTAACAATTTTATTCCCATTGAAAGAAAACACACCAATGTCTCCAAAACTACCGGTGGATTTGTTTTGATAAAGACTGCCTAATGACTCTGCAGCATCCTCTACAACCGGAATATTCCACTCCTTACATATTCTTACAATTTCTATAATCTTAGCTGGAAATCCGAATGTGTGCATTGGCAAACATGCAGCTATTTTTTTCCCTGTTAATTTGTTAAAGCAATGGCCTTCCCTATTTTCAGCATGTGTATTTAAAAAATTTTGTAAAGCTGAAGGTGACAAACCCATATCATCCAAATCAACATCAAGGAATATCGGAGTTGCATTATTATAAGATATCGCATTGGCGGTTGCAACAAATGTTAAAGACTGAGTAAGCACCTCGTCCCCCGGTTGCACGCCAACCAAATTTAAAGCTACTTGAATACCAGCAGTCCCATTAACAACAGCCACAGCTTTTTTAGTCTCAGATATCTGAGCCATCATCCCTTCAAATTTATCTACGTACTTACCTAAAGAGGATACAAAGGTGGAGTCTATAGTCTCTTCAAGGTATCTTTTTTCATTTCCTACAAATCGCGGTTCATGCAGAGGTATGAAATCATTCGATTTATAGACCTCCCTTATATATTTGATTACTGAATTAGCTTCCTTCATTACATTTTAGAATCAAGATATTTACCCATTTCCTTATGGCCGAATTCTGGTATCATTTTATTAAATAACTCTACAATTTCCTTTTTTTTCCAATTTCCTTTTTTTAGCATTTCATTTATGGCTCCCTCAAATAAGTGTAATTTTGCATCATTTAGCTCAAGATTGTTCTTGATGATTCCTAAATTTTGAAATTTTGAAAGATCCAGAGTTTCGTTTTCAGTAAAAAACTCTTCAAAATCTTTTTCACCAGTGGTATCACTAACAGTAAACAAACAAGGCCATCTTCCTTTAGGGGGCAGTGTATCTATTAAGGAGCGGGCTTCTTCTTCAGATTTACATTCATAAGCATCATATCCTTTAGATTTTAAAAACTTTATTGCAATTTCAGAAAATTTTATCAAGTGAAGGCTTTCACTCAATTTAGGAAAAAACACATCCCTGTTTTCCCCAAAAATACAAGACATTAAGCAAAGTTCGCCGGATTCCTGAGGAGTTACAAAATATCGCCTTACATCGTTAGGAGCTACTATAGGTTGATTTTTTTCAAGTCTTTGATTAAACCCATGTAAAAGAGATCCATCTGAAAATGCAACATTTGCAAATCTTGCGGTCGAAATTGAAATTTCTTTACTCCGTCTCATTAGAAACATTTCCATGATTCTTTTGGAGGCCCCCATCATATTTACTGGATTTGCGGCTTTATCTGTTGAAACACAAAAGTATTTTTTAACTCCTTTTTCAATTGACTGTTTAATTGTCTTTTCGGTATTAAAAATATTTACATTAATCATTCGCATTAATGTAAACGGATCTTTTTCACTTCGAACATGTTTTAAAGCAGATAAGTTCAGAACGAAATCAAATTCCCCATCCGCTTGAATAAAAGCATCGTATTCAACGGATCCTATATCAAGAGCAAAGGTTTGAAAATCTCCCTCTATATAACCAATAGAACTGCGAATATCCCTGACCAACTCCACCATATTATTTTCACTGATATCAACAGCGTGTAATTTTTTAGGATTTCTTTTAAAAATTTCTTTAGTGACCGCCTGACCAATCGAACCAGCCGCACCGAGCACTAAAAAGGAAGAATCAGATACAATTCTATTAAGTTTTTCCTTGTGCAAGTCAATATCCTTTTCAAATAAGGGCTTTTGCCTTCCAATAAGCTTTAAAATCTCCATATGTATAATTTTAAAAAGTGCGGGCTAATTAACCTTCACCACTTTTTTAATATAATATTTTTTAAATGTAAATAGCTTTGCATTTTCAATACCAAACTAGATCCTATATAAAGTATTAGACCAACGGTTCCTCCAATTAGAATGCGAAATACATCTAAATACTCATCAATTAATATATCAATATAAAAGACCACAGCACCAATTATAACAGCTAAAAATAGAGGAGGAAAAATATCTTTAATTTGTTCCCATGCTGAATAACTTATAAATTTATTTGTGTTATAAGCATTTATAAAAAATATCAATAAGCTGACGATTACCTGTGAATATAATAAACCAAAAATACCAAATTGCAACCCTACTATAATTCCAATTACAATCAATAGCTTTTCGTA
>NZ_JBLVTL010000001.1:132788-152283 GCF_048285835.1 Christiangramia aquimixticola
ATGAATAGGCTTTAAAATCCCAGTAATACATAAAATTTGGAAATAAGGTACCGCCGGCAACCACTTAGCAGTGAATAAAAGTCTAAAAGTAGGTTCTGCAAGTACAGCTACAAAAATTAAAATTGGAGCAAGAACAAATATAACCATCTGCATAAGTTGTTTATAAACCCTTTTTAACCGAATATTATCACCCTGAATCTCAGCAAAAAGGGGAAAAGTGACCTTCTTTAAAGCATTACTAATATTATTCACCGGTAACTGCTTCATAGTCTCCGCTCGCGTATAATATCCAACTTGGCTAGCACTATAATATTTCCCAATAATTAATATATAGGCATTTTTAAATAGCACCTCGAGAATTCCAGATAAGGCCATTTTATAGCCAAAGTTAAAATGATCCTTAAACTTTATTAGATTGAAGTTAAACCCAGGTGTCCAGCCTGAATATACCCAAATTTGCACAGTACTTACTACCGAAATAATTATTTGACTCCAAACTAAACTAAAAACTCCAAAATCATTATAAGCCATTACAACTCCAACAACACCCCCTATAATAGAAGCAGGAAGACTTATTAAAGTCTGAGTTTTAAAATTCATGCTTTTTGTAAGCTTAGCCAATTGAACCGCTGAAAAAGCTGAAAAAATGAAAGTAAGGCAATATAACCTGATCACCTTAATTAAGATAGGTTGATTATAAAAATCAGCGACAAAGGGGGCGGTAAAAAAAACAATAAAATAAATAATAAAACTTGCAGCCAGATTAAAATAAAATACGGTAGAAAAATCGTCAGCTTCCAAATCGTTGTTTCGAATTAACGACTGAGTCATTCCTGAATCGACTAAAACTCTTCCGAATCCAACCAGAATAGAAATCATTCCAATTAGCCCAAATTCTGCAGGGAGAAGAATTCGAGCAAGTATTAGTGAAACTCCAAACCCAATAATTTGGTTCCCGAATTGTTCAGCGAAAGTCCAAACTAAACCTGAAGTTGCCTGCTTTCTTAACGACATAAATATATTTTCTTAGGACTATTCATATTTATAGCTGCTGTAGGCTAACAAGTTTCCTGAAATATTCTGAATTATTCATAAGTTCCTGATAATTTCCAGAATCTACTAACTCTCCTTTGTCTACCACATAAACCTTATCTGCGTTTTTTAAAGTGGCTATGCGATGGGCAATAAGTATGACAGTATAATCTCCTTTAATACTCTCAATACTATTATGAACTACCATTTCAGTTTCTGAATCCAAGGAAGAAGTAGCTTCGTCTAGGATCAGTATTTCAACATCTTTGAATAATTCTCTCGCAATAGAAATTCGTTGTTTTTGCCCCCCACTTAAATTAATCCCGTTATGGCCAAGAATCTCATTCTCATTTTTTGGAAGGGAACGAACAAATTTCAGTAGGGCAGTTTTTTTTAAAACTTCCCAGAATTTTTGAATATTCCTTTCAGACTTTTCAGCCCAAAACGTAACATTATTAAAAACAGAATCGTTGAAAATAATAGAATCCTGAGTAATATATCCTACCTTCCTTTGGAAACTTTTAAGTTTTAAGTTATTGCTATTTATTCCGTTTATCAAATACTGTCCCTCATTAACAGGTAATAGGCCAGTTATAATATTCATTAATGTTGTCTTTCCACTGCCACTTTCACCTACAAAACCAACCGTCTGAAATTTTGAGATATCTAGATTTATATTCTTTAATATTACTTTATCGCCATACCTAAATGAGATATTTTTCAGTAATAGTTTTTCAACGGGTCCACCTAATTCCATTTGCCCAACAACCTCCTTGTTGTTCCTCATTTCCTTTTCGAAAGAGGTTATATTTTCTACCGATCCCGAAACAGCTAAAAAGCGATTCCAATCCATCTGCATTTGAAGTAAATAATTTAATGCTCTATAGAAAAATATAAGACTAATTAATATGGGTCCGAGTCCTGATCCAAGCAGACTTGTTTGAATGTAAATTATACACACAACAATTAAAACCAATAATGGCTCCCTTCCCGCAGTTAGTGAAGCATCAAGTTTTCCAATACGCCGATTACTGTTTTTTATTTTTGCTATATATCTCGAAAGTTTATTATGATAAGCCTCCAACATTCCCGTAGCTTTTAAATATTTGTAATTTGAAACATTTTGAATTATCAGGCTTTGGAATATGTTAGCTTCTCTTGTTAATTTGCGTGAAGCTTCTTTAGTTTTATTGTAAAATCCTTTATATACAAAATTCGCAATAATCCCGCCTATAGTAACCAATATGGCAAATTGGGCATCAATTAGGAAAGCGAAAATCATGTAAATGATTATCATTATTCCATTTTGTAAAGCTCTGAAATAAAATTTAAAGGCATTAGCCACTCTATCGACTTCACCAGTAAGGGTATTTTGAATTCTCCCTACATCAGACATGACAAAATATTTATATGTTAGAGAGTTAAGGCCTTTAAGATTTGCACTTCTTAAGCGGTCAATGAACCCCTCCTGAACATTTACCCTATATGTTCCGGCTACATAATATACCAATCCCTTCAGGAGAAAAAAGGAAGCCATAGTAAAAAGAACCGATAGAAGACTTAAGTCAATTCCGGAAGATTTATATATTTCTAGTAAGAAACTTAACTTCCCTAGATCTTCTGCTCCAATTGCTGAAGTGTCGTTTACCATTTGGAGCAATGGCAAAAACATGGTCAATCCCAGGCTATCGAGAACACCAATTAAAATGCTTAATGCAAACACTATAAACACCTTATACCTTAGGTGTTTATAGAAATACACCAAACTATTAAAATATTTATAGGCGATTTTTTTTATCAAAAGTAGTTTCTTTAACTTTCAGAAAAGTAGTTTATAAAACCTCGAGAAAATCCGAATCTCCCTCTTCCTATTTCCAGCCGACAAAGATAAAACTTCTCCAATAGGGGGGAATTTTTAAATCTTAAAGAAAATACAAAATACAGAGGTAAATTTGGATTTTTATTTTAGATCAATTTTACAATCGACCTCATTTTGCTAAAACATTATATTTCCTGCCAAAATCTTGATCTGGCTTAAAGCCATATCTGTACCCTATTTCTTTTAATACAGGGTTTTGATAATCATTTAAAATATAAAGAAATCTAAAATGCTTATAAAGAAAAACCTTAGAACCTACAGGGTATACATTCTGGATTTTTTCGGCCAAATCTAATTGTTCATTATAAACTTCTCTATACTTAAATATCCTTGTAAATAACAATCCGGCTATGATTACCAATACAACATTAGACACCACTAAAATCCTTCTATTAGAGAAATCAATATTCCGTGCTAATAATATAAATATATATGGGAATGTAAGTATAAAATAGTGAGATACAGTTTGAATATAAAGAGGCAAAAGATTAATAAAAATCCCAAGAATTAGAACAGAATCAATTTTGTCCCGAAAAGGGTTTCTACGAATAAGTACCAATGGTACTACTAATAGAATGAAAATTTTTGCACCAGCCAAAAACCTAAACCATGTGGTTTCTAATTCGATCATCTCTTGATCGTAACCAGAACCTGTTAACTGGAGAGCTAAATCTTGAAATTCAACTCTCTCAAAAAATACAAAATAGATTAGAAATATAAACAAAGGTGCCAACCCTCCTATTATGAATTTTACCAAATGTTTTCTAAAACCATGATAACTTACAATAAGTAATAAGAAAGGTAGAAAATTGAAAATTCCATATTGCTTTGAAAAAAATCCGAGGGCGAGAAAAACTCCACTCCATAAGAATCTCTCCTTAAGTAATAAGTAAAATGCTATTAAGCTAAACATAATTACATATACCTCGAGATTAATGTAGGTGCCGTCTGAACTTAAAATGGAAATAAATAGAAAAAAACTTAAGAAAACAGACATAGTTTTACCCTGCTTCTCTATTCGGCAAATTTTATAGAAAAACACTACTGCAATTGTTGTAATGATATACTGGAACACTAAAGAAAAGTGATAAGAAGGTTGCTCAACCCACAAATGAAGGAGAGAGTTGAGATACATCATCACAGGTGTATAGCTACTGAAAATATCTTTATATGGTGCATAACCTCGGGAAATATCTCTTGCAATAGATAAATAATATGGAGCATCTGTACTAATGAATGCATATAGAATGCTTAAAATGATCAATAGAGACAATATAAATCCCCAGACTATATTTAAAATTTTAAACCGTCTCATTAATTAAATTACTTATTTGATCAATAATACCCGGCTCTAATTCATAAAACAAAGGTAGTCTTAACAATCTATCAGTATATATTTGAGAGTTTTTCAAGTCCAGATTATCGTTCCCTTTGGATTTATAATAGGGACTGGTATGTAAACTTATGTAATGAAATACAGCAAGAATACCATTAGCTTTTAGCTTTGCAATAATTTTACTCCTCTTTTTTGGTGTTGAGCAAACAAAGTAAAAAATATGAGCATTATTTGTCGCATATTTTGGAATAATAGGAAGTTTAAAATCACCACATTCTGATATTTCACTTAAACAATTATAATACTTATTCCATAATTCCAATCTTCTATTTTGAATTCTATCGAGGTTTTCTAATTGGCCCCATAAAAAGGCTGCTGTAACCTCAGAAGGCAAAAAAGAACTCCCAACATCAACCCAATTATATTTATCTACTTCTCCTCTAAAAAAAGCGGACCTATTAGTTCCCTTTTCCCAAATTATTTCGGCTCTCTTTTTAAAACGTTCATCATTTACCACTAACATCCCTCCTTCCCCAGAAATAATATTCTTAGTTTCATGAAATGAAAATGTAGATAAATGTCCAATTGATCCTAATGCAACCTTCTTACCTGCGGAATTTATATAGTAACTATCAATAGAATGGGCAGCATCCTCTACTACAAATAAATTATAATGGTTAGCAAGTTTCATTATCGAATCCATATTACAGGCCACTCCTGCATAGTGAACAACTACTATCGCTTTCGTACGCTCTGTAATTAATTGCTTTAGTTTTGATTCATCCATTCCTGGATGATCTATGCGACTATCACAAAAAATTATTTTGGCACCTCTTAGAACGAACGCGTTAGCCGTACTTACAAATGTGAACGCAGGCATAATTACTTCATCTCCAGGGCTAATTTCCAAAAGAAGAGCTGCCATTTCTAAAGCGTCTGTACAGGAGGAGGTTAAAAAACATTTTTTAAAATTATATCGGTCCTCGAAAAATCTATGACACAAAAATGTAAATTTCCCATTTCCAGAAATTTTACCTGATTTTATGGCACTCTCGATATGTTGAAGCTCATTCCCAGCCAAATATGGTTTATTAAACGGAACTTTTATCGACATATAATTTATTTAATTGATTCTTTTATAAAATGCTCCAGGTTTAACTTTTTCTGCTCCTTTATCACCCTAATTAAATATTCACCGATAATCCCTAGAGCAAATAAATTTAACCCTCCAAAAAATGAAATCAGTGATACTGTAGAAGCATATCCAGGAAACTCTATTCCATTAAATAGTCTCTGAATAATTATATAAATTATAAATATTATCGATAGAATGAAAACTGCAAAACCTACTACACCTAATATCCGTAAGGGTACCGAGGAATAGTAAAGTATACCATTAAAAGTCAAATTTATAAGTTTGGGCAGAGTATAGTTAGTAGTTCCAAATTCCCGCGAATGATGTTGAACCTTAACATTTTTCAATTCATTTGTTGCATTAACCATCAAACTTGATATAGATGGCATAGCATTATGTGATTCAATTAAAATGTCAGCAAGATCCCTTGTCATTATTCTAAAAGAAGAAAGCATCAATCCTTTAGGCTTATTAAGAAATATAAGATCTATTTTTTTTACAACATAACTTCCTACATTTCTCCATAAAGAATGTTTCCTTTCAGAATAGCTCGGTATACCAAAAACCGCATCTGTTTGATAATCCTCCTTTAATTTAAAGATGAGATTAGGAATTTCCGAAACTGGATGTTGTAAATCATCATCCATAGTGATAACATAATCACCATTACTTTTAAGGATTCCAGCCAATGTAGCTAGGTGTTGACCCAAATTTTTTCGCAAGGTCAAAACCTTAACGAATGAGTATTGTTCCTCTATTTGCTTTAAAACGTTCTTAGTATCTAAAAAAAAAGGACTATCATTTACAAAAATGACTTCAAAATTAAATTTACTTTCCTTAATTAGAGTATGGAACTGCTCGGTCATGACCAGTAAACTCTGGGTACTTTTATAAACGGGTACCACAACCGAATATTTAAACTGAGAATCCATTAGATTTATTAATTATAATAAACATACTAAATATATAAGAGGATCGAGTTTTTAAATAAAAGCTCTGTTTTATTCGATGGGTAGATTCCATCTATCATTATATTTAATAACCTTACAGGGATTACCATAAGCAATAACTCCGGAAGGTATATCTTTAGTTACTACGCTTCCTGCTCCAATTATAGTATTGTTCCCAATAGAAATTCCGTCAATCAAAGTAGCTCCAGAACCTATCATGGTTCCAACACCAATATTCACCTTACCAGAGATGGTAACACCTGGGTTTATATCAACCCAACTTCCTATTTTACAATGATGCCCAATTGTTACTCCTCTTTTAATACTAATAGCATCTCCTAATAACGTTTGAGAGCTTAGGGTACAATTCTGTTCAATAATTACACCCTTCCCCATTTTACTCGAATAAGGGAAGTAACTTGAGTTATGAATAAAAGTTGACAAATTTTCTAAGGCTAAGGAATGTAACTTTTGAAAATGTTTAAAAACGGCATATTTATTTTTTGGATTAGAAACACCAAAAACTATAGCCATCTTTTTATCAAGTTTGCCCTCAATACCCATTATTTGATACGCATAGTCCTTAAGCGGAAAATAAGGACTAAAACTAACTTCTAGGTTTGGAAAAAAGGTAAAATCTTCATAACCCAAGTCCGTTAAGATATCCAATATAACTGCCGGATAATACTCGGATAAACCAAGAATCTGAATCTTATCCGACATTACGTTTATGATTATAAAAACCTAATTCACCAAATTCTCTCGGCTTAAAGAAGGTTTTTTGATTTATTTTAATTAACCTATGAGTGCGTTTCACAAGCTCCAGATTGGAAATTTGTTTAGTTTTATTTTTGTCTAGCCAAATATTATCTTCCAAACCTATTCTAACATTATATCCCATTGCTATTGCCGATGCATTTACTTTTAACTGATCTGCTCCTAAACCTGCTAAACCTATGAAATGATCCTGGGGAATTTCACTAACAGCGGCACCAATTTGACTATAAGAAGCCTGAAAGCCGGAAATATTTCCAAATAATAAATTCCAGTAAAAAGGACCTTCAACAATTTTTTTCTTAATTAGATATTTACCGAAATTAATCATACCAAGATCAAAGCATTCCAATTCAGGAGTAACCCCGAAATTTTTCATCTTTTCTGCGAGCTGAACGATCATATCCGGTTCATTTAAGGATGCTTGACGCAGAAAATTTAATGAAGATAATGTAAGAGAGCACATATCTGGCATTAATTCTATTACCGCAGATCGCTTTTCGAATTCTGGAAATTTTCTACCAGAAGTACTTCCACATATAATAAGGTCTGGACAGTGCTTCCTAACACCATCAAAAATCTCGTTATAAATTTCTGGCTTCCAGGAAGGCTCCTCATTTTCTTCCCGAGCATGTAAATGAGCAATGGTTATACCTATTTCATATGCTTCATGAGTTTGTTCAATAATTTCAGTAGGAGAAACCGGTACAAATGGAGTATGCTTCTTTTTGGGAACCATACCAGTTGGGCAAAAATTTATAATTACCTTATTTTGTAGCAAATTATTAGAGTTATTTTAGTTGATTAATTTTGATAATAAAATAATAAAAATCTTTTAAGAACCAATTGCATAGAATTCAAATCCTATTTTTTCCTTAGTCTTTCTTTCCAATAGTCTTCGGCCATCAAATAAAAATGCTGGTTTTAGCATATCCTCATAGATTTGAGGCCAGTCCAACTCTTTAAATTCATCCCATTCAGTCATTATAGCCACTGCATGTGTTTGATAAGCAGCTTCGTATGGAGTATTTACAACTTTCACCCTTGCACGGTTCTCAGCTTCTGTTCGGGTATTTAAATAATCCAGATCAGCATATACCTGCTCAGCTTTAACCTTTGGATCATAAACCACAATTTCGGCCTGTTCATTTAAAAGATAATCGGTCACATAAATTGCTGCAGACTCTCTGGTATCATTAGTATCTTTCTTAAATGCCCAACCTAGAATACCAATTTTCTTTCCTGAAACTGTATTGAATAAAGTTTTTACAATTTTGGTCGCAAAACGCTTCTTTTGATGATCGTTCATTATAATCACTTGTTCCCAATAATTTGCTACCTCTTCTAAACCGAAAGATTTAGCTATATAAACAAGATTGAGAATATCTTTTTGAAAACAAGAGCCTCCAAAACCAACCGATGCTTTTAAGAATTTAGGTCCAATTCGGCTATCCATTCCCACTGCTTTAGCGACTTCATTCACATCCGCACCGGTTTTTTCACAAAGTTCGCTCATAGCATTAATACTACTCACCCTTTGGGCCAGAAAAGCATTGGCGGTTAGTTTTGATAATTCTGATGACCAAACATTGGTGGTTAAAATCTGCTCTCTTGGCACCCAATGGGCGTATATATCTACCAAAGCCTTTACAGCTTCTTTCCCTTTATCAGAATCAATATCTCCACCAATTAGTACCCGGTCCGGATTCATCAAGTCGTCCACAGCAGTACCTTCTGCCAGAAATTCAGGATTGGAAAGAATCTGATAATTCACACCGTTCCCTGTATTATCCAGAATATTCTTTAATGCTTCAGCAGTCCGTACGGGTAGTGTAGATTTTTCGATAACAATTTTATCCGAAGTTGAAACTCTGGCAATTTGTCTTGCACACAGCTCTATAAATTTAAGATCTGCCGCCATCCCCTTACCCATTCCATAAGTTTTAGTTGGGGTATTAACCGAAATGAAAATCATATCTGCCTTATCAATGGCAGAATCTACCTCTGTAGAAAAGAATAAATTCCTCCCTCTGGCCTCCTTAACAATATTAGATAGTCCGGGCTCATAAATTGGAATATTATCAACATCTTCATCATTCCAGGCGGCTATTCGGCTTTCATTTATATCAACAACTGTCACTTTAATTTCAGGACATTTTTGTGCTATTACCGCCATGGTAGGACCACCTACATACCCTGCTCCAATGCAACAAATATTTTTAATCTTCATTCGAAATTATAATTTACGATCGCATTTATCCCCTAAAACTCCTTTAACATCATAAACAACTGCTCCCGGATTTTTAAACTTGTTTAAATCGAGATCTAAAAACTCTTTATGAGCTACAGTAAGTACTACGGAATCAAATTTATTTTCCGGAATTGCATCGGTTGTTTTAAGCTTGTATTCATGTTCAACCTCTTTAGGATTGGCAAGGGGATCAAATATTGTGATATCCATTCCATACTCCTTAAGATTTTTAATCACATCTACCACTTTAGTATTTCGTACATCCGGACAATTTTCCTTAAAAGTGATTCCAAGTACCAGAACCTTGGCCCCTTTTACTTTCACATCATTCTGAAGCATTAATTTCACTACCTCAGAAGCGACATACTGTCCCATTGAATCATTCATTCTTCTTCCGGCAAGTATAATCTCCGGATGGTATCCAATTTCCTGCGCTTTTTGCGCCAGATAATAAGGATCAACACCTATACAGTGTCCACCAACCAGACCAGGTTTGAAAGGAAGGAAATTCCATTTAGTCCCTGCAGCTTCTAAAACCGCTTGCGTATCAATATCCATCATGTTGAATATTTTTGCAAGTTCATTTACAAATGCAATATTGATATCACGTTGTGAGTTCTCAATTACCTTTGCAGCTTCAGCAACCTTTATAGTAGGAGCTAAATGAGTTCCTGCTGTTATAACTTCGGCATAAAGCTGATCAACTTTTTTACCAATTTCCGGAGTTGAACCAGCAGTAACTTTAAGAATCTTTTCTACTGTATGCTCTTTATCTCCAGGGTTAATTCTTTCAGGAGAATAGCCAACGAAGAAATCTTCATTAAACTTTAGTCTGCTTATTCTTTCTAGAACAGGAACACATTCTTCTTCAGTTACACCAGGATATACTGTAGATTCGTAAATAACAATATCTCCTTTTTTCAATGCTTTCCCTACCGTCTCACTGGACTTATATAATGGTGTAAGATCTGGCCTGTTATTCTTGTCAACCGGTGTAGGCACCGTAATTACATAATAATTACAGTGTGAAATATCATCTATGGATGTTGAACAATACAATCCCTTTTCTTCAGAGTTCTTATTTTTAAGAACAGATTTTAAAAGGTCATCTTCTACCTCAAGAGTGGAGTCCTTCCCTCTCATTAACTCCTTTACTCTGCTTTCATTTATATCAAATCCAACAACGGGAAATTTGGTGGCGAAAAGCCTTGCTAAAGGCAAGCCCACATACCCAAGACCTATAACAGCTATTTTTATATTTGCCATCTATATGATTATATTATTTTAAATTATGCCAATACCAGGTAACCGCCTCCTTTAGACCATCACTGATACGATGTGTGGGTTCATAACCCATCAATTTCTTCGCTTTGTCTATTGAAGCAAGCGAATGAGGAATGTCCCCAGGCCTATTAGGACCATGTTTAATTTCTACATCTGCAATTTCCTGATCGAATTCTGAAAGGTATTTTTTCAACAGTTGAGTTAATTCAAGCAGATTTGTCCTATCTCCAACCGCAGTATTATATACCTGATTAAGAGCATTCTGATTATTGGTTGTTAGAGCCAACAGATTCATTTGAATTACATTGTCAATATATGTAAAATCTCTTGAATAAGTCCCGTCTCCATTGATAACAGGGCTCTCGTGACTCATAAACTGCATTACAAATTTTGGAATAACCGCAGCGTAAGCTCCCTTAGGATCCTGCTTCCTACCAAATACATTGAAATACCTCAGACCTATGGTATCCAATCCATATGCATCGTTAAAAATATCTGCATACAATTCATTCACATATTTTGTTATGGCATAGGGAGATAATGGTTTACCTATAATATCCTCTACTTTAGGAAGATTTTCTGAATCCCCATATGTAGATGAGCTCGCAGCATAGACAAATCGCTTAACCTCACAATCCCGGGCAGCGACCAACATATTTAAAAATCCTGAAACGTTAACGGCATTACTGGTGATTGGATCTTTTAACGACCGCGGAACTGATCCTAAAGCAGCTTCATGGAGAATAAAATCTACATTTTCACATGCCCTTTGACACACTTCCAAATCCCGAATATCTCCCTCTATTAGAGTGAAACTGGGATTTGATATAACCTTATCGAGGTTGGATCTAAATCCTGTTGAAAAATTGTCTAGGCAGATTACGTTTGCACCAAATTCAATAAGCGTTTCACAAAGGTTAGAACCAATAAAACCGGCTCCACCGGTTACAAGAATTTTCGAATTAGCTATAATATTTTTCTGATCTTTAGTAATCAAGATAATAATTTTAACATTTGCAGGTGGCAAATATAAAATATCTGTTCTTAGATATTAATTTCAGCTTCTTAAAGAATTCCCAAAAACGTATTCGAGAATCAATATATAGGTTCGAGATGTTTAAAGATTTTAAATCGATAATATTATTGTTACATTCTTTTTCATATTGAATATACGTGATCAAAACCTCCCTTAATATGAGCCACTCTCAAAATTTTAAAGTATAAACTTATGAAATTATAACCTACTTGATTCCAAATGCACCAGAGTTGTGGCTATTATTTCTTCTACAAATTTCCCTGATTCATATTTTCCGCTTACCCGGTTATTTAAAATTTGTACCGCCATATTCCCCAGTTCTTGTGGATGCTGTTCTATATAGCTTAAAGACGGAGATAAAAACCCTGCCACATCTTTACTCATATAGCCTATAAGTTTTAAATCTTCGGGAATTTTGATATTCTCTTCATAAGCAACTCTTGAAGTCATGATCGCACTTTCAAAATCTGTACATAGTAAAGCGTCTACTTTGGTATCCATAATTAAAGCTTTGATTTTATCCTTAAGTTGCATTGGTTTGGTGCTGGTTGCAAGAAAAGTCTCTTTTTGTTCTGCCATGGCCTTTTGATAGCCTTTGATACGCAACTGACCAATTCCAACATGGTGTATCCCGGACGCAAGTCCTATGCGGGTGATCCCTTTAGAAATAAAATAATTGGCCGCTTCAAAAAAGCTCTTTTCATCATCAACTCCAATTTTATCTGTAGGTAATCCAAGATTAATCCTGTCATAAACCACTACCGGAATATCATATTCCAGAAGGGCGTGCAAATGATCATAATCTTTTTTCTTTTGTGTTTCTTCAGAAACAGCAATCAGTACTCCATCCACAAAACCAGAAGTTAGCATATCACAGATTTGCTTCTCCTTTTCCAGGGATTCATTGGATATATATGTGATTACCTGTTGCCCGTTTTTTTGCGCTTCATCTTCCATTCCTGATAAAACCCGTGCAAAAAAACTATTTGAAATATTCGGGATTACCACTCCAAGGGTTCCGGTTTTACTCTTCTTTAGATTGACTGCCACCGGGTTTGGCCTGTAATTATGTAGTTTGGCAAGTTCCTTTACCCTTTGTGCCGTTTTCGGACTAATTTCCGGGCTTTCGTGCAATGCTTTAGATACCGTGGAAACGCTAACATTTAATAATTTTGCAAGCTCTTTTAAGGTAATTTTACTTTTCATAATTTTATGGATATTAGCATTGATAATGGAATCTGAAAATAGGAAATAGGAATTATTTTCGATAATACACTATTAATTCAGAGCTTTACAAAGAAAAGGAATATTATATTCTTAGTCCAACCCCTCCTTTATTTTAAAATTAATCTATGAAGCTACCTCAAAGTTACTGGTTCTATATTTTAATGGCACTTATAACCATAATTGGTCTATGGACCGGTTGGTATTTCTTTTTTCTGCTGGTTTTTCCACTTGGTTTATTTACGAAAAATAAGGTTTAAGAAGTTTTTAATTCTTTATTTTATAGCCGTTAAACTTATCCTAAACCCCTGTCACTTCTTGCTTAAGAGATACCATCATTGTAATTTACATTAAAACTAAATTCAAAAACAATGAAAGATTACGGTACATTATCGCAAGCGATAAATAAATTAAAACTGGAAGAGGGCTATGAGCATGATTTTAATCTCCTGGATGAAAAAATTGAACTGAAATCCAAGGAGCAAACTTTTGGAGTTGAAGAATTTGATGTAGATAAAGTATTACGCTTTGAAGGAATGAGCAATCCAGACGATAATGCAATTCTTTACGCTATAACCACTTCCAATAACATAAAAGGCGTTTTGGTAGATGGATATGGAGTTACAAGCGGGCAGATCTCAAAAAAGATGATGAAAAAGCTTGATTTGAAAGACCATAGACCTATCGATTAATCAAGTTAAAATTGTATTAAATATATAAATACAGGCTTCCCAACCGGGAAGCTATTGTATTTTTGAATGAATTTTAAAATAACAATAAATAAAAACTATGAACTATTTAGGTTTAGATACTGATAAAACTAAAAAGACTGTTGAAGAATTGAATGTATTACTGGCAGATTATCATATCTATTATCAAAAACTGAGAAATTTTCATTGGAACGTTATAGGTAAAAACTTTTTTGATCTTCATGAAAAATTTGAAGAACTATATGACGATGCGAAACTAAAAGTTGATGAGATAGCCGAACGTATTCTTACTCTTCGGTATCAGCCAACCAGCAATTTGAGTGAGTATTTGAAGGATTCCAACTTAAAAGAATCTCCTTCAGATATTTCAGATAGTAAAATGATTGAAATTTTGTTAGAAGATCATGGTCTTCTTTTAAAACAAAAGAGAAAGGTAATCAAAGTTGCAGATGATGCTGGAGATGAAGGGACAATTGATTTAATAGGAGCTTATATCAGGGAAATGGAGAAGACAAGCTGGATGTTAGATGCCTGGAAAATGAAAACTTCAGATCAACATAAACCAGTTAAATAATTAAAATATGCAGGAGTTTGACCTTCAGGATTCAATAAAAGGTATTTGGGATAAATTAGGCGGATGGCTGGATTCTTTAATTTTAAATCTGCCAAATTTTATACTTGCCAGTTTAGTCTTTATTCTTTTCATTTTCATTGCCAAGTATGTAGGTAAGATCTTTGAAAGAATTACCAGAAAACATATTAAAGAGGATTCCATCCGGTTAATGACGGTGAAAGTAATCAAGGCAATAGTAATCCTCATTGGTTTTTTTATTGCTCTTGGGTTATTGAATCTTGATAAGCTCCTTACTTCTGTTCTTGCGGGTGCTGGTGTGGTTGGATTAGCAATTGGACTTGCCCTGCAGGGGACTCTTAACAATACCTTTTCCGGACTTATTTTAAGCTTTCTTCCGGAAATTCAGATAGGAGACTGGGTTGAAACAAACGGTTTTGCAGGAAGTGTTACAGAAATTAATCTCAGGAATATTGTAATCAAACAATCTGATAATAATTATGTGATAATTCCTAATTCCAAGATCGTGGAAGAACCCTTCAAAAATTTTACCCGTACAGCACGGTCCAGGGTTTTTGTTAACTGTGGAGTAGGCTATGAATCTGATCTTGAAATGGTACGAGACCTAACAATTGAAACCATTAAGGATAAGTTTCCTCAAAAAGGAAATGAAGAGGTTGAATTTATGTATGAAGCCTTTGGAGACAGCTCCATTAATTTTGTTCTTAGGTTTTGGGTAGATGCCACCAAAAACCGCCATCTGTTAATAGCGAGAAATGAGGCGATCATCGAGATTAAAAAGGCTTACGATGCTAAAGGCATTAATATTCCATTCCCTATTAGAACGATTGATTTTACCAATAAACTTTCGATCAACCGGGACACTTAATAATTTATCCTGATAAATTAAAAAAGCCCTGCATTCCTGCAGGGCTTTTTTTATCGTCAAAATCTTATTTTAAAACTTCATACCTAATGCGAACTGAAACCTTGCGCCTTCACTGCCGGTAAACACACTTACTTTTCCCTGAACAGCATCGGCACTGTTTATCCATAATCCTCCGCCATAACTGTCATGCCATAGATTACTGTGACCTTCTTCAGTCCATACTCTTCCCAGATCATATCCCCCGTATACACCCAATTGAATAGGTAAAAAACGCGTGGAAATTGTATTGAAAGAATATCGAAGATCGGCTCCCGTTCCAAAAGCACTTTTTCCGGCATATCGTTCCTGCCTGTAACCTCTTAAACCACTATCTGCTCCAAGATGCGCAGCCTGGTAAAACTCAAACTCTTTCCCAATATTTATATGTGCCTGAGCCCGGGTTTTAATAACCAGTTTTCTATTACGGGTCAAAGCATTATAAAACCCAATGTAGGGTTTAAAATATCCAAATTGGTTCTCAAGGTCAGACGTATTTTGTTTTGCTCCCAGATTAAGCTCAAAAAGCATCCCACGGGTAGGAACCAGTTCATCATCGTAACTTTCATATTTATACATGGCATCAAGGCCGGCAAAATATTTTCTTTCAAAAACATCCTCAAAAACTGTATTCGTTAGGTTTTCGGCGAAATACCCGGAGTTTGTATCTTCAACCTTAATAGCTTCAAAACTTCCGGTAAATCCAAAAAAGCTTCCGAAAGGTGTTTTATTTACCAATCCTGATTTTACCCCTATTTCGTTAATACCAATTCGATTATAACTTAATCCGGTGTCATCATCCCTGTTTATAGTTTCATTCCCGTAGCCGAAAAAGTTCTGAGAATATTCCGGGCTTTTAAAGTTAGCTCCTGCAAGTAAATTATACTTTCCTACTATACTGGCAAATTCAGCTTCGTACTGAAGCAAAAATCCATTTGTGGAGGAATGAACTTCAGCGTAAAATGAATGTTGTGAAGTGAAAGGATTACGTTTAAACTTATTGTTGGTTTTTGTGTATTCAAGCCCTACCTTAAATCCATCATCCGGGTTAAAACCTATTCCAGGAATTATTGAACCAGAGGAGAATGTCTTTTTGTCTTTATCGTAAGTATTGATCTCATAATTATCTGTTAGCCTTATTCTTGCTTTACCCTGGTTATTTACAGTGTTTGGCAGCGACTGGTGATCATATACTTTTAAATTATTTCCATTTTCGATGGTATACACATCATGATCCTGTCCTCCAATAAGCCTTACAAATATGGGTGATTCACCTTCTCCCGTCGCAAAGATCTTATCATCATCATCTAGCCCATAAACCCAAATTTCACGAGTTTCTTCCGGTTTGTAAATTTTATTGCTTAAAATCTCAGATCGCTCACCATCCTTATTTCGGGTAATGGTGACACGGGTATTACCATCCTTCAGTCTTACCACATCAATAAAATCATCCTTATCTGTTCCTGTAACAATGGCAAGATGTGCTAAATGATCATAATATCTTTCAGCAATATCGACCAGGTTATTTCTTCTTCCTTTTACGTTTTTTATTAAGTCTTGGGTCGTTTCACCTCTAGTCTCTTCAGGTAATTGTGCGAATGCTTTTTCAATCTCCTCATCAGATATGTTCTCTTTAATAGCCCTCGCCTGCTCCAGCCAGGTTTCCTTGCCCGTATTCTGTAACAAAGATCTGTCTAAGCCCATTGCCGCTATATTGAACCATTCCACATCTTTGATATCTTCACCATAGACTGCAAATTGATTTGCGAATCCGGTTAGTGCTCTTAAAGTTCCAAAGAAGGCTCCATCAAAATTTGAATATACCTGATCTCTATCCCGCGGAATTGGTTTAAAAATATGTTCCCCATCATTGGTTTCAATTTCTGCCCAACGCCACTGGTCCTGATGCCTGTCCCAGTCCCCTATCAACATATCAAAAATTCTTGCTCTTACGTAGGCAGCCTCATCTAAGGTATATTTTTCATCCCGACGAAGTCTCTCGAGCATATCTGCTGTACTTACAATGTCATGGTCCGGTTTGCCAAAAGATTCATAACCTTTCCAGCCTTCCTCCGGCCTTTCTACGATCATGTATACATCATCCCCGTGAACAGAATTATATTTCCCTAATGCTTCTTGTTTTGGCAGGTAAAATACTTTTGGATTTGTATGATAAACCCCGGCCGCTTTACTCAAAGTTGGAATAGTAAGAAAACCATATGGATGAGCCGCCGTATAAAAGTCGGTTAATAGATCTTCAGCTACGGTATTTTTCAGCTTATTTTTGATAGGCTGATTTTTAAAAGCTACAGATTGTAAAAATCTTAGAGCATCCTTACGAACCCGACGAATATTGTACTCTCTGCCTAAACTGTCTTTAACTCTTAAGGAAACAGTTTGGTGTCCGCCGCCTTCTCTTACAACTTCAAGTCCTCCATAAAGTGTATCGAGGTCGGCCACCTTAAGAGTAACCTCTGTTCCATACAGCTTTCTATATCTCTCACCCCAAATGGTCTTGTGAACTGTACCTGTATTTACATCTTCATCTTTGTAAATCGAAGTCGTAATAGTTGATGGGAAACTATCAGGATATTTTTCAAATTCAAATGGTACAGGTGTTTCCAGAATTTCTTTCTGGTATAGCAGCTTAGGTTTATTGCCTTCATTCCCATAAAAACTTGCCCAAACTGAACCATCTTTAAATACGTCCACCACTGCAAAGCCCTGACCCGGATAGGCAAACAATCCATCATTACTCAAGGTTGCATAGGAAGCCTTTGAACCAGATCCCGAAACGATCTGCTTGACACCATCATGTTCTATATATTGTAAAGAATGTTCATGCCCGGAGACGAAAACCACACGTTCGTATCCCTGTACAATCGTGGAAAGTCTTGTGGCTAAAGATTTATACCGGTTATTCTGTGCATCCTGAATTGAGACCCCACCGGTGGTTCTAATAAGCGTTGCCAGGGAACCTAATATGGGCAATGGGATCTTCTTTTGTGACGGATAAATATGTCTATCCAGAGTATACTGCCCACCATGAACTCCATTGGTGTATATTGGATGATGTAGCGCTATTAGTACTGTTTTATTCTGATTCTTTTTAATTTCAGATTCAAGTTCCAGGAACATTGCTTCCCGGGTTTTAATTTGTTCACAGTCGTCATTGATTTTAGGATTACGGTCCCAATCTTCAAGATACCATTGTGAATCGATAACAATAAGCTGAATATTATCAGAAACTTCAATTGAAGCAAGTCCGCAACCAATTTCCGGACTCCACATAAGGTTATCGTCAAATTTCTCCTTTAAATAATCCTTTTGCCTTTCTAAGCCTTCAAGCTTTTCACTGTACCAGTCATGATTACCCGGGATAACCACAACTTTACCATTATAATTTTCAATGGCATCTAATTGTGCATCCAACCTATATTCAGCGGCTTCTCTTCCAGGGGATCCTTCTGGCGGCATTCCGTCAGGATAAATATTGTCTCCTAGGAAAATTGTATAATTATTAACCTGTTTTACCGAATCGAGATAACTTTTAAATGCCAGAAGCCCAAGTGAAGAACCCCCGGGTGGAGAATACCCTCCATCTCCCAATAGATAAAAGGATTTTTCAATTTCTTTATTTTCCGGAAAACCAAAGTTGGATTGTGGTTCTCCATCCCTGTATTTTGGATCAAGAGTAGTACAGGAAAAAGCTACTAAAATCGTAAACAATGAGGCGAAAAGTTTAACTTTTTTCATAGAAAATTGTGGTCAATTTTTTTCGTAATTTGGTCTATGCAACTAAAAATTCATGTATGAATAATCTCATTGAGAAAGCTGAAAAATTTGTTGAAGACTTATTTAAAGAAAAACTGCCGAATACCTTTATATATCATAACTACCAGCATACCCAGCGTGTCGTTAAAAGTACTAAAGAATTAATCGATAATTCTGAAATTAATGTTAAAGACAAAGAGGCACTGCTCCTGGCAGCATGGCTTCACGACACGGGTTATATTCATGCATACAAGGGACATGAGGAGAAAAGCGCTGAAATAGCCGAAGGTTTTTTAAAGGAAAATAATGCAACGCAAGATCTTATTGAAAAGGTAAAAAAACTGATCCTTGTAACCAACTTTTCCAACACTCCTACCACTCCCTGTGAGAAAATAATAAGAGATGCAGATTCTTCTCATTTTGGTAAGAAATATTTTGAGGAAACCAGTGAATTTTTAAGACAGGAACTGGAATTGCATAACATCAAGAATTTCACAAATTCTGAATGGTTGCAGGAAAATATTGTGGTTTTTACCGAAAAGCATAAATTCTATACCAATCACGCCATTGAAAAATGGGGTCCAAAAAAGGAAGAAAATCTGTTAGAGCTTATT
>NZ_JBLVTL010000001.1:152362-161214 GCF_048285835.1 Christiangramia aquimixticola
ACCCAGAGCGAAGTATTCAAACTCTATTCCGGGTTACGCTTAGAAACCATATTAAATTAAGTGATATTGCTGATACTAAAGCCAACATTTTGCTGTCTGTAAATGCAATTATCATTTCCCTGGCTCTGGCAAATCTTATCCCTAAACTTGAAGCCGAGTCTAATAAGCATTTACTAATCCCAAGTTTGATCCTCGTTTTATTTAGTGTAGCTTCAATTATATTGTCCATTTTGTCAACAAGACCAAATGTCACTACCGGAGAATTCACCAAAGAACAGGTCAAGAACAGAAATGTGAATTTATTATTCTTCGGGAACTATCACAAGATGCCGTTTGATCAGTTTAAATGGGGAATGAACGAACTTATAAAAGATAAGGATTATGTGTACGAAATGCTCATGCTGGATCTGCACTTGCTTGGAAAAGTTCTGCATCGAAAATATTTCCTGTTAAGACTTACTTATACCGTATTTATGACGGGGATAATTGTATCTGTAATAGCATTTATCCTTGCGTTTTACCTAATGTAATTCTTCCATTAGATTTTCGTAAGTAATAGTATTTTCAGGATGATTGGAATCGGGTGAATATAATATGTTCACCCGTATTGCTTTTAGCCCAACAACACCCTGCACATCTTCAAGCTCCACAAGCTCTACCTGATCGCCAAAATATTTCTTTGCCTGCAGGTATTTAATATACTGTAGATATTCTCTTTCGTCACTGCTTTGGGAGTATACAATGGTCATTTTCCCCTTTTGGGTAACTCTTTCTTCAGTCCCTTTAACAAAGGCTTTATCAATACGCTTTTTTATGATTTCGTAACGTGCATTATAGGTCCCGTCCACATCGAATTTTTTCTCATCCATCCTGTACCTTATAGACATGGTACTATTATAAACCAGGATTAACGAAGCGGCTTCTAATTTCATGGGTGTACGCTCCTGTAGCTGATAAAATCTATTTTCCATCTCACACATGGTACTTAACTGCCATAATCTGAGATTAAATAAATACACCTTATTAAATGGTTTTTTATTGGCCATTGAAGGTCCAATATATATGTTATGATCTACCCCATCTGTCTTATATCTTTCGAAATAATGGGGATAGATTTCCTGGGCCTGGATTTGCCTTTTATCAATATAACGAGACATGGTCCTGTTGATTTGTTGTACGGTCTCATCATATTTTCTGCGGTGGTTATATACCAAGCCAGTTTCCGGATTTAGCATATCTGAATATTCCTCCACCAGTTTTCTAATCTCTTCAGATTGTTTTTTAAGATGACTCATAAGTGGATTCACCTCCTTTTTCAAGAGATTAAAAACTTTTTGTTCACTACTGGCGTTCAACCTTTCCTGCAGCTCCTCTTTAAAGTCGGATACTCTATACTTGATCTGGTCGTAAATAGGTAATTCTTCGATCTTATACGCTTTCTCAATAATATTCATGATAATATCAAGCTGATCCATTAAATCCTTTTTAATGGCTTCATTTCGCGCTTCAGAAGATGCTACGATATCAATTTGACCATATAGTGGATATACATCTTTAAACTTGATATCCTTAAAAGATGCCAATCCATCTTTATCAAGATCTTTGATAAATTTTTTAGCTTCTTTTTCAAAAACCCAAAGTACGCTTGGATGTATAGAAGTACACTCACTCTGAATTACAGCCTTGATCCGGTTTTCGAAATCATTTCGGTTCCTTTCTACCGTAGTAACTATATAAGGCAGTATATCATCCAGTTTAATGGCGTTGATGCTATTGAGTTCATTCTTTCTCTGAGATACCAGTTCCAGCACACCCAGTAGTTTACCATTTTTAGCAACAGGTGCCAGCAAACAGCTTTTAACTTTATTCTTTATCAGGTTTTTCGAAAGGAGATTGTCATGCTTTTTAGAATAATTATCCACATTGGAAATGGTGAAATAAGTATTTTTTTCCACCAGAGCCTGAAAAGCTTTCTCACAAATACCGGAGTTGCAGTCATTATTAACTTTCTCATCCAGGATGTAACTTTTAGCTTCTTCATTTTCCATCTTCTCAAAGACCATCTCCTTACGGTTAAAGACAGTAAAACCTACCCTTAAATCGTTAATTTTATAAATGGAACGAAAAATCTCCTGAAGCTTTTGTAACTCTTCGACCTCATTAACTTCTTCAAATAGAAGGGTTGTTTTTAATTCAGAAATAGCATCATCAATCGTAACGTCTGTGAGATTGATTAACGTAAAACCTTTGAAAATATAACTATGTGGAGGGATTTTCTCTTTCCACAATTCAATATCATCTACATTCTGAAGTAAAAGATCAACATCTTTTTGAGTTACCTCTGGTGCGTCATCTTTTTTAATAATTTCTACGAAATCTGCATTCATCGCCAGGCGATAATGCCTCATGATGCCATTATCATCTGGAATATCATAATACAAAGGTCGTGACACATCGATTACATGACCATAATAGGATTTTAAGATCTGTATACTGGCAAAGGTATAGATGAGCTCCTGATCCATATTGCGGAATTGAAGCGCAAAGTTCTCCCCGGCAATATTAATAATTTGTTTTAACCGGCGTGATGTTTTAAAAAGGATATTATGAAAGGGAACGGCAGCCGACTTTATTTCGTTATTAGTAAGAATATTAGGAAAGAGGTCGTCCAGTAATATGTCTATAGGCTCTGCATATTTTTCCAGTAAAGCAAGGTCGCTAAAACCTTCAGAAAGTTCAGGATATTTTGAAACATGGGCGAGCATGCTTTCCATGTATTCTCTGGAAATATCGTTTTGAACTTCTTTTAGCTCTTTTTTATATTCTTCAATAACTTTATGGAAGCTTATCTGAATATCAAAAGGAAATTCTTTTAATTGATGCGTCATAGCCTGAAGTTTAATGTAAAATTAAATCTTATAAAAGGGCAACAAAGACAGGCTTACTTAAATTAACAATAATTTATTAAAATCCCACCGGTAAGCCGGTGCAGTTCTTTATTTTTGTACAAAATCCAATTAAATATGAGAAATACATTTTATATACTTTCAGCTCTATTCATGATCTTATCGAGCTGTGGAGATGATAAAGGTTATTTTATTTCAGGAACCGTAGATGGCCTGGAAGACGGTAAAAAAGTATATGTTTCTGAACTTGACGGAAAGACCAGAACTCCTGTAGTTATCGATACCGGAGTTGTTAAAGACGGGAAATTTGAGATCGATCTTAAAGAAAGAGATCTTCCGGTTTTAAGTTTTCTTAGGTTTGAAGGAATAAACGGGAATATGATCTTTATTTCTGAAAATGAAGAAGTAGAATTTAATATTCATAAAGATAGTATTCGAACATCACGTGTTACCGGAGGTAAAGAAAACAAAGCATTGTTTGAATATCTGGATCATTTAAATGCCCTGAATAAAAAAATTGGGAATCTTCAGCGAGAAATGAGATCCAAGATGTCTCAGGGTGAACCTGAAGAGCTTCAGGAACTTAGGGAAGCCCAAATGGAATTACAGGAAAATGACAAAAACTTTAAAGTAGAACTCTTCAATAGAAATAAAGATACTTACCTGGCGGTAATGTTGCTTTCAGACATGCTGAATTCGAAAAATCAGAGTTCGGCTGAGGTTCGGGAAATGTATGCCGAAATTTCAGACAGAATTAAAAAAACAGATCTTGCCAAAGATCTGGAAAGAAGTCTGGAAACTATGAAAGCTGCTGAAGTTGGAAGCAAAGCTCCTGGCTTTTCTGGCCCAACACCAGATGGTAAGGAAATATCCTTAGAAGATAATTTAGGAAAGGTAACCGTAGTAGACTTTTGGGCAGCATGGTGTAAGCCTTGCCGAATCGAAAACCCTAACCTGGTGAGAACTTATAATAAATATAAAGATCAGGGCCTTAACATCATTAGTGTGAGTCTTGACAGACCCGGGCAAAAAGACAGATGGGTAGAGGCTATAGAAGCAGATAAACTTGAGCAGTGGGACCATGTTTCCAACTTGCAATTCTGGCAGGAGCCAATTGCACAGAAATATGGGGTAAAAGCCATTCCTGCAACTTTTATACTTGATGAGAATGGGGTAATAGTTGCTAAAAATTTACGGGGTGAAGCACTTGCAGAGAAAATTGGTGAATTGCTGAAATAAGCTTTCCATTTAAACACAAAAAAAGCGCCGTTGGGCGCTTTTTTTATTTCAATTCAAATCCAATATTAACCCGGATCTTTATTTCCAGTTCTCCCGGTGCAATACTTTGACCCGAGTCCTGTCCCATGGCCATAACTTCCTCACTCATTTTATATAATGGCTGGACATTATTGTAATTCACTTCGGCAATGGCAACCGCTTTACCTATGGATTGACCAAGGGGCTCAGCCAGTTGTTTCGCTTTACTTTGGGCATCCAATACCGCAATTTTTCTTGCTTCCTTTTCATATTTTTCCATTTCAGATGAACTAAACTGAATTCCATCTATTCTGTTCAATCCATTCTCCAGCAAGCCATTCATGATTTTTTCATATTTCGATATATCCTTCAGCGTTATGGAAATTGACTGATTCGCGACATAGCTATATGTTTTCTCGTTATAGTTATAATTCTTATTAAGATTCACATATTGGGTTTGAATATACTTATCCTCTATCCCCTGTGATTTAAGGTATTTAATTACTTTCCTCACAACCTCGTCGTTCTTCCTTTTAACTGTAGTTGCCGAATCACCTTCATGTTCAATTCTGGATTTTAAAATAACTTCATTCGGCACAACTTTCACCGTGCCTTCTCCACTAACATTCACCACAGAATTTTCCTGAGCGGTAATAGAGGTCAAAGCGGTCATTAAAAATAGAACTACCAATACGCTATATCTTTTCATAATAGTTTTGTTTAAGATTTGTAAGGGTTAACCAAAAAAAGTACCAAACTACAAGTAGCCGGTTCTTTGGAGGAAAAATAGAATAACTATCGGGATGGCCAATAAGATGACCATCAATAGATGTGTTTCAAAAACCCATGGTGCAAACAACATCGTAAGCAGGTAACCACCGGTGGCACCCCCAAAATGTGCATCATGCCCAATATTGTCGGTTCTTTTTTTCATTCCGTAAATGGTGTAGAACAGGTATCCTATTCCAAAAACATAGGCCGGCATGGGGATTACAAAGAATAAACCCAGGGTCATATCCGGTTGCAGCAAAATCGCAGAATACAGGATTCCCATAACTGCTCCACTGGCTCCCACAGCTGTATAATGTGGATCATTCTTATGAAAAAAGTAAGATAATAGATTACCCAGCAATAAACTTCCCAGATAGATTATTATAAAAGCAATTGACCCAAGATTATACAGGATCACATTAGCAAAAAAGAATAAGGTTAACATGTTTACGAAAAGGTGCCCTGGATCCACATGCAAAAATCCTGAAGAAAATATTTGATATTTAGCACCAGACTTTATATTGGAAATATTGAATCTATATTTATTAAAAAAGCTTTGGTCGCTAAAACCCTTAAATGAAATTAACGCATTGGCCGCGATGACCACAAGGGTCACAAGGCTTAATTCTCCCATATTTGCTAAAGTTTAATTTCAAATATACCATATATTTGCCGAAAGAAATTTTATGCAAGGATTAGTTTACTGGTTAGTTTATCCGTTCCTTTGGCTTATTTCCATTCTTCCATTTCCCGTTTTTTACGCTGTCTCAGACTTTACCTATTTCCTGGTTTTTCATGTAATTAGATACAGAAGAAAAACGGTTAGCAATAATTTAAAACTGGTATTTCCCAATAAGTCTTCATCTGAATTAAAACAGATCGAAAAAGACTTTTACAGTCATATGTGTGACATGTTTCTGGAAATGGTGAAGAGCATTTCTATTTCTAATTCAGAATTGAAAAAACGCTTTACTTTCACCAATATTTCTGAAATTCAGAAGATCCAGGATATGGATAAAAGCATAATTCTTATGTGCGGTCATTATGCCAGTTATGAATGGATGAATGCCTTACAATTACATGGTCTGGATTATAAAGGATTTGGGATCTATAAAAGAGTTAAGAATAAATATTTCGACCAGATGGCTCGTGATATCAGAGGCCGGTTTGATGGAGTTCTAATACCCACGGTAGATGCAACCAAAACTATAATAAGCAACGAAAAAAAAGGAATTCGCGGTGTATATGCGATGGTAGCAGACCAGTCTCCAAAATTAGGTCGGGCATTTTTCTGGACAGAGTTCATGGATATACAGGTTCCTGTTTTTCTTGGAACCGAAAAACTTGCCAAACCCTTAAATATGGCGGTTGTTTACCTGCATGTAGAAAAGGTAAAACGAGGGCATTATCAGGCTACTTTTAAAACAATCTCTTTAGAGCCAAAGGAAGAACCACCCTATAAAATTACCAATGAGTATTTGACTCTTCTGGAAGCGCAGATCAGGCAGGCGCCTGAGTATTATTTATGGACACATAAGAGATGGAAGCACCGAAGCACTCCCATCCCTAATGATGCTGCTATTTTTAAAAGAACTTAGGAAACAGAAACTATTTCTTCAATTTCCTTAATCATTTTTTGAGCAAGTTCATCTGCTTCCTGCTGAGATTTAGCTTCAGTATAAATTCTAATGATTGGCTCTGTATTAGATTTTCTTAAATGAACCCAGTTCTCAGGGAAATCAATTTTCACTCCATCTATCGTAGTAATTTCTTCACCATCGTGACGCTGTTGCACAGCCTTTAAAATTCCGTCAACATCAAGACCTGGAGTAAGTTCAATTTTGTTCTTACTCATAAAATAAGAAGGATATTCATTTCTTATTTCAGAAACTTTCATCTTTTTCTCGGCCATGTGAGTAAGGAACAACGCTGTTCCAACCAAACTGTCTCTACCGTAGTGAGCCTCCGGATAGATAATTCCACCATTACCTTCTCCCCCAATGATAGCATTCGTATCTTTCATTAATTGTACAACATTCACTTCTCCCACTGCACTCGCCTGATAATTACCATTATGTTTATTTGTAATATCCCGAAGAGCTCTGGAAGATGAAAGATTACTTACCGTATTACCGGGTGTTTTAGAGAGCACATAATCTGCACAGGCAACTAATGTATATTCCTCGCCAAACATTTCTCCCTTCTCGTCGATAAATGCAAGACGATCAACATCCGGATCCACTACTATCCCCAAATCTGCATTTTCTTTTTTCATTAGGTCGCAAATCGCCGTTAAGTGTTCTTTAAGCGGCTCCGGATTGTGAGGGAAATGTCCGTTTGGATCACAGTATAATTCAACAACCTCAACCCCCATTTTTTTCAATAAAGCAGGGATGGCTATTCCTCCGGTGGAATTAACCCCGTCAACGGCAACCTTAAATTTTGCATCAGCTACTTTCCCAGCATCTACCAGTTTTAATTTAAGAACCTCCTCAATATGTTTTTCAATATAATCTGCAACAACATTTATCTCACCAAGCTCGTCCACTTCAGAAAAAGTAAAATCTTCGCTATCGGCAATTTTAAGTATTTCGGCTCCTGCTTCTCCGTCTAAAAACTCTCCTTTATTATTAAGAAGCTTTAAAGCATTCCATTGCTTTGGATTATGACTGGCCGTAAGTATGATTCCTCCATCTGCTTTCTCCATAGGAACCGCTACCTCAACAGTTGGAGTAGTTGAAAGTCCAAGATCTATGACATCTATCCCTAAACCTGTTAGGGTGTTCATGGTTAATTCCTGTATCATCTTTCCAGAAATCCTTGCATCTCTCCCAACTGCAACCTTAATTTTATCCTTTCCGGAATTTTTCTTTAACCAGGTTCCATAGGCCGCTGCAAATTTCACAGTATCCAAAGGAGTAAGATTATCTCCTGTTCTTCCCCCAATGGTTCCTCTAATTCCTGAAATTGATTTTATTAATGTCATATCGATCTTTTAATTTCTGTCTTTTTTAATATTCGGCAAATATACAAGCCTAATTCCCCTGCTTCCAAACCTTAACGAAAATTTACCCTCTCTGCTTAAATTTGTATCTTCCGAAAATGAACTTTCTGGCACATATTTTCTTATCCGGAGATAATGAGAAAATCAGAATTGGAAATTTTATGGCCGATTCTATAAAAGGAAATAAATATCTTAAATATCCTCCGGACATTCAAAAAGGCATAATTCTACATAGAGGTATCGATTATTTTACAGATACTCATCCGGTGTTTAGAGAGAGCACTCAGCGCTTATCTTCCCGCTATGGCCATTATAGTGGGATTATTGTAGATATTTTTTATGATCATTTTCTGGCTGCAAACTGGGCTGAATATAGCGATATAGCCCTTGAAAGGTATGTTGATAATTTCTATTCGCTGCTAAAGGAAAACTATGAGATCCTTCCCCCTAAAGTGAAAAGTTTTTTACCCTATATGATGCGGGATAACTGGTTATTGAGTTATGCAGAAATAGATGGTATTAAAAAAGTATTGAATGGAATGAATAAGCGAACTGGAAGTAAGTCTGGCATGAATGAAGCCACCGTGGAATTACAAAAATACTATCCCGAGTTTGCACTTGAGTTTAAAAGGTTTTTTGAGGACGCCCAATTATTTTGCAAAGAGAAAAGAAGGCAGTTATAAGAGTCTCAATTGAAGATAAAAAAGACCGGTATAAACCGGTCTTAATTGTTTTGGGGGGCTAATTAATTATTTTACAAATTTCCAGCGACCATTAATAAGTTCCACTTCTTTCAGATTTTTTCCTTTCTGTACCCACCATTTATCATCTTTCCTTAAAACCATTACGCCTTCGATTACATAATATTCACCATTGATATATTCAGGCTCCGGATTAGTCGGCTCAGGCTCTGT
>NZ_JBLVTL010000001.1:161258-163337 GCF_048285835.1 Christiangramia aquimixticola
TGGTAGTACCAGATCCAGAATCTGGATTGGAAGGAGTAGTTGTTTCACCCGGGTACATAACCCCTATTCCTTCAATATCACCTGAAGAGAGTTGAGAACGCTGTACAGAAAATGTAGATCCGTTTACTCTGGTAATTGTTGGTTGTCCATTTGAAGAGAAAGCATATGAACTATACATCATAATGGAGCCAAGATCTAAACCTGCGGTATATTCAGCACCGTCCCATCCGGCTTCTTCATAAGTGTAAAAATTATGTTCTCTTCCACTAAGAATATTATTGTAGTGAACTGTAATAGTTTCATCTCTGTCGGCTCTGCTCTGTTCATGCCATAAACCTAAGGCGTGACCAATTTCATGGATGGTATTCCCGGTGGAACAAGCATCAGCAAGGGTAATTGGCTGTCTTCCACCAACCATTCCCACGTACGAAGAACATCCAGATCCAGGAGTAAAATAAACATAATTGGATTCAGAAGATCGTTCAATGAATTTTACAGCTGTGTTTGATTCCCAATGAGCGATTGCATCCATTACTCTTTGCTGATTGCCAAGAGAAGGGTCGACCTCATAATAAACAGTATTGTCTGGCCAGAAAAAACTTGTTCTTCCAACACTCTTGTTTTCCTCCGGAATATTAGCATCTGCTTCCAGGATCAAATCAACAGAAGTTTTCGATACATATTCTTCAGGCAAAAATATGTCGCCCTGGTATACATATTTATTATTAATTAATTCTACCGGCATTTTCATTCCGGCGAAATAGATATCAGTTACTTCTCCATATTCCTCCGGAAAAGCAATTTCTGTATTTGAATCATAAACTTTATGAGATTCTACGGTTGTTTCTTCATTAAGGTCTGAAACAGAATCTTCACTACAAGCTATAAAAGTCAATAGCAGAAAGGCTAATAATAATTTTAAGTTTTTCATAAGTAGGGTTTTAAATTTTATGAATTTTCAACGAATCAGGTTTATAGGGTTTCGGGCTTTAAACACATTTAACCTTATATCGATAAAATTTAACTTTTTGTCGAAAAAACGAATTTTAATGATTTAGAATAGTTGGGTAATTTGTCTACAACAAGTGTGATTTTTAACAATTTGTTCACACATTAAAATAACCCATTCCATCGAAGAATGGGTTATCATAAATTTACACATAGTACCAATTTCCTTGAATAAGTTCCACTCGTTTCAGCCCATATCGGCTTTGGTAGTACCAGTATCCGTAATAATGCATTACAGTAAGGCCATTTATAGTATAATATTGACCATTTATATAATTTGTTTCAGTAGACTCACTGCCTGTGGGATACATTGAATTTGCACCCTCAATATCCCCACTAGATAAAGCATTTCTTTGTACAGAATACAAGGATCCATCTTTTCTTGTAATGGTTGGATTTCCATTGCTTGAGAAAGAATAAGGACTATACATCATTATAGAACCAAAGTCCAGATTAGTAGTAAATTCTTCACCATCATATCCAGCACTGGTATAGGTTTCAAAATTATACTCTCTTCCGCTTTGGATATTATTCCAGTGAATAGTTATATGATTATCTCTATCTACACGGCTTTGTTCATGCCATAAACCTATAGCGTGGCCAATTTCATGAATGGTATTCCCTGTAGAACAGGCATCAGCCAGAGTTATATTCTGTCTTCCACCTACCATCCCAACATAGGAAGAGCACCCAGAACCTGGTGTAAAATAGATGTAGTTGGATTGGCCTGTTCTTTTAACGAAATCCAGATTAGTATTTGCTTTCCAGTGATTAATAGCATCATAAACACGGTTCGAATTAGGCAAATTTGGGTCTACATCATAATATACAGTATTGTCTGTCCAGTAGGCTGAGGTTCGTCCCACACTCTTATTTTGCGGCTCCTCACCTTTTTCATAAACAAGCTTCACAGGACTTTTAGAAGCTTTCCCTCTAGGGATAATAATATCTCCCTGATAGATATACTTTCCATTTACGTTCTCTACCGGCATCTTCATTCCGGTGTAATAGACGTCTATTTGAGAACCTTTAGCGTTGGGGTACGCTATTTCGGTTAATCCGTCATCAATT
>NZ_JBLVTL010000001.1:163378-163461 GCF_048285835.1 Christiangramia aquimixticola
TTCAGATACGGGGTCATCGCTGCAAGCCATTATAGAAAGAACTGGCAACCAGAAGAACAATTTCAAATTTCTCATAAGTAGGT
>NZ_JBLVTL010000001.1:163501-164761 GCF_048285835.1 Christiangramia aquimixticola
TCTGCAGTTGGAATTACAAAGTCTGTTCCAAAATTTTTAACCTTTATTTAAGTTAAATTTTTAACAATCAAATTCTTACATTTAATAAATATTTAGACATCAAAAATGAATTTGGAGCAATGTCATTTATCGAAGGATTTATTAGAATGAACCTTGAAACACCGTGTAAACTCAGCTTATTTAAAAATTTTAGGAGGTCTTTTCCTACGTTTAACTTACTGACTTACAGTTTCTAACATAACAATATTTTTACATCACCGTCAACTTTTTCAAAATTTTGCAAAAAAAAGCTGTCCGGAATTTCCGGACAGCTCACACATATCTCATATAGGGATATGTATATTAACCCGCTGAATTAGTCACCCCCCGGTCAAATAATTGAGACGGGTTAATTTTCTTTTTAATTTAAATTAGGTTCGCATAAAATTGCTTCTAATTGAAGATTAAACTGAGATGTATCGAAATTATCTGGTACATCAAATAATAAAACACCTGTAGTTAGATCTGGTGAGATAATATTCATCATTGAATATGTCGTTCCACTTCCATTCTGAGTTATGGTAATATTATATCCAATAATATCATATGGCGAGTTAGCCTCCATTCCAATTTGAATTTCAATATCATCATTGGTCGTAGTATTAATAATGACAAGTCCCACATTGTCTTGATTGAACACTAGATCATATACAGTAGGACTAACAACTACAGGATCCTGAGATCCAACGATATATGCATACAATGGTTGATCACATATAGAACAACCTGAGGAATCTACTATAGCTCCTTCTACGGTTCTATCACAGTTATCAGATCCGTTCGGAACTCCATCATCATCAATATCAGAATCACACACATCTCCTATTCCATCCCCGTCAAAATCTTCCTGATTGGGATTAGGTGTTCCAATACAATTATCTACATCATCACACACACCATCATTATCTGTATCCCCAATACCATCACAAGGACCAGCTACAATTGGACAACCAGTATTATCTACTGTGGTATTAAGAGGTGTTTTAGAACATAGGTCTTGGGCGTTTGGTATTCCATCCCCATCTATATCATCATCACAACTATCTCCTTTACCGTCGCCATCAAAATCATCCTGGTCTGGATTAGCAGTACCTATACAATTATCAACATCGTCGCAAATTCCATCATTATCGGAATCACCAATTCCATTGCATGGTCCTGTTACAATTTCACAACCTGTACTATCAACTGGAGTATTAGGAGGTGTACCTGAACATTGAT
>NZ_JBLVTL010000001.1:164796-173001 GCF_048285835.1 Christiangramia aquimixticola
ATTAAGTCATCCTTACAGTCTGGAATATTATCATTATCCACATCAACCGTATCATCTGCCCCTTGGCATTGATCTTCACTATTAGGGATGGTGTCCCCATCACAATCTGCATCTGGATCATTGATATCACATTCCACAGGCCCGTCGTCATCTCCACAATTGAAGAAGAAATGCCAGTAATCTACTGTAGAATTTGAATCATCTCCTTCCACTGTTAGTAAATCTGAAATTTGATTCCAGGTTAAATATCCCGATTTTGCAAAAGTACCATCAGTGGCATAATAAGGTGCCCAATTCACCAATTTGATTTCATAAAATAAATACGGATCATTTGGTCCCTTATCTTTAGGTTTTCCCGGTATCACCATACATAAGGGATCGGCCCAATAGGTACCGTCATCGTTCCCTTTTACCGGACTTTCTTCTTCATGAATAAGTTGGTAATTGCTTGCCGGTTGCAGGGGGTTTTCCGGATTATCACCCAGGTATTTATATAAACTAAATTCATAATCTGCGGTAAAATGCCGTCCGGAATCCGAACAATAATTTGCAAATACGCAAAATTTATAAAGTGGAACTTGCGTGATGTCAAAAAATTGGTATCCATACATGTTTACAACACGATCATCAAAACATAGAACGTCAACATTCACATAATTTTTTGATCCCGCTCTCAGATTAAATTTTCTTGAAAGTGGATGAGATACAAATTTCGCAAAATCACTTCCTAATTTAGGTGCCATCCAGATTGGATCCTGGTTATCATTTAGAACAACAAAATCTGTTAAGGTTATTTCGACTGAATTTCCCGAAACTACAGGAATTTCCAGTTTATCATCATAAGCCGTAAAAAGTCCCTGTTCATCTTCAAGAATTTCCACAGTTACCTCCACGGGAGTGTTATTTGGTCCGTATGTTAAACGTATGCTTGCAAAAGCTGCCTCATCTTCAGTACATTGTGGAATGTCACCTTCTTCTTGCTGCCGGGTCTGGTTTAAGCCTTCCAGCACTGGTCCCAGATATAATACCGCAACATCCGGAGATACCCCGGTATCTGAAACTGATTCATCCTTAGTACAGGATGAAAACAGGAAAGGCATCATGGCAAATATTGCCAGATATATTTTTAAATTTTTCATAATTGTTTGGTTATGGTTTAAGTATGATAGGAATAGGAAATATCTAACCCGGTTTTAGCCGGGTTAGATTTATTATAATTTACTATTCTCCTGCCTGAGTACCACTTGGGCCATCTTCTTCATCACAATTAAAGAACATGTGCCAGTAATTGGTAGTATCATCATCTCCATCTCTATCCAATAACATTTG
Source organism: Christiangramia aquimixticola (assembly GCF_048285835.1). NCBI lineage: Bacteria > Pseudomonadati > Bacteroidota > Flavobacteriia > Flavobacteriales > Flavobacteriaceae > Christiangramia > Christiangramia aquimixticola. The sequence continues at coordinate 166,126 of NZ_JBLVTL010000001.1, forward strand.
GATCGTATCCCATGAAAGAGCTTGTTCGATTACTTGTTCATCTCCGTCATAATTCCAATCTTTAAGAGTGGCTACGAAATACAAGTATTCCTCGTCACTGTCAACACCTTCTCCAGGTCCTGGAACGAACATACATAAAGGATCTGCCCAAAAGGTATCACCGTCAACTCCTTTATTTGGAGAAAGGTTTTCATAAATAAGGTCTCCCATCTGACCGTCAGAATATTCATAAAGATTCAATGAATAATCTGCAGTATAGTGTCTGCCAGAATCTGTACAATAGTTAGCAAAAACGCAGAATTCATAAAGTTTTATAGGTGTAATATCAAAAAACTGATATCCGTATAAATTCACTGTTCGATCATCGATACATAGAACATCTACATTCACATAATTTTTAGAACCCGCTCTTAAACTAAACTCTCTCGCCAAAGGATCAGATACAAATTTTGCATAGTCGCTTCCAATTTTTGGAGCAGCCCAGATAGCAACGTCATCATCATTATAAACAACGAAATCAGTTAATGTAATGCTTACAGTATTTCCATTTTTCACCGGAATTTCAAGGTCTTCACTATATTCTGTAAAAAGTCCCTGATCATCTTCTTTGATACCTACTTCGGTTTCAACCACCACATTGTTAGGTCCATATAATAACCTGATCATTGCGTAAGAAGGATCATCATCAGTACATGCCGGTGTTGCCTGTTGTTTATTTATATCATTTTGCATGGCATTAAGCACAGGTCCTAATGTTAAATAAGCAACATTATCAGAGATAACACCCTCTGAGGTTCCTACATCTTCTTTACTACAAGAACCAAGTAGTAGAGCGAAAGCGGCGATAAACGCCCAATAAAATTTAATTGTTTTCATAATTAAGGTTTTTGTTAATATTTAGAATGGTTTATTGAATAGGCGACCTACCCTAAGGTAGATCGCTTTATTTTTAATCTTTTCGAGTTGCATCTTTACATGCACCTTCACCATGAACTATAAGTTTAAAGGAAGAATCGACATTATTGTATGTATATGTTAATACAGCTCCATCCCCAACGTCAGTCTTTTGTGGCTGATTATATTGGCCAGGACTGAATTTATCCGGATTTTGCTCACTAATATTTACATGAACTATATCTAACTCCTGTGCACTCTGATCAAAGTCGAATGTCAATGTTAATTCATTCGTAAGATCATTGAATTTGATAGTTACAGTACCAATATTTGTATCATCATTTAGATTATAATTTGTACTGGCACCTGCATAAATTTTTCTTACCTCAGTGGTAATGTTACCGGTGATAGCGAAATCGTGTACCCATCCCCAATTATTAGAATTGACTCCGTCTATTTCACTAAACCTTTTACTTCCCTGCATATATGCAGTTTGTCCACATTCACCTTGTCCAGGTTCTTCCTTACAGTTGTTAGTTGCATCATTTGGACAAATATCACATGCGTCACCAATTCCATCTCCATCGCTGTCTGTTTGCAACGGGTTTGCAGTATCAGGACAGTTGTCGCAAAGACCTCTCAAGCCATCTTCATCTTGATCTGAACCGGTTAAACATGGATCATTAGGACAACCAAAGTAATCGTTTGTCCCTCCAACAGTTGGACATTTATCACAAGCATCGCCAATACCATCATCATCACCATCTGCCTGATCTTCGTTAGCTTTAGAAGGACAATTATCACAAACATCACCATAACCATCATTATCAAGGTCAGCCTGATCTCTGTTAACATCCTCGGGACAGTTATCACAGGTATCACCTACTAGATCTCCGTCTTCATCTTCTTGATCTTCATTGGCATTTTCTGGGCAATTGTCACAAACATCACCATAACCATCACCATCACCGTCTGCCTGATCTCTGTTAGCATCCTCCGGACAGTTATCACAACCGTCAGCTATATTATCCCCGTCTTGATCTGCATTATCATCAGAGCCCGGACATTTATCATCACAATCTCTTACTCCATCACCATCCGTATCAAGTAAACAGGTTGGATCTCCCCCACCCGGACAGTTAAGGAAAAAGTGCATGTAATCTACCGTTGTATCATCACCATCTTTATCCAATAAAGCTTTAACCTGATTCCAGGTTAAATATCCGGATTGTGAAATATTTGGTGTACCTCCGTAATATCCTGGCCAGTTTTCAGCAGTTATTTCATAATACAGGTATGGTCTATCAGGATTTTCAGGATCTCCCTCTGGAATTGCCAAACATAAAGGATCAGCATAATAGGTATCTCCATCTTTTCCGGTATTAGGCATTTCATCTAAAGCAATCGCTTTATACAAACTAGCATTCGACATTGGATTTTGCTCTGCCACCGCTCCTGAGTAGGAATAAAGGTCGAAACTATAATTAGCTACATAATCTCTACCGTTTGGTGTTTTACATAAGTTTGCAAAAACACAAAATTTAGTCAATGGTACTGGAGTAATATCAAAAAATTGATATCCGTAAAGGTTTACATCTCTATCGTCGTAGCAAATAACTTCTACATCCACATAATTTTTAGAACCAGCTCTCAGGCTAAATTCTCTTGATAGAGGATTCGAAACGAACTTCGCGAACTCACTATTCTTTTTTGGAGCTACCCAAATTACATCTCCGGGCTGTCCTGCATTATCTTTACGCACCAGGAAATCGGTTAATGTTATATCTACAGAATTTCCATTTACAACCGGTATTTCCAGTTCGTCATCATAGGCCGTAAACCACCCGTCATTATCCATTAAAACTTCTACCATTACGTTTACGGGAGTATTGTTAGGCCCATATACCAGACTAATCTGTGCAAATGCCGGATCGGCATCAGAGCATTCCGGAATGTCCTGTTCTTGTTGTCTGTTTTGGTTTAATCCATCCAGGACAGGTCCCAGATAAAGGACTGCCACATCTTTTGAAATTTCTCCATTACTACCTAGAGTTTCATCTTTCGTACAAGATGTAACCAGAAGTAATAATGTGACCATACAGGCCATATATGTTTTGATCGTTCTCATTAGTTTATAGATTTATATTAAAAGGATCCCAAACCGAAAATCGGTCTGGGATCTTTTTAAATATTAATATTGACTGAATTCACCGCAGGCAACCGGCTGATCTGGATCATAAGTTTGACCCATCATTTTACCGTGGACAACCACAGTTCTATCCTGTAAATTAGATAAGGTAACACCAGAAATAACTTCCGCATAATTCATAAATGAAACCCCTTGCTGCATATTAGCCAAAGGCCAGGTATTGTCATTATAATCCAAAGCAAGTACAGCCGGACCATAATTACCACATGATGCGTTTTGGTGAATATGTTGTTTATGAGTTTTATTAGGAGTAAGACCAAATACAGAAGTTACTGCCTGCATTGTAGTTCCCTCAACTGAAAGATATGCGAAACCTGCAACATCGTCAGATCCATCTAAATACTTAATACAAGCTTTGTATCGTTTAGTTGTTGGCTCTCCAAATGGTGGTGGCACGCCATTATCGCATCCATACTGGAAGTGATAGTAATCCACTGTTCCATTATCCTCACCAAATTGATCGGTACCAAATAACAGTTTAATTTCAGCCACACTAAATGGGCCTTCGGCAATGACCTTATCTGGACCATTATATCCTGGAGTACCTGATAATAAAGTTATTTTCAAATAAAATACATCTTCATTCTCATCCTGGTTTGGATGATCTGGAAGGAAGAAACATAAAGGATCTGCAGCTGCTTGTGAACCTTCTCCATCTATATCATTAGTATCATTATAAATTATATCACCAATTTGTCCATTGTTATATTCCCAGATCTCTGCATTATATGATGCAACATAGTGTCTACCTTCTGGAGTACAATAGTTACCGAAAAGACAGAATTTCACAAGAGGTACAGGTGTAATGGTAAAGAATTGATACCCATAACGATTAACATCACGGTTATCATAGCAAATTACATCTACGTTGATATAATTTTTGGATCCTGCTCTTAAGTCAAAGGTAAAATCCGGACCAACTGGTTGATCCACGAAATCTTCGAATTCACTACCTTCTACCGGTGCAACCCAGATCACAGATCCAGGGGAGCCGCCGTTATTGGTCCATACTACAAATTCTGTAAGAGTTACAGATATTTTATTCATTCCCGCCGGGATTGGTAGCTCTAATTCATCTGAATAAGCTGTAAAATATCCCTGACCATCTTTTAAAATAGGAACAATAATATCTTCTTTCACGATATTATTAGGTCCATAAATAATGGAAAGCTGGGCAAACCCAGGAGTGGCATCAGAACATTCAGGAGTTTCCTGTTGTTTCAGTGCTGAACTTGCCTCTGGACTATTCAATACAGGCCCTAATTGAAGAACAGCAACATTTGATGAATCTGGAGTTGCAATTTCTCCTGTTTCATCTTTACTACATCCGGTTAGTATCAGTGTAAACACTGTACATAAAACCAGATAAAAATTCATTTTTTTCATAATAGAAAGTTTGGTTATAATATTTTAGAATGGTCAATAAACTATACTCCTGCTTTGCGCAATGGCATCCAGGATCAGGTTCTTAAGAGTGGAACTCTTAAAGTCTTTTCGAACAGTAGGGAATGGTTGGGAGTGACTTACTTTTTCATATACTCATTAGTTTTGGTTAATAAATTTTCGAATGGTTAATAAATAATATATATACACAGTTTTCCCTTTAGGGAAATTATATAACAGTCCAATAAGTCATTGTGATTTGGGGGGGCCTTGAGTAAGGTAATTTCTGAAGATTGGGGGCGACTTCTCTTTTTGAAATCTATGTAAATGTATAAAAGAGGTATAGTTACATTAGTAGGGGAAAACCCGTACATTTAATCCAAAAAGCCCTATTTAACTCCTTCTTATACTTTTTAGCAAAACTTTAATATTTGGGCAAATCCACCAGTTTATGGTTAATGGCATAAATTATACTTTCCAGAATGGTTTCTGAATTTGTGCGTTTTATGATATTCGATCTGTGCTTTTCAATTGTTTTAGGGGAGATGAAAAGAGTATCTGAAATTTCCTTGGTTTTATAGCCTTTACATAGTAAAGAAATGATTTCTTTTTCGCGTTTGGTAAAACTAAAGTTATCTAAATGATGCGACTCCAGACATTCTTCCACCTGTCGAGAATTAGATCCCACAGTATTATCAAGAGTATACTCTTCCCCGGAGAAATCAATTAACATTATAAATTGATCTAAAATATTTTTACTCAACTTTGAAAAACATATTCGGGCGTTTCTAAGCTTTCCATTATGAAGTACGAGCGTACTATTGGTAACCGCCTTCATATGTTTCCCACGGGCAAAATTTCGCAAACTTGTTCTTACCTTGGCTTTATTCTCAACATCCACCAGATCTGTTAACTTAAGATCCTCTGTATTTTCCAGCCTGAAGGTTTCCTTAAAAGCGTCATTTATGGCAATAATGTTATTTTGCTGTAAAAGGACTACCGGCTGAGCCATAATATTGAATAATCCCAGAAAGCAATCATGCCAGTAATTGAAATTACGTGAATGTGAATTTTTTAAGATTCTTGAGACGATTTGATCCAGGTCCAATGACTCCGGAAGGTATTCATCTATTAACGATTTATATCTACGCTGAAAAATCGAGAGATCTTCCGGGCTTCCATACACCATCAACAGACTTCTGTTAAGAAAATGGGTGGATTTGAAGTTTTTAAGGTTCCGGAAATCTGACACTTTATTATATGATGTTTTATCGAAGAAAATTGTGTCGGGTAACAGAGAGAGCGCGAGATTATATGCTACATGAATAGAGCTCTCAACAGTTACTTCATAATTCATACTAAGCCTTTCTACCAGATTCTTGGTAAATTGCTGACTTCTACTAACAATGAGGATTTGTTTTTTTTCCATAATCAACCTACATAATAAATATTAAACTAATTATACAGGGGCATGTATATGGTTCATCTTACGATGAAAGGATAGGTAAAAAAGATTTGGGAAAATTTATTTTGGGATTCTCAAATATAGGTGATTTCCTGTATTTCAAGGAAAAAATGAAGTAATATTATACTGACATTCAGACGTCTACACACCTGTGCAAAGTGACTTTTTAAACCATAAGAATCATTCTTTAAGGTAACTTTAATAATACCTTTAGACACGTGTTATTATATTAAAAATTACACTGTGGAAATTTTACACCTATCTTAACATCAGTACCCTTAGAAGGACTTTCTATTTACTAATACAATAAGTAACTTTGGCACCTTGAAAAAAACTATGACGAAATTTGAAGATAGCATTGAGGTTCTTGGAGCACGGGTACATAACCTGAAAAATATAGATGTTTCCATTCCAAGGGAACAACTGGTAGTGATTACAGGTTTATCAGGGTCCGGAAAATCCTCTTTAGCCTTTGATACTATCTATGCCGAAGGTCAAAGAAGGTATATTGAAACCTTTTCGGCTTATGCACGGCAATTTTTGGGAAGTCTAGAAAGGCCCGATGTGGACAAGATCGAAGGCCTGTCTCCTGTTATAGCCATAGAACAAAAAACCACTAGCAAGAATCCACGAAGTACCGTGGGCACGATTACAGAGATCTATGATTTCTTAAGATTATTGTTCGCCCGGGCAGGCGATGCTTATAGTTATAATACTGGAGAGAAAATGGTGAGTTACACCGACTCCCAGATTAAAGAGCTGATTCTTGATAATTATAAAGGTAAAAAAGTGAACATTCTTGCTCCGGTTGTGCGTAGCAGGAAAGGACATTACCGGGAGCTGTTTGAGCAAATTGCCAAACAAGGCTTTTTAAAGGTTCGGGCAGACGAAGAGGTGGTAGATATCGAAAAAGGCATGAAGCTGG
>NZ_JBLVTL010000001.1:173039-192566 GCF_048285835.1 Christiangramia aquimixticola
CGGTTAAAGATCGAAGACAAGCCGGATTCAGACAAACGTTTGGACGACAGTATCAAAACGGCCATGTATCATGGGGAAGACAGCCTAATGATTCTGGACCAGGAAAGCGGTGAAGTGCGGTATTTTAGTAGAAACCTAATGTGTCCTACTACCGGAATTAGTTATCCAAGTCCCGAACCAAACAGTTTTTCCTTTAATTCCCCCAAAGGAGCATGTCCCAAGTGTAACGGAATTGGAAGTCTGCATCAGGTAAATATCAGCAAAATAATTCCGGATCCTAAGAAATCTATAAAAAGCGGAGGGCTTGAACCTCACGGGCCACAAAAGAAGAACTGGGTCTTTTCTCAGCTGGAATTAATTTCGGAAAGATTTAACTTCAGTCTTAACGATCCAATTAGCGACATTCCCAAAGAAGCACTTGATATGATCCTCTACGGAGGGAAAGAGAAATTTTCCAGAGAATCAAGTTCCCTTGGAATAACCAGAGATTTTAAAATAGATTTTGAAGGAGTGGCCAATTTCATTGAAGCCACTTATAAGAATAATGATTCAACTTCATTAAGGCGCTGGGCAAAAGAATATATGGATCAGGTGATCTGCCCGGAATGCGAGGGATCCAGATTAAAAAAAGAAGCGCTATACTTCAGGATAAATGGAAAGAATATTTCTGAACTGGCCCATATGGATATTACAGATCTTTATGAGTGGTTCGATAATATCGAGAAAGAACTTTCTGAAAAACAACTGAAGATAGCTGAAGAAGTTATTAAGGAAATTCGGGCTAGATTAAAGTTTCTCCTGGACGTAGGACTTACCTATCTTAATTTAAATCGCAGTTCAAAGTCACTTTCAGGTGGTGAGGCGCAGAGAATAAGACTTGCTACTCAAATTGGATCACAACTGGTAGGTGTTCTATATATTCTTGACGAACCAAGTATAGGTCTTCATCAGCGGGATAATGAGAAGCTTATAAATTCCCTGATTTCCTTACGGGATATAGGGAATACGGTGATCGTTGTAGAACATGATAAAGATATGATCGAACGTGCAGATCATGTTATCGATATTGGACCTCACGCCGGGAAACATGGAGGTGAGATAATTAGTGAAGGGACTCCTGCAGAGCTAATGCAGCACGAAACCCTCACTGCCCAGTATTTAAGTGGTAAAAAGAAAATAGAAATTCCTGAAAAACGACGCGCGGGTAATGGGAATTTTATTGAACTAAAGGGTGCAGAAGGAAACAACCTTAAAAAGGTAAACATCAAGATACCATTAGGTAAAATGATCGCAGTTACCGGGGTTTCAGGAAGTGGAAAATCCACTTTGATCAATGAGACCCTCTACCCTATTATGAACGCGCATTACTTTAATGGCGTAAAAAAGCCTCAGCCATACAAATCCATAAAAGGACTGGATCACATCGATAAAGTTATTGATATAAATCAAAGTCCTATTGGAAGGACTCCCCGCTCCAACCCTGCTACTTATACAGGGGTGTTTTCAGAAATAAGAAATTTGTTCGCTAAAACACCGGAATCTCTTATTCGCGGATATAAACCGGGAAGATTCAGCTTTAACGTAAAAGGCGGGAGATGTGAAACCTGTAAAGGTGGAGGATTAAGAGTAATAGAGATGAACTTCCTGCCAGATGTTTATGTAGAATGTGAAACCTGCCAGGGAAAACGGTTTAACCGGGAGACTCTTGAAATTCGATATAAAGGGAAATCTATTTCAGATATTTTGGAAATGACTATTAATGAAGCTACTCCCTTCTTTGAAAATATTCCAAAAATTTACAGAAAATTAAAAACTATTCAGGATGTTGGATTGGGCTATATCAGTCTGGGTCAGCAATCTACAACGCTTTCAGGAGGAGAAGCGCAGAGAATAAAACTTGCAACTGAATTATCAAAGCGTGATACCGGAAATACTTTCTATATATTAGACGAGCCAACCACAGGGTTGCACTTTGAAGATATTAGAGTGTTAATGGATGTATTAAACACGCTAACCAATAAAGGAAATACCGTCCTCATCATTGAACATAATATGGATGTAATCAAAATGGCTGACCATATTATTGACATTGGATACGAAGGCGGAAAAGGAGGTGGAAAGGTTGTCGCCACAGGAACTCCGGAAGAAATTATTAAAAATAAAAAAAGTTATACAGCCCGATTCCTCAAGAAGGAATTGAACTAATCTAATTAAGATGAAAACACATAATGCCAATAAGGCCTGGAACGAAATTAAAACAAACGATTCCTGGGCGATATTTAAAATAATGGGGGAATTTGTAAATGGCTACGAGAAATTAAGCCAGATTGGTCCTTGTGTATCCATATTTGGATCGGCTAGAACAAAGCCTGACATGAAATATTATAAACTTGCTGAAAAAGTTGCCAAGAAGATCGTAGATCATGGTTATGGAGTTATTACGGGTGGTGGTCCGGGGATTATGGAGGCCGGTAATAAAGGTGCTCATCTTGCAGGTGGAACCTCTGTAGGTTTAAATATTGAACTTCCATTTGAACAACACGATAACCCTTATATCGATAACGATAAGAGTCTTGATTTTGATTACTTCTTCGTTAGAAAGGTAATGTTCGTGAAATATTCTCAGGGATTTGTTGTAATGCCGGGGGGTTTTGGTACTCTTGACGAATTGTTTGAGGCAATTACTCTTATCCAGACCCATAAAATTGACAAGTTTCCAATTATTCTAGTTGGTTCTGAATTCTGGGGTGGTCTTGTAGATTGGATCAAATCTACCTTGCTGGATACCTTTGAAAACATTAGTGCCGCAGATATAGATTTGGTGCAGGTTGTGGATACTGAAGACGAAGTGATCGAAATTCTGGATCATTTCTATGATGAATACAATCTTAGTCCTAATTTCTAGTTAACGCTACAGCTGAAGGTATTAAACTTTGTTTATATTTAGCCCTGATTCCACATCGGTCTAAACTTAATACCAAATTGAAATACCTTCAGTTTTTCCTGTTATTCTTTTTTTTACCTGTATGGGCTTCTGCACAGAATTCCCTGGAGGTAAATGCTCAATTAATTGATAGTCTACACACCCTTAAAATTGAGCAGAAAATAACCTTTGTTAATACTGAACAAAGAGAACTTGTAAGTATATATCTCAACGATTGGAATAATGCTTTTAGTTCAAAAACTTCTCCTTTGGCAAAACGATTTGCCGAAGATTATGCCCGGCGTTTTCATTTTGCCAAAATTGAAGAGCGGGGATATACCAATATTCATAAGATTTCATCCAATAATGAGAAGCTTGTGTGGGACCGGCCTGGCGATGTGGCCGACCTGCTTAGAGTGGTGCTTGAGAAGCCATTAGCTCCCGGCGATTCCATTACCCTGGATCTTAGCTACGAGGTTAAAATTCCCGATGATAAATTCACCCGGTATGGGGTGGACGATGAAGGTAATTATAAACTCCGCTATTGGTACATTGTACCGGCTCCGCTGGATAATGGCTGGAAATTATACAGTCATAAGAATATAGGTTCCCAATTTGTAAAGCCTTATTCCATAAAAATAAACCTTGATCTCCCTACAGAGTTTTATGCTGCATCTGCATTGGACCTAAATAGAACTGTTACGAGAAAAGGTTTTAAAACCATCCATTTTTCCGGTGAAAACAGGGTAGAAAGTAAAATCTATCTCACCAAATCATTCATTTTTGAATCTATTAGCGCAAATTCCAATCAAGTTATCACCAATATTAAAGATGAGGATATTCAGAAGGAAATGAAATACAAGCTTCTGGATCGCGCAGTTGGTTTCCTTCATGAAAGATTAGGTTCTTACCCTAATAAAAACATTTTTGTAACCCAGGAAGATTATCTGGAAAGTCCAATTTATGGACTTAATCAGCTACCCGGTTTTTTGAGACCTTTCCCTGACGGGTTTCAGTATGATTTAAAGCTGTTTAAAACCATCACCAGTAATTATCTGGAGAATACACTATTTCTTAACCCGCGAACGGAGAAATGGGTAAATGATGCGATTCTTGTCTCGCTGCTTATCGATTATGTAGATACATATTATCCAAATATGAAATTAATAGGCAACCTGAGCGACATTATTGGGATTAGATGGTTCCATTTGGCCGATCTGGAATTTAACGATCAGTACCAGTTCCTGTATATGAATGTGGCACGGATGAATATTGATCAGTCTCTGGTAACCAGCCAGGATTCTTTGGTTAAATTCAATAAAAATATCGCCAATGCCTATAAAGCGGGAGTTGGAATCAAATATCTGGAAGAGTTTCTTGGAGACGAGACCGTTCAGACATCTATAGAAGAATTTTATAAGAATTACAGCCATAAACCGGTAACAGATAAAGATTTCATTAATGTCCTGGAAAAGAATTCAAAAAAGGATATTTCCTGGTTCTATAAGGATTACGTAGGGACAAATAAAAAGATCGATTTTAGAATTGATGGTGTCAAAAAAGATGGGGATTCCTTAAAAGTATTTATTAAAAACCTTCGGAATAACGACATGCCTATTAGCCTTTATGGACTAAAAGATGGCGAACCAATTTATAAAACCTGGGTAGAAAAGGTTAAAGACACCAAGACCGTTATTATCCCAAGAAAAGATATTCAGCGACTGGCCCTTAATTATGAAGGAAACATTCCGGAATTCAATCAGAGAAATAATTACGAGGGAGTTACCAAACTGTTGGATAAACCCATCCAATTCAGATTATTTCAGGATGTGGAAGATCCGCGATACAGCCAGATCTTCTTTATGCCAGAATTCGATTATAACCTGTATGATGGAATTTCGATTGGTCCAAAATTGTATAATAAAACGATCCTTAACAGGACCTTTAATTATTCCATTTCCCCAAAATATGGATTTACCAGCGAGACTCTGGTAGGGTCGGCATCATTTTATAATTCTCACCAGTTTGAGAATAAAGACCTTTTCCTTATCTATTATGGGATTGGTGGATCGCGATTTTCTTATGGGTATAATTTGTTTTATGAAAAATTCAGTCCGTTTTTAGTATTTGCATTCAGGAATTCTTATTTAAGAAGTAACGAGAATCAAAGACTGGTAATTCGTAATGTAAATGTTAACCGGGATCAAAATCCGGAGGCTCCCCTGCTCCAACCAGATTATAATATTCTCAACGTTAACTACAGGTACAGCAATCCAAACTTTTTAAAGCATTTATCGGCTTCTTTTGATTATCAACTATCAGATAAGTTCAGCAAAGTTTCTGTTACAGCCGAATATCGCAAGCTCTTTACCAATAACCGGCAGGTAAATCTTCGATTCTTTGGAGGAACCTTCCTGTATAACGATGCCATCTCCAATGATTACTTCAGTTTCGCGCTGGATAGGCCAACAGATTATCTTTTCGATTATAAATACTATGGACGAAGTCAGGGAAGCGGACTATTCAGCCAGCAAATCATAGTTGCTGAAGGTGGTTTCAAATCTCAGCTTCAGCCGGAATACGCCAATGAATGGCTAACTACCGTAAATGCCAGTACTAATATCTGGAAATGGATCTATGCCTATGGAGATGTAGGAGTAGTGAAAAACAAAGGTGTGAACGGCAAGCTTCTCTATGATTCTGGAATTAGAGTGAGCCTTGTCCAGGATTATTTCGAAGTTTTCTTCCCTGTTTATTCTAATCTTGGTTGGGAAATTGGCGAACCAGACTATGATCAGCGTATTAGATTCATCGTTGCCCTTGATTTAAACACTCTTGTTAGTCTCTTTACAAGACGCTGGTATTAAGCATTAAAATATCTTTCCCGGAAGCACCTTCTAATTTCGATATTATCAACGAATGACAACTTTATAGGTGGTTAATTTTGAAATAATTAACAAAAGAACGTTATAATTATATTATTATCATTTTTACTCAAATAATTTGAATTGTATTTAAAGATAGTTTTCGTTACATTTGTTACCATTCAAAATAATGTTCATGCAAAGCGAAACACAAACTGAAAATTCAATTTCATTTGATGAATTCAAATCTCAGGTACTTGAAGACTATCGTACTGCTGTAACCAGCAGGGAATGTAGTCTTTTAGGAAGAAGAGAAGTACTTACCGGGAAGGCGAAGTTCGGGATATTTGGAGATGGTAAGGAAGTACCCCAGCTGGCAATGGCAAAAGCCTTCAAGAATGGTGATTTTAGATCCGGTTATTACCGCGATCAAACCTTTATGATGGCGATCAATGAATTAACTCCGGAACAATTTTTTGCGGGTCTGTATGCAGATTCCAATATAGAAAACGAGCCAATGTCTGCCGGGAGACAAATGGGTGGGCATTTTATGACCCACAGTCTGGATGAGAATGGAGAATGGAAAAATTTAATGGAGCAAAAGAACTCCAGTTCAGATATTTCTCCCACAGCCGGTCAAATGCCAAGATTATTGGGATTGGCTCAGGCTTCCAAAATTTACAGAAATGTTGACGGTATTCCTGCAGCTAAATTTAGCGATAAGGGTAATGAGGTAGCCTGGGGAACCATTGGAAATGCCAGTACCAGTGAAGGTCATTTTTGGGAAACGATAAATGCCGCCGGTGTTTTACAGGTTCCTATGGTAATGAGCGTCTGGGATGATGAATATGGTATCTCTGTTCACGCAAGACATCAGACCACCAAAGAAAATATATCTGAGATCCTAAAAGGATTTCAACGTGATGAAGAAAACGATGGTTACGAGATCATTGTTGTAAAAGGCTGGGACTATCCTGCACTTGTAGATGCTTATGAAAAAGCATCGCAAATTGCAAGAAATGAACACTGCCCTGTACTTATTCATGTTATTGAACTTACCCAACCGCAGGGGCACTCTACTTCCGGATCGCACGAGCGTTATAAATCTGAAGAAAGATTAGCCTGGGAGAAGGAACATGATTGTAACCTACAGTTTAGGAAGTGGATTATTGAAAATAATTTCGCTACTTCAGATGAGCTTGAAACACTTGAGAAGGAAATCAAGAAAGAAATAAGAGGTGCTAAACATAATGCCTGGACAGCTTATCTAAAGCCGACATTAAAAAAGCAAAAGGAACTTGTGGCTATTCTACAGGAAGTAGAATCACAAAGCTCCAATGCCAACTTTATAAAAACACTGCGCAAAGAAGTTTCAGAAAATAGAGAGCCTCTAAAAAAGGATCTGGTTACTGCTGCAAGACAAAGTTTAAGATATCTTATTGGCGAAGATTCCTCTGCCAAGGAAAATCTTATTACGTGGTTGAATAATTTCGTGGAAGCTTGTGCTGATGATTACAGTTCTTACCTGTATAAGAAGGAAGAAATTTCGACTGAAGTTTTACCGGCTTATAGTGACGAAACTGAAGAAGTTGATGCTCGAATTGTTTTAAGAGACAATTTTGATACGATTTTCAGCAATCATCCAAACACTTTGATTTTTGGTGAAGATGCCGGAGAAATTGGTGATGTGAATCAGGGACTGGAAGGTCTGCAAAAGAAGTTTGGTGAATTCAGAGTTTCTGATGCGGGAATTCGAGAAGCTACCATTTTAGGTCAGGGAATTGGAATGGCCATGCGAGGTTTAAGACCAATCGCAGAGATCCAGTATCTGGATTATGTGATGTATTGCCTGCAGGGAATGACAGATGATCTTGCCACTCTACATTATCGTACCAAAGGAAAGCAAAAGGCACCGCTAATAGTTAGAACACGAGGTCACCGTCTGGAAGGGATATGGCATAGTGGCTCACAAATGGGTGGCCTGTTGAATCTATTACGCGGGATGTATGTTCTTGTTCCCCGTAATATGACCAAGGCTGCAGGATTCTATAACCACTTACTGGAACTTGACACCCCTGCTCTTGTGATCGAATGTCTTAATGGATACAGATTGAAAGAAAAGTTACCGGAAAATCTTGGAGAATTTAAAACTCCTATAGGGGTTACTGAAACTTTGACTGAAGGAACTGATATTACTCTGGTTTCTTATGGTTCAACTTTAAGAATTGTAGAAGAAGTTGCCAAACAACTTATGGAAGTCGACATTTCGGCTGAAGTTATAGACGTGCAATCCCTGCTTCCATTTGACAGGAACCATGACATTGTAAAAAGTGTGCAAAAGACCAATAGATTGCTTGTAATAGACGAAGATGTTCCCGGTGGAGCTTCGGCGTATATTTTGCAAAAGATCCTGGAGGAACAGAATGCATACCGTTATCTGGACAGTAAGCCTCAAACTCTTACTGCCAAAGAACATAGACCGGCTTATGGAACAGATGGGGATTATTTCTCCAAACCTTCTGCTGAAGATATCTTCGAAAAGGTTTATGGAATTATGCATGAAACCAACCCTAATAAGTATCCAAAATTGAGATAATTATAAACTGGATAATATTTTAAAGCCATGCACAACGCATGGCTTTTTTTATGCTTCCTTTAACCAGACCTTAAGAATCCTGAACAGTTTCTACCTTTATTAATTCGTAAATTAGAAATAAACTAAACGCAATGGATAAATATGTGGAAACCAAAGTGGAGGAGGTTATAAAAACCCATGAAGCTTCGGGTAAATATTTGGATGTAGATGGGATAAGGACGTTTTACCTGGACCGGGGAAAAGGAGAAACAGTTATTTGTATTCACGGGGTACCCACATCTTCATTTCTATACAGGAAAGTACTTAAGTCACTTGAGCAAAGAGGGATGCGTGGTATCTCCATAGATCTTCCCGGGCTTGGTTTGTCTGACCGGCCGGAAAATTTTGATTATGACTTTTATAATTTTGCCCGTCACCTAAAGAGAACCCTTCAAGAATTAAATATTGAAAAATATCATCTGGTTGTTCATGATATTGGCGGCCCCATAGGCTTTGCTTTGGCTGCAGAAAACAAGGAGAATATTCTTTCGTTGACGATCTTAAATACCATGATCGATATTCAGCATTTTAAGAAACCACTGGTGATGAGACCTTTTGAAAAGAAGATCCTTGGAGAAGCTGAACTCAAAAGCATTACCCACCAAACCTGGCCGGTAATGTTTAGCCAAATGGGGGTTAATTCCGCAAAACTTATTCCTTCTGAAGATATAAAAGCTTACGTGGACCTTTTAAAAAGCGAAGATAATGGAAAGGCTTTTCTAAAAATTATGCGAAACTTTAATCAAACCGAAAGCTTTCAGAAACTATGTTTCCGTGCATTGAATAACGTCCCCTATCCAATCCAGGCCGTATGGGGAGAAGATGATCCTGCTTTAACCTTTGAACATTTTAAAAGGGAGTTAATGGAATTAACAGATGTGGAAGAAATTCATTTACTGGATTCCAAACATCTTCTTCAGGAAGAAGTACCGGATGAGATCGCAGAAAAAATTTACGAATTCTCTCAAAAGAAAAATGGATCCTAAGGGATCCATTTTTTTTCAAAATTAGGTTTTCTTTTTTCCAGAAAGGCATTCCGTCCTTCTTTGGCTTCATCTGTCATATAAGCAAGCCTCGTAGCTTCACCTGCAAAAACCTGCTGTCCCACCATTCCATCATCGGTTAGGTTCATCGCAAACTTCAGCATTTTAATTGAAGTTGGTGATTTTGCCAGTATTTCCTGAGCCCATTCATAGGCTGTATCCTCTAATTCGTCATGGGGGATCACCGCATTCACCATACCCATTTCATAAGCTTCCTGAGCGGAGTAGTTTCTTCCTAAAAAGAATATTTCACGGGCCTTCTTCTGCCCTACCATCTTTGCAAGGTAGGCTGAACCGTAACCTGCGTCAAAACTTGTAACATCTGCATCTGTTTGCTTAAAAATAGCATGTTCCTTACTTGCTAAGGTAAGATCGCAAACCACATGTAAACTGTGACCTCCACCTACAGCCCATCCGGGAACCACACAAATCACTGCTTTTGGCATAAACCTGATAAGACGTTGTACTTCAAGGATATTTAGGCGATGATATCCATCTTCACCCACATAGCCCTGGTGACCTCTGGCCTTCTGGTCTCCACCACTGCAAAATGCCCATTTTCCATCTTTAGTGGATGGACCTTCAGCAGATAATAAAACTACTCCAATGGAAGTATCTTCATGCGCATCCTGAAAGGCATTTAAAAGCTCAGATGTTGTTTTAGGCCTGAAAGCATTTCTTACATCAGGGCGGTTAAAAGCAATCCTGGCGACACCATTGGCTTTTTTATAAGTAATGTCTTCGTATTCTTTTACTGTTTTCCAGTCGATATTTGACATGATTTTATATTTTGAAAGTAAAAATAAAGCTTTTCCCTTCATTTCAGAAAAGGAAATAAAAAAGCCTGCTACTAAAGTAACAGGCTTCTATAATTAAGAGAGATCTTAATTCATATATTTTGCCATAAGTGGCTGAAGTTCCATTCCCCAGGCCTGACCTATTTCCATTCCTTTTCTGGTGATTTCAGGAGTAAGCTCTACCATCTTCTCTCCTACCGGAGTTGCATAGAAAGCAAGGATTTTATCTAATTCAGCTTCAGTAAAACTTTCAGTGTAAATCACTGCCATTTTCTTATAAAGTCCTTTAGTACTTTCTGCCAGTTCTTTTTTAAATGCTTCTCTTTTATCTTCAGCAACCATATTCACAATCGGTTCTGTCATTATTTCAAACTGCTGTCCGGAAGTTAGCTCGATTAGTTTAATAGCCTTCTTCTCTTCAGCAGACATTGCTTCCTGTGAAAATGAGTTAAAGCTTAAAAAGGCAATACTAAGGGTTAAAAGTATTTTTTTCATAATTAATTAAGAATGTATAATTTGAGGTGAAAATAAACCAATAAGTTCAATCGGGATCAGGATGCTTTAATAATTTTCTCAAATTATTCTTATTTCTTTGAGCCTAAAAGATTTAGTTTGCACTGTTTTTGATATAGTTTTTAAAAATAAAATTATGAATATCCGGTTTTTACTTGTTCTACTTTTTCTAAGCTCAGGCCTTACTGCGCAGGAATACTGGAATAAGGAGGATTTTGAAATTGGAAATCGCGGGATAGAAAATACCTGGAGGGAGTTTAGTTTTAACTGGCAGGCACCCTCTTCCTTTAACCTTCCTGATGGATCTTTTCTGCATTTAAAGGATCAATTTCAAAAAGATGAAGTTGATATGCTGGCCGTGATTAATAAATCTAACCGGAATAAAATAAAAATGGAAGTCGATCTGGGATCTCCTTTACCTCAACAAAAGAGAGAAAAAAAGGTGCTTCAGGTAACTGGAAATGTAAGCTCAAGAGATAAGGACGATGTTTTCGCCAATCCTTATTTCTATAATCCATTTTTAAATAATTATATACAGCGTGGTTATGGCACAAGAAGATATTCCAGTCCTTATAATTACAATTATTAAGCTTCTTCCTTAAGTACGATCCCGTCTTCCTTGATTTCGATCTGCCTGTTCTTATAAAGATTACCAATAGCTTTCTTAAAGCTTTTTTTACTCATTTGAAGGCGGTTCTTGATATCATCAGGATTGGATTTATCTGTAAGATCTATAAATCCGCCGGAAGCCTCCAGTTTATCCAGGATTTTCTGAGCATTAGGTTCAATGCTTCTATAACCCGGTCTTTGCAGCATTAGGTCGATCTTGTTATCTTCCCTAATCTTTTTAATGAAACCTTTAACTGAATCTCCGATCTTAAGTTTTTTAAAGACCTCGTCATGGTAGATCAAGCCTAAGTGAAGTTGATTAATTATCGCGTTAAAACCAAGATCTGTTTCGTTGCTAATTAGCAAATCAACTTCCTCAAATGGTTCTACGGTTAATTCGCTATTGTCCAGAAAAGCGTGTACTTTTGAAGATGCTGCAAGCCTTTGGGTTTCCAGGTCTAAATAACAGAAAACAAGGTATTCCTGGCCTTTTTGCATAGGGATCACCTGTTCTTTAAAAGGAACAAAAAGATGTTTCTCCAATCCCCAGTCTAAAAAAGCTCCAAATTTACTAACCTCAACACACATAAGTTTTCCAAATTGATCCAATTTGATCTTTGGAGTTAAGGTTGTTGCCACAGGTCGCTCTTCATGATCCAGATAAACAAAGACTTTTATCTTATCGTGTACCATCCAGGTTTCCGGCACATATTTATTAGGTAAAAGGACTTCATCTCCCTCATCATTTTCGAGGTAAATCCCGTGCTCACTCTCTCGAATAATTATTAAATCATGAAATTCTCCTAACTGGATCATATAGTAAATTTTTTAGCCTACAAAGATAAGCTTATCCTACAACAAAAAAATCCGTTTGTACATTTATCATACAAACGGATTAGTAATAAAAAATAATGGGTTATTTGTAAAGACTTTCTTTTCCAAAATGTTTGGTAAGCAAGTAGTACATTACCACCCGGTATTTGTTACGGTTAGATCTTCCATACTTATCAAAAACCTGATTGATCGCGTCATCTGCTTTCCCTTCATCACTGATCCCAAGTTTTTTCATCACGAAGTTTTTCTTTACAGTTTCAACTTCAGATTTACTGGATGAAGAAACCGTTTCAGCATCAGCATTATAAATACTGGGCCCCATGGAAGTGGCGATCTTACGCAAAAGATCCACATCCGGGTTATCTTCTCCAATTTTAGATTTCAGGTCATCCAGGTATTGACCAACCTTTTCATCAAGTTTACTCATAATCGATATTTTAAGTTGTTAGTTGCTGTAATATAACGATTATCGGTAAAATAAGTTATACCCTAATGTTTAAGATTTTATAAAATTGAAATATTCCAGTAATACTTCATCGTTGATTTTGCGCGGAGTAAAAATTTCCAGCAGCTTAGGCGCGTTGCTTTCTTCAAAAAATCCAGAGAGATTTTCTTTGATCTCATTTTCTGAAGCAGCCTTTAAATACTCAATCCCGTAAAGCTCACAAACAGGTTTTGCTTGCAGATCATGTACAGTTTCAAAATATTTTTCAAAATTCTCTGAATCTTTATTTCCCGGAAGAATTCTGAAGATACCTCCTCCACTGTTATTCAAAACAATGATCCTGAAATTTTTCGGGATATGATTATTCCACAGCGCATTACTGTCATAAAAGAAACTAAGATCTCCGGTTATAAGCAAAACAGGATCTTTTGAAGCAACCGCGGCCCCAACAGCGGTAGACACACTTCCATCAATTCCACTGGTCCCACGATTACAAAAAATCTTTAAACTATGGTCCCACTCAAACAGCTGGGCGTAGCGAATTGTGGAGCTATTTGCAAAATGTACAATGCTATGGTGCGGAACCTCAGGAACTATCAATTGCATGGCCTTAAGATCTGAATATTGAATTTCATCCATATAATCCTCGTGCCTTTCCTGCCTCCTGTTCTTTACTTCTTTCCAGTATGTACCGTAATTACTCTCAATACTTTGGGTTAATGGAAGGAAATTAGTGAAGAATGAATTTACATCTGTCTCAAAATGTTTATTTAAGCAAAAGAAGGTATTGTAAGCTTTTTTGGAATCAACATGCCAGTGATGAACAGGGTTATAATTTCTAAGGAAACTCTTGATCTTTTTGGAAACGATCATTCCTCCAAAGGTCAATAGAATGTCCGGCTGGAGTTTTTTAAATAATTCAGCTCTATTCTCATCTTTTTCAATAGGACCAATTAAAGTATCAATCCGAGTAAAAAATTCCTCCTGATGAATATTTGAAGTAGTTTCGGTTAAAACAATAACGCTGGGATCTTCGGCTAATTTTTCCAGAAATTCCTGCTCGATAGTGTTTGGTTGAGCCACTCCTACAATGATCATTTTTCTCTTCGCCCTGTTCCATTCTTCCGCGTAAAGACTTAGCTGATTTTTAGTATAATTCCGTTCTTTAATTTCAGGAAATATCTGCAGAGGATCAACTTTAATATTCTCTACTGTATCATATAAAGGCTCATAGAAAGGAACATTGATATGCACCGGACCTTTTTCCTCAATTGCCTTGTTCAAAGCCAGGTTAACCTCACGCTCATTATGTTTTCTGGCCTCGAATTGTTTTTGCTGAAGCTTGACATCATCAGATTCCTTTTCCAGAACCAGTTCTGAGTAAAGGTTTGCCGAATATAGAATATGGTTTTCAAACACGTTCTTTTGACGTATCGTTTGGCCATCACCAATATCGATACGTTCCACGGGCCTATCTGCCGAAATAACAACTAATGGAATATCGCTGTAAAAAGCTTCGGCGATAGCCGGATAATAATTTAGTAAGGCTGAACCGGAAGTACAAACCAAAGCAACAGGCTTATTTAACTGTTGAGCGAGACCAAGTGCAAAAAATGCGGCACATCTTTCATCTACAATGCTGTACGGCGTGATATCGTCGTGATGAGTAAAGCCAATTGTTAAGGGGGCATTCCTGGAACCAGGAGAAATTACCACATGCTTAATATCTTTGGCTACACATAAGGCCACAACAGAGCGGGCTACAGGAATTTTAGAATACTTCATACAAGCTCAAAATTACAATTTACAGGCAATTTTCTTAGTTCTTTTCGAGCTTATTTAACAAGGACAGATTTCATTATTTGTGATTTATTGACCGTTTCCATCCATTCTTCTGCTGCATTAGAATCTTTGGTAATTCCACCTCCCACAAAAATGCGGGCTTTTCCATTTACCAATTTCATACAACGGAGATTTACAAAAAGATCAGATCTTTTCGATATTGCTCCAAATTGTTGATTCTCCTGATTCCTTCGGTTAGAATTTCTTTTAACCTCTGTTTTATAATTAATCTCCCCCAAATAACCGGTATAATATTCCCGCTGGAATTTTTCATGGGACTTTATAAAATTAAAGGCTTGTTCCCGGGGCAGTCCGCAAACCGCGGGGGTTGGATGTAAGGCTTCTATGATACCTTTAAGGTCGCCCGGAGTATTCATACTTCCGGTAATTTCAGTGCAAATGTGCAGCAATTTCCCAGCTTTGGAGGTAAATGGTTTACCGGCTGTGATGGTTTTCACTTCTTCCTTTTTTTCCAGGGATTCCAGAATATAGTCAGTAACAAATAATTGCTCCTCAATCTCTTTCTGTCTCCATTCAACTTCAGCAGAACCTTTATCAACCTGAGTTCCGGCGAGCGCCATGGTTTTAAACTTTGTCCTTTCAGTACGGATGAGCCTTTCCGGAGTGGCGCCCATCCAGATTCCGGTTTCGGGATGAAACCATAAATAAACAAAAGCCTGAGGGTATTTTTGAATCAAATTTTTATAAATCCTGAAAGGATCTGGATCGTGCACACTTACCTCCTCGCTACGGGCCAGCACTACCTTTTTTAAGTCTCCGGTCTTTATTGCGTCAATACCTTTTTGAACCAGGATCTCATGTTCTTTTTGATCGGTTTCCCGGAATTCAAAGTCAAGGAACTCATCGGGAATATTGGCTTCCTTATTATCTTCTTCCCGAACTTCTGTCCTGAACTCTTTGACATCAGAATGTGCAGCCGGGATAAGGTAAGCGGTATCCTTCGAATCAAAAGGTGCAAAAATAAAGCCTTCAGCTTCGGTTAAATTTGCCTCAAAATTTTGAGAATCATTCTGAACTATTGCTTTAGAAAAAGACTCTCCCGGTTTTTTGTAAACCACAAAGGGTAATTTATTATTCAGCTGTGTTTTTAACTCCTCAAATATTTCTACTGAACTCTTCATTATTTAGCTTTTGGGAGAGACAATGTGGTTAATTTTACAAGAGAAATAAGATTTTCGGCTTCATCTGTGATTCTTATTTCAAGAAGTTGAGTAGTTCTGCCTTTATGAATGAAGGAAGCTTTGGCATACACCCAGCCTTCCCTTATACTTTTTAAATGATTTGCTGAAATTTCTATACCTCTAACCATAAATTTTTCGGCATCCAGAAAAATATAGCTGGCCAGGCTCCCCACACTTTCTGCCAATGCAACGCTGGCACCACCGTGCAATACCCCATCAGGTTGATGCACTCTGGAATTAACCGGCATTTTAGCAATGAGATAATCCTCTCCTACCTCGGTGAACTCAATTTCCAGAGTTTCCATCAGAGTATTTTTACATATTTTTTTAGAAAGCTGAAGCAATTCTTCCTTCGTCATCATTGAAAAGATTGGTTTCTTTGTAAAAGTACAAAACAGCAAATAACCATGAGCAATGAGAAAAAGCTTTCTTATACTATTTATAACACCTATTCTACCTTAAATGAAAAAACATCCCGCACCAAAACGGTATGGCTGGTTTTTCATGGCATAGGATATCTTAGCCGGTATTTTTTGAAATACTTTAAACATCTGGATCCCGAAGAGAATTATATTATCGCACCTCAGGCCCAGTCCAAGTATTATCTTAATGGTGAATACAGGCATGTGGGTGCATCATGGCTTACCAAAGAAAATCTTGATATGGAGATTGAAAATGTGCTTAATTACCTTGATGCAGTCTATAAAGTTGAGAATTTAGCCGAAGCTCCCAACCTGAATATTCTTGGATATTCACAAGGGTTTCTATTGCTGCAAGATTCATAGCCCGGAGGCAAATTAAATGTAATCATTGTATCATGCATTCCGGTAAATTACCCGGTGAATTAACTGCTGAAGATTTTCAGTTTTTGAAGGACACAAAATTTTCTTTTATTTATGGAACTGAAGACCAATACCTGAAACCTGGGATCATTGAACAGGAGAAAAACCGACTTAAGCATTTATTCCCGGAAAATCTGGAGATCATTTCTTTTAAAGGAGGCCACGAAGTTAAAAAGGAAATAATTTCAAATTTTGCCTAGACATTTCTATTCGAATTGAAGAGTATATTTATTTTAGGATCCAATTATAAATTACAAATAGCTACCAGCTTGTATGAAGAAAAAATCTTCATTTAGATCATTTTTAAAAACCATAGGCCCGGGATTTCTCCTTGCAGGAGCTGCCATAGGTGTTTCGCATTTGGTACAGGCCACCCGTGCTGGAGCCGATTATGGTTTTATCTTGCTTTGGGTACTCATTCTGGCTTGTATTACCAAATATCCTTTTCTTGAATTTGGTCCCAGATACGCCGCCGGAACCGGTGATCATCTGGTAACAGGTTACAGAAAACTTGGAAAAATACCTTACAGACTCTTCTCCTTAATTACCGTTGGAAGCATGTTCATTATACAGGCAGCTGTTACCATAGTTACAGCCGGGCTGAGTGAAAAACTATTTCAAATGGGTTGGTCCATCTTTACCTGGAGCTTTGTGATATTAGGAATTTGCATTGCCCTATTATTAATAGGAAAGTATCCGGCCCTGGACAAAACAATGAAAATCATTGTAAGCCTATTGGGTCTTGCAACACTAACTGCAGTTTTTCTGGCTTTTGGCGACGGTAGAATGGAAAACGCCCTCTCACAGGAGATCCCGGAGATCTGGAATAAAGCAGGGATTGCATTTATTATCTCGTTTATGGGTTGGATGCCCATTCCTCTTGACGCATCGGTTTGGCACTCCTTCTGGACCAAAGAAAAGGGTCTTGAGAACAAAAAAAGAACCAGTATTAAAGAAGCTTTTACCGATTTTAATATTGGCTATTTCGCAGCGGCCATAATAGGGTTGCTTTTCTTTTTAATGGGGGTTTTGATCATGTTTGGAAGCGGAACCGAATTTTCGGGGAATGCCGTAGCCTTCTCTGCACAACTTATCGACCTCTATGGCTCATCGTTGGGTAGCTGGAGTAAACCTCTTATCGCCGTGGCAGCTTTAATAGCTATGTTCTCCACAACTCTGGCGGTAACAGATGCTTTTCCACGGGTAATCTCAGAGCTTTTTATGGAAAACAAGGCAACAAAAAAAATTGCCTCCAAATGGAAAATTTACCGGTTTCATATATTTCTAATTCCTGCGCTCTCTTTATTAATCCTGTATTTTTTCACAGCATCCTTTACAGTACTTGTAGATTTTGCAACCGCCTTATCTTTTCTATCGGCGCCTATAATAGCCTGGTTTAATTATAAACTTGTAACCGGTGATCATATGAAACAAGCAGACAGGCCCGGCAAACCTTACCGAATATTCAGCCTAATATGTTTATTTATCCTGATGATCTTTAATGTTGCTTACCTGCTTTCTATTTTCAATATTCTTTAACCCATTGAATTAGTAACAATTATTTAATTTTAAAAATATCTCTACTTCGTTATAATTCTGGATATTTGACGATATCTATACGACGAGATGTTCCAGATTCTCCTTCCTGCCTATAGGCTCTAAATACAGATCGCATCCATTATTATTTCCTCCTTATTTTATTTAAGAATAACCTGCACTTAACATTGGGGTAACATTAGAGTTGGTTATTTGCAGAGACAAAAAACAAACAGGTAATGAAATTATTTAAATGGCAATTAGTGGTTGCTTTTCTTACAGTAACCGTTTTTAGTGCAAACGCACAGGAAATCACCGAAAACACATTCGGGAAAGGACTAGTAAACGTTGTAGCAAAAGATAGTTCTTACAGCTTAAAATTTGCTGCAAGATTTCAATCACTTTTTACCAGTGACTGGGATTTCCCGGGTAACGAAAATATTGGAAACGGGGAATCGAATTTCCTTATTAGAAGAGCACGTTTAAAATTTGAAGGTTTTGCCTATTCTCCAAAATTGAGATATAAAATGGAGCTGGGTCTTTCCAACCGCGATATTTCTGGAGCTTCAGTATATACACATGATGCGCCTCGCTATATTCTTGACGCGGTAATAAAGTGGAATTTTTATGAAAACTTCGATCTATGGGTTGGTCAAACTAAACTTCCTGGGAACAGAGAGCGAATTATCTCTTCCGGAAACATGCAAACCGTAGACAGATCCCTTGTAAACAGCGTGTTTAATGTTGACCGTGAAATGGGAGTTCAGCTTCACCACAGTATCGACCTTGGAAATGATATTTTAATCAAGGAATCTGTTGCTTTCACTCAGGGAGAAGGAAGAAACGTGACCAGAGGAAATATTGGTGGTCACCATTTTACTGCGAGAGCTGAAGTTTATCCTTTTGGAGATTTTAAGGCTTATTCCGGTGCCGACCTTGAGAGAGAACAAACTCCAAAACTTGCCATAGGTGCTGCTTATAGCCATAATGGAAATGCAGTGAAGTCTGAATCTAATTCTGGCTCTTACATGGAAAATGACCTTGGATTCTATGAAACAGATATCGAAACTTTCTTTGTTGATGCAATGTTCAAGTACAAAGGCTTTTCAGCAATGGCAGAATATGCCGACAGATCTGCCGATGCACCAATCGCAAGAAATTCTGATGGAACCCGTACCGGAGATGTTGTAGAGGTTGGAAATGGTTTCAATATGCAAGCTGGGTATCTTTTCAAAAACAACTACGAAGTTGTTGGAAGATATACAACCATAGACCTTGATGAAAATATTACCGGAGAGGGAGTTCATAACCAGTATACTCTTGGACTTTCGAAATACATCGTTGGACATAAGCTAAAAGTTCAAACAGATGTTAGTTGGAATGATTTTTCAGATAACATGGACAATAGCCTGATGTACAGATTACAGGTAGATATTCACTTT
>NZ_JBLVTL010000001.1:192599-195342 GCF_048285835.1 Christiangramia aquimixticola
TGATCACCGTAGTAGCCACTCTATTGGCCTGCGGAAATAATAAAGGAAATAAAAACGAAGAAGGTGGAACTATCACCGTTGACGGTTCCAGTACTGTTTACCCTATTACTGAAGCAGTAGCTGAAGAATTCAGAGCTGAGAAACCTAAGGTAAATGTAACTATTGGAGTTTCAGGAACCGGTGGTGGATTTCAAAAATTCAGCAGAGGAGAAACCGATATTTCTGATGCTTCCAGAGAAATCAAGCAAAAGGAGGCAGATCTTGCTAAAGAGAACAATATAGACTTCGTAGAACTGGAAGTTGCTTATGATGGTCTTGCAGTGGTAATAAACCCTGAAAATGACTGGGCTAAATCTTTTACCGTTGAAGAACTTAAAAAGATCTGGGAACCTGCAGCTCAGGGAAAAGTTATGAAGTGGAATCAGATAAACCCTGAGTGGCCTAATGAGGAAATTCACTTATTTGGACCTGGAGTAGCTTCTGGTACTTTCGATTATTTTACTGAAGCAATCGTAGGAGAAGGTGGCGCAAGCCGAGGTGATTTTACCGCCAGTGAAGATGATAATGTACTGGTACAGGGAGTTGCCGGAGACAAATTTGGATTAGGATTCTTTGGATTGGCTTATTACGAAGCAAATTCAGATAAACTTGAACTGGCAGCTGTAGATGGTGGAAACGGACCTGTGATCCCAACTGCTGAAACTGTTAATGACGGTACTTACAAACCTCTTTCAAGACCTCTGTTCATTTATGTGAGCAGTAAAGCTGTACAGGACCCAACAGTTGTAGATTTTGTAAACTTTTATCTGAAGGAGGCCGGAAGTCTTGCAAAAGATGTTGGTTATTTCCCATTAACCGATGCAGAATATGCAGAACAGAAATCGAAATTTGAAAGTTTCGTTCAAAAACACAAGCCTGCAAAAGAGGCTGCAAAATCTGAATAAACATTTTTTAATGGCATCAGACCTCAATTGAGGCTTTGATGCCATTTTTAATATAATCTCAATGCGTAAACTAAAAGAATTAGTGATAGAAAGGCTCTTGCTTGCAAGTTCCCTTATCACTATTGCTGTTACCGTAGGTATCATTTTAGTTTTGTCTTTAGAAGCGGTTAATTTCTTCAGTGAGGTTTCTATTATTGAATTCCTTACCGATACTGAATGGACGCCGCTGTTTACAGACAAACATTTTGGAATTCTGGCGTTGCTCTCGGGTACCTTATTAACCTCTTTTATCGCCATTGCCTTTGCAGTGCCGGTAGGTTTATCCATAAGTATCTACCTGAGCGAATATGCTCCAAAGAGTTTCAGACGTACTATAAAACCATTACTGGAATTGCTTGCAGCGGTTCCAACTGTGGTTTACGGTTTCTTTGCCCTAATGGTGGTGACGCCATTTTTACAAAGCATTTTTCCAAGTATTTCAAGTTTCAACTCCCTATCAGCTGGTTTGGTTATGGGAATAATGATCATTCCTTATATATCTTCATTAAGTGAAGACGCTTTACAGGCAGTTCCAAATGCTTTGAGAGAGGCTGCCTATGGGATGGGATCTACCAAACTTCAGAATTCATTCAGGGTAATGGTACCGGCAGCTTCTTCAGGAATTATAGTATCAATAATATTAGCAATTTCCAGAGCTATTGGTGAGACCATGATCGTAGCTATTGCAGCGGGGCAACAACCTCGTTTTACTTTTGACCCTACGGTGCCGGTTGAAACCATTACGGCTTATATAGTACAGGTAAGTCTGGGGGATGTTCAGCATGACTCTCTTGAGTACAAGACCATTTTCGCAGCCGGGATCACTTTATTCATCTTTACTTTCCTGCTTAATACTTTAAGCTACAGGATCCGTAAAAAATTCCAGGACAAATATGAATAATATCAGGAAAAACAGATTAAAGGACCAGCTTTTCAAATACTGGGGAATCGCCTGTACTTTATTAGGACTGGTACTGCTTGCAATTTTTATAGGGAATATCCTCGTAGACGGGATCATGAGAATAGATTGGGAATTCATTACCAATCTTCCTTCCCGTAAAGCTGAAAAATCGGGTATTTACACGGCACTTATGGGAAGTATATGGGTGCTGGTCTTAACTACCCTTATTGCTTTACCGGTAGGTATCGCCGCCGCTATTTATCTGGAAGAATATTCAAAAAAGAATAAATTTTCTACAATTCTGGAAGTGAATATTTCCAATCTCGCCGGAGTCCCTTCTGTAATATATGGACTTTTAGGTCTGGAAGTCTTTGTAAGGATCATGGAAATGGGTGCCAGCGTACTTGCAGGTAGTTTTACCCTGGCTTTATTGATTCTTCCAATCGTGATCGTATCTACCCGGGAAGCCCTGAAGGCTGTACCAAAATCGGTTAGAGATGCGTCGTTCGCGATGGGTGCTTCAAAATGGCAAACAGTATACCATCAACTTCTGCCTGCCAGCTTTGGAGGAATATTAACCGGAATAATTTTAGCCCTTTCC
The DNA here is from genome assembly GCF_048285835.1 of Christiangramia aquimixticola. NCBI lineage: Bacteria > Pseudomonadati > Bacteroidota > Flavobacteriia > Flavobacteriales > Flavobacteriaceae > Christiangramia > Christiangramia aquimixticola. The sequence goes on from NZ_JBLVTL010000001.1 coordinate 195,085, forward strand.
AGAGCAGTGGGAGAAACAGCTCCGCTAATTGTAATTGGAGCCCTGGCTTACGTGCCATTCGCCCCTTCTTCAACCATGGATGAGTTCTCTGTTTTACCAATCCAGATCTTTAACTGGATTACCAGACCTCAACACGGCTTTGTTGAAAATGCAGCCGCTGCAATTATTATCCTGTTATTGATTACTTTTATTATGAATGGGATTGCAGTCTATTTCAGAAACAGATGGCAGAAAAAATTTAAATAACACAAGTGTTAT
>NZ_JBLVTL010000001.1:195379-276528 GCF_048285835.1 Christiangramia aquimixticola
TTATAGACAGCGACCTTCAAAGGAAATATAAATTACAGGCTAAAGACGTTAAGGTCTGGTATGGTGACTTCATGGCTATTAAAGGTGTGAATATGAACATCAAGGCCAACAAGGTTACCGCATTCATTGGCCCTTCAGGTTGTGGGAAATCTACTTTTTTAAGGTTATTTAATCGTATGAACGATTATGTTGACGACTTTAGAATGGAAGGCGAAATAAGGATAGATAATGAGAACATTTATGATAAGGATATAAATGTTGAACAGTTGCGGAAGCAGGTTGGAATGGTTTTTCAAAAACCTAACCCTTTCCCAAAATCCATATTCGAGAATGTTGCCTACGGCCTAAAGATCCAGGGGCTTAAGGATAAAAACTTTTTAAAGGAAAGAGTTGAAGATTCGCTTAAGCAGGTTGGTTTATGGGATGAAGTGAAAGATGACCTTAATAAGTCGGCTCTTGCTTTATCAGGTGGTCAGCAACAAAGGCTATGTATCGCCAGAACTCTGGCCGTGGAACCATCCATCATTTTAATGGATGAGCCAACTTCAGCTTTAGACCCTATCTCTACAGCGAAGATCGAAGACCTTATTTACAAGCTTAAAGAAAAGTATACGATAGTAATTGTAACCCATAATATGCAACAGGCTAGTAGAATTAGTGACAGCACTGCCTTTTTCTATATGGGTGATCTTATTGAATACGATAAAACGAATAAAATTTTCACCGTTCCGGAGAAACAGCAAACTGAGAATTATATCACAGGCCGTTTCGGATAAAAATTTGAACTATGATAAACTTAAACGAACACAGGGATCTGCTTAAACAGTATGGCCTTGAGATGTTTAATCTCTGCAGGAAACAATTAAAGAAATCCAGAGAAGCATTTATAAATCATGACCACGACCTTGCCGAGGATGTTTTACATTCAGAAAACAGGGTTAATAGTCTGGACCTTAAAATTGACCGGGATTGTGAACGCTTCATCGCTTTGCATAATCCGGTAGCCGTAGACCTTAGATTTGTACTTGCTTTAAGAAAGATAAATTTTGACCTAGAACGAGTTGGTGATCATGCTTACGGGCTCGCAAAATATATTGTAGAAGTTGACACTCCGGTGGCTCAGGAACTGCGCGACCAGTTGCAGTTTGACGAAATGTACGATTCTGCTCTTTCCATGCTGGACGATATACAGATTGCCTATCAGGATGAAGATGCTCAAAAAGCCAGAAAAGTATTTAAAAAGGATAAGTTGCTGAACAAGATCAACCTTAACTCCTTTTCTGTGATATCTGAACAGGTTAAAAAAGATCCTCAGAATATCGATCAGTATTTGTTACTGTTCTCTGCTATCAAGAAAATTGAAAGAGTTGGAGATCTTATCACAAATATTGCCGAAGAGATCATTTTTTATATGGAGGCTGAAGTGCTTAAACACAGCAAAAAGAAAGGTTCCAAAAAATCCAAATAATCATATTTCGGATTTAGCCGGATAATTGATTCCAAATTGGTTCGCGGGACTTTCAGAAGTTAATAAAAACCTGGTTCGAAAAGTTTCAAAAAAACCTTACCACATTCTATTTGTGGTAAGGTTTTAATTTTTAAAGAAAAATTTGACCTGCTGTTAACAAATATTCAATGCCCGATTCTTCATAACGAATCATAGTCCATTGAATTTTTATTAAATACAGAGATCTTCCTCATATTCTATTATTTCCTCATCCAAAACAATGATCTCTCCGGCGGGAGTAATTCGCAAATGAAATCTGTTTATTTGTAATGGTGCACAACTGCTTACTATTTTTCTCACCACTAATTCATAGCCACTGCAACCTTCTTTAACAGCTCCATCGGTAATATTATTTGGAGACCAGTAATAATCATTGGCGAGAGCCCAAAGTAAAGCATCACCTTTAGAATCTATATTTCCTAAAAATTCCTTCAATTGATCATCTGTGGTTATTAACTCATTTACACCATTCATTTGCTGCCTGATGAATGTATAACAGCCCGCAGGTGGGCATCCAAATACAAACCCTCCATCAGCAATAAGTGAATTGAAAACATTGATACAATCTTGCACATCTGCTGCACCGGCGCATAGATCACCCTGTGAGAAACTAAATAAGATTTCATCCAGATATGTTATTATTTCAAAATAATCGATCGGATCATTCGGATTGATTGTTTCATAGAATGAAGATTCCGGAATAGCCTCAAAAACTCCACAATCAGAAATATCATCGGTACAATTAATAAATAAATGAACATATTCACTGGTTTCTCCATCATCATTTAATAAAGCCTGAACTTCATTCCAGGTTAGAGTACCCGATGTTGATTCACCATCTGCCTCGCCGTAATTTTCATCCCAATCCATTAGGGTCGCAACATAATATAAGTAAGGCTCATCATCTCCTTCGTTATCATGCGGCGCAGGTATACCCAGACAAATTGGTTCAGCATAATATTCACCATCGATTCCATTTACAGGCATTTCACCTGAATAAAGCAAAGTACCATTCGCATTGGAGCCGTAATAAATATCAAGACTGTAATTAGCTGTAAAATGCCTCCCGGAGTCTGAACAGTAATTGGCAAAAAAGCAAAGATTATAAATAGGAACCTGAGTTATATCAAAAAACTGATATCCATATAGATTTACTCGCCTGTCATCAAAACACAGCATTTCAATATTGGTATATGTTTTAGAACCTGCCCTTAGATCCCAGGAATATGGTAAAGGATTTTCAACAATATCGGCAAAATCACTTCCTATTTTAGGTGCTGCCCAAATAATCACCCCTGGGCTATCATTGACATTGGTCCAAACCAGGAATTCGTTTAAAGTTATTTCAACTGTCTTGGACCCGGTTGGGATCGGGATTTCCAGGGCTTCATTATAAGCTGTAAAAAAACCATTTTCGTCTTCCAGAATTTCAACTATCACATCTACAACCACATCATCTTCCCCATAGGTTAACGAAATCTGGGCAAAACCCGGGTCATCATCCATACATTCCGGAATATCATTTAAAGACTGTCTCGTTTGCTGATTATAAAGATCGTTTAAAACCGGGCCTAATTGAACCACTGCTACATTTTCAGTGAGGGGGTTATCTAACATAGGTTTTTCATCCTTACTACAGGAAATGATCAACATTCCCAAAGCCAGCATTATGAATTGCTGCAATCTTCCATTTTTCATAATTATTTAATTTGATTGGTTAATAACAATGCAATGTGGAGTGAATCAAAACATATAGAATGTTTTCTCATTCCGCCGGGAGGATAAAATAGTAGGGATTGAAAAATTTTAATCTAAGAGTAATCGGGACTAAAACGAGTATAAAATTATATGAACTTAATAAAAATCAGGATGGGGGATTTCCTTTAATTAACACCTGCTATGCATAATATTTTAGGTTCTATGTTTTAAAAACGTAATTATTACTGGTAAAATACTTGCCTATAAATCGTGTTTATGATGAGTTCCCATTAAAACCATATGGAAAACAAAAAGCCCCGCATAACTGCGGGGCTTTTCACCTTTATTCTAATTCGATTTCCTGAAGATCCCTCGCCAGGCTCGGGACAACCGGTTTACATAATTTTGTTTTTACAAAATTTGTTTTCAATTATTTAACTTCTTCGAAATCTACGTCTTCTACATCGTCTCCATCCTGAGCACCTTCAGTACCGCCACCGGCAGGACCTTGTTGTGCACCACCCGGCTGACCGTTTGCGCCACCCTGAGCTTCTGCCTGAGCTTTGTACATTTCTTCAGAAGCAGTTTTCCATGCTTCGTTGATCTTGTCTAAAGCCGGCTGAATGGTTTCAACTTCTTTGGTTTCATAAGCTTTCTTCAGTTCTTCTAAAGCTTCTTCGATTGGCTTCTTCTTATCGTCAGAAAGTTTATCTCCAAATTCTTTCAGTTGCTTTTCCGTCTGGAAGATCATTGCATCAGCTTCATTAAGCTTATCAACTTTCTCTTTTGCTTTCTTATCAGACTCAGCGTTAGCTTCAGCCTCTTTCTTCATTTTCTCGATTTCTTCTTCTGTTAATCCTGAAGAAGCTTCGATACGAATATCCTGAGACTTACCGGTAGCTTTATCTGTTGCGCTTACTTTAATGATACCGTTGGCATCAATATCGAAAGTCACTTCAATTTGAGGTGTTCCTCTTGGCGCTGGTGGAATTCCATCTAAGTGGAATCTACCAATTGTTTTGTTATCTGCTGCCATTGGACGCTCCCCTTGAAGTACGTGGATTTCTACAGAAGGCTGATTGTCTGCCGCAGTAGAGAAGGTTTGTGACTTCTTAGTTGGGATCGTTGTATTTGATTCAATAAGTTTAGTGTTAACACCACCCATAGTTTCAATACCTAAAGAAAGTGGAGTTACATCAAGAAGCAATACATCTTTTACATCTCCTGTAAGTACACCACCCTGGATAGCTGCTCCAATTGCAACAACCTCATCCGGATTTACTCCTTTAGAAGGTTTCTTACCAAAGAATGCTTCTACTTCTTCCTGAATCTTAGGAATACGGGTAGAACCACCAACAAGAATTACCTCGTCAATATCACTTTTAGAAAGACCTGCATCGCTAAGTGCTTTTTTCACCGGCTCCATAGATCTTGTTACAAGTTCTGAAGCTAATTGCTCAAACTTAGAACGAGTGATTGTTTCTACAAGGTGTTTTGGTCCGCTGGCAGTAGCAGTTACGTATGGAAGGTTGATTTCTGTTTGAGAAGAAGATGATAATTCGATCTTCGCTTTCTCAGCAGCTTCCTTCAAACGCTGAAGTGCCATTGGATCTTTTCTAAGGTCGATATCTTCTGCCTTCTGGAAGTTATCTGCAAGGTAATCGATCAATACTTCATCAAAGTCATCTCCACCAAGGTGAGTATCACCATTTGTAGAAAGTACTTCAAATACACCGTCACCTAATTCAAGAATCGAAATATCGAACGTACCACCACCAAGGTCATACACAGCGATCTTCTGGTCCTGAGATTTTTTATCCAATCCATAAGCCAATGCCGCAGCAGTAGGCTCGTTTATAATTCTTCTTACTTTAAGACCTGCGATCTCACCAGCTTCTTTAGTTGCATGACGCTGAGAATCGTTAAAGTATGCAGGAACGGTAATTACCGCTTCTGTTACTTCCTGTCCTAAATAATCTTCAGCAGTTTTCTTCATTTTTTGAAGTACCATTGCTGAAAGTTCCTGTGGAGTATAAAGACGACCATCGATATCCACTCGTGGAGTATCGTTATCACCTTTAGTTACTTTATAAGGCACTCTTCCTGCTTCTCTTTCAGACTCAGAGAATCTGTTCCCCATGAATCTTTTAATAGAAGCTACGGTTTTTGTTGGGTTAGTTACCGCCTGACGCTTTGCAGGGTCACCAACTTTTATTTCACCACCTTCTACAAATGCGATTACAGAAGGAGTTGTTCTTTTACCTTCGGCATTAGGTATCACCGTTGGTTCGCTACCTTCCATTACGGCAACGCAGGAGTTGGTGGTACCCAAGTCAATTCCAATTACTTTACTCATAACTATATAACTTGTTTTTTACGTTAGTTTATCAATTTTACACTCACAAGAAGTCAATCATTATGCCACTGCAAATCTTATGACATAGTGTCACTTTTCTTGCAGATCTACTGTCGGTTGATATCCTTCAAAAAACAGCCTTATTATTTTTTCAATTTTTAAGGAGTAGGATTATCAAATCCTTATTTTTGTTGCCAAATAAATATTCTGAATGCGAAAAATTGAATGTATTAGCGTGTTTGACATGCTAAAGGTGGGTGTAGGACCATCTAGTTCTCATACTTTAGGACCATGGAGAGCCGCTCAACGTTGGATAGCTGAATTAAAGAATAAGGAAAGATTTGACAGTGTAGATAAAATACATATTGACCTGTATGGATCTTTAAGTCTTACCGGAAAAGGCCATGCAACAGATATCGCTACCCTGCTTGGATTGCTGGGACATGACCCTGTAACCATGGATATCGCCCTTATCGCTTCAGAAATTGAAAGGGTAAAAACTTCGGGTAAACTTCTTTTAAATGGAGAACGGGAAATAGATTTCACTTTTGCTGAAGATATTAAGTTTAACCGAAAATTTCTCGAATTCCATCCTAATGGAATGACCTTTAGAGCTTGCCTGGAAAATGGCAAAAAAACTTCCTCTTCATTCTATTCTATTGGAGGCGGATTCGTTGTCAAAAAGGAACGGAAGAATGCCAGTAAGAAAATGAAGAATTTTCAGGAGTTTCCTTTTCCTATTGAAAAAGCTACAGAATTACAGGCTTACTGTAAGGCTGAAAACAAACCGATTTCATCCATCGTTTTAGAAAATGAACGCTCCCTAAGAACGGATGCTGAAATTGACGCAAACCTAAAGCAGATCTGGCAGGTTATGCTGGAGTCCATGTATATTGGTTGCCATACTGAAGGAACATTACCGGGCGGATTGAATGTAAAAAGACGTGCCTTTGAAATGCATCAGCGTTTAATAGGCGACACAGCCTATACCAGCGTGGAAGACTGGATCCCGGCTATTCGTCAAACCGAAGTGAAATTCCGTCAGATCTTAAAATGGGTTAGCTGTTTTGCACTTAGTGTAAATGAAGTAAATGCATCTTTAGGTCGGGTGGTTACGGCTCCAACCAATGGTAGCGCCGGAACGGTACCTGCGGTATTGATGTATTATTTAGTGATCGAGAATCACGATGCAACTTTCGAAGATATCAAACGATTCATGCTTGTTGCAGGTGAAATTGGAAGCCTTTTCAAAAAAGGTGCAACCATTTCTGCAGCAATGGGTGGATGCCAGGCCGAGATTGGAGTTTCCTCTGCCATGGCTGCAGGGGGATTGACAGAGTTAATGGGTGGTACGCCGGAACAGGTATTAATGGCCAGTGAAATCGCCATGGAACACCATCTTGGTTTAACCTGTGATCCAATCGCCGGTCTTGTACAGGTGCCTTGTATTGAGCGAAATGCCATGGGGGCCATTAAAGCCATTAATGCTGCTGAAATTGCCATGGAAAGTGATGCCAGCAAAGCAAAAGTTCCACTCGATAAAGTGATCGAGACCATGTGGGAAACCGCAAAGGATATGAATAAAAAATATAAAGAAACCTCTGAAGGTGGGCTGGCAGTGAAAGTGAGTTTAAGTGACTGCTAAAATCTTAAATTTCTATTGAACATATTAGTACAGCATAATTCATGGACAAAATTAAAGAACCTCTTCAGGAACTTTGGTTTAATGATCTTATGCTATTTCCTGTTCTTTTTTATTCTGAGACTATTAGATCTTTTTGTAGTTGATATCGATATTGATAAGTACCGGCAAACTGAACTTTTTGAACTTCTAAAACAGCACCCCTGGAAATTTGCTTTCATGGCTGTGATAGTAGCTCCGGTACTGGAAGAGGGACTTTTTAGAAGTTTGTTAAAACCATCTGCAGCAAGTCTTAAGTTCTTTCTATGTACCATATTATATGTAATTGGACTACTGCTAATTCCGGAAGAGGCGCATTGGGGTTTAAAATACGGTCTGCTTTCCGGTATCCTTTTTTTAATTTATTATGCCCTTGGAGAATTCATACCTTCCCCCATGTATAAAAAACTGTGCTACTGGCTGCACAGGTATTACCTTTGGATCTGGATCGTGGGCGCCATAATTTTCGGCTTTGTACATATCTTCAATTATGTAGATACCTTTCAAATAAACCTCATTCTTATTGCCCTGATCTTCCCCAGAATTATCGCAGGATTTTTCTTCGGAAAAGTCAAAGTTGAAAACAAAGCTTTGATTTGGCCAATTTTGATGCATAGTTTAAATAATTCCATGGCTTTAATTTTCATATTGCCGTTTACCTTATCTCAATAAGTTTCAGATTTTTACTAATATTGACCGTCTTTAAACATACCACCAGATAATAAGTACCTGTAATGACTTTTAAAACTTTTAGCATAATTATCCTTCTTCTTTGCATTACAGTATTTTTAGCATGTAAAGAAGAAAGGGGAATTGGGCGGGAAGCAATCCTGACAGAACAGGTAGAAGTTCCCGATTATCACCAGGCTTATATTAAAGAGATCTCTTATATCAAAACCAGACCAGATTCTGCTTCTACTGATGGAATGGTAAAAATGAAAGGGGGTACTTATATGATGGGCGGTAATGACTCCCTGGCACGTCCAAACGAATTTCCACGTCACAAGGAAAAGGTAAAAGATTTATGGGTGGATAAAACTGAAGTTACCAATGCACAATTCAGAGAATTTGTTGAAGCCACAGGCTATGTAACCACTGCAGAACGCTCTTTTGAAATAAAAGGAAAAAAATACCAGCCCGGAGCGCTTGTGTTTGATCCTTATAATCCGGAATGGTGGTGGAAATTTACGAAAGGTGCTAACTGGAAACATCCACAAGGTTCGGAAAGCAATATTGACGGTAAGGATGATCATCCTGTAGTACAGGTCTCCTGGTATGATGCTATGGCTTATGCCAAATGGGCCGGAAAAAGACTGCCCACTGAAGCTGAATATGAATATTTTAACCGGGCAGGAAATGATACTCTGGTTTATAACTGGGGAAATGAATTGGATCTTGCTTCTCCCCGGGCCAATTATTTCCAGGGAGATTTCCCACACAATAATTTAAACCTGGACGGGCATCAGAAAACAGCTCCTGTGAAAAGTTTTCCTCCAAACAAATTCGGACTTTTTGAAACATCAGGGAATGTTTGGGAATGGTGTCTTGATACCTATCACGCTGATGCTTATTCGAATTTAGAGAATCGAATTGATGGCTATTTTAAGGAATACGACAATATGCAACAGGAAAAAGTAATTCGCGGAGGTTCTTTCCTTTGCAGCAATAGTTACTGTACGGGTTATAGAAATGCTGCCAGAATGAGCTCAGTTCCGGATACCGGATTGGAACATACTGGCTTTAGATGTGTAAAAGACCTTTAATCACATCCCTCCTTTTCTCGGGTATCGATTAAATAAACGATCCTCCACTCGCCTTCAAATTTTACTAATTGGAAAGTATTGACTCCACAATGAGAAAACTTTCCGTTAAAATGGAAACTGTACGGAGTATTCACCGTAGCCATTAATCCATTTTCCTCTACCCTAAATTCATGAATGGTTTCTTTAAACTCAGCATCTGGTGGGATTGAAGCAATTCCTTTAATAAATTTTCCGTACTCTTCAGTCACGAGAACCGTCTTGCCGGCTTTATCTTTTGAAACCGACTGTAGTCTGGCTTCTTGATGTGCCATTTGCTTTAATCGAATGGTATCCTGGTCATGGAATGCTTCAAAGAAATTTTCTACAAATTTTTCGGGCGTTTCTTCTGAAGAATTTGTCTGAGCGATTGAACTGTAACCAATAAGCATTAGTATACAAAAAAGATATTTTTTCATTGAAGCCTTGTTTTTGAATGTGGGACTCGAATTTACTACTTTTACTGAAATTTAAAATATACTAAATGTCTGTTGCAAAAAAGGAGTATAAGCGTATCACCACAAAGTCTCTGGTAGACATGAAATCCAATGGTGAGAAGATAAGTATGCTTACGGCATATGATTTTACCATGGCGCAGATCGTGGATGGAGCCGGGATAGATGTGATCCTGGTGGGTGACTCGGCAAGTAACGTAATGGCCGGTCATGAAACTACGCTGCCAATTACTTTGGATCAAATGATCTATCATGCAACGAGTGTTGTTAGAGCCATCAACCGGGCACTGGTTGTGGTAGACCTTCCTTTTGGAAGTTACCAGAGTGATCCCAAAGAAGCTCTAAGATCGGCAATTAGAATAATGAAAGAAAGCGGTGGACATGCCGTAAAACTAGAAGGAGGAAAAGAAGTAAAGGAAAGCATTAAAAGGATCATGCATGCCGGGATTCCTGTTATGGGACACTTAGGTCTTACTCCGCAATCCATTTATAAATTCGGGACATATACCGTACGTGCTAAAGAAGAAGAGGAAGCCGAAAAGCTGAAATCTGATGCTAAAATGCTTGAGAAAATTGGATGTTTTGCAATTGTTTTGGAAAAGGTTCCTGCCAAACTTGCCAAAGAAGTGGCTGAAAGCTTAACCATCCCGGTAATAGGAATTGGAGCCGGAAATGGAGTGGACGGGCAGGTACTTGTAGTACATGACATGCTGGGAATGACGCATGAATTTAATCCGCGTTTTTTACGCCGTTATGCAGACCTGCATGGTGAAATGACCAAAGCTTTTCAAAATTACAGAGATGATGTTAAAAGCAAATCCTTTCCATCAGACGACGAACAGTATTAATGAGTTTGGAAAACACACATTCTACCAAGGACAATCTTCAGGTATTACATGAAGATAACCATATCATAATCGTAAATAAAAGACCCGGAGATATAGTTCAGGGTGACAAGACCGGTGATAAACCTTTAAGTGAGGTGGTAAAATCTTATTTAAAGGAGAAGTATAACAAACCCGGGAATGTGTATCTGGGGGTGGTTCACAGGCTGGACAGACCCACCAGCGGGATCGTGGTTTTCTCAAAAACTTCAAAAGCCCTTCCCCGCCTGAATAAACTGTTTCAGGATAAGAAAGCTAAAAAAACCTATTGGGCCATCGTTAAAAATGAACCGCCTCAACCTTCAGGAGAGCTGATTCATTATATGAAAAGGAATCAGAAACAAAATAAGTCCTACGCTCATAAAAATGAAGTTCCTGATTCTAAAAAAGCCATTCTTGATTACAGGTTAATATTGAAACTTGACAATTATTTCCTTCTGGAAGTAGATCTTCATACCGGAAGACACCACCAGATACGCAGTCAGTTATCCTCAATAGGTTGCCCTATAAAGGGAGATCTTAAATATGGTTTTGATCGTAGTAATAAGGATGGAAGCATACATCTGCATTCCCGGGAATTGGTCTTTACGCACCCGGTTAAAAAAGAAACCATTCATATAACTGCTCCCCCTCCATCTGACCCAATATGGGTCGCTGTTATGATTTAATTTAGAGTTTGATGTTTTTCTAATTAGTATTTTTATAGAAAATATCAAATTATGAAATGGCGAGGTAATAGACGAAGCGGTAACGTAGAAGATCGACGAGGTTCCTCCGGGAAAGGCAAACTCATAGCCGGTGGGGGAATAATAGGAGTAATTTTTGTAATTGCTCAGTTCGTATTAAGCGATGGAGATATTTCAGTCCTAAATCAACTTGGCGGCACAGGTGAACCTGCTGAAACGCGGGAATTAACTTCAGAAGAAAAAGAACTGGGAGCATTTTCTGAAACGCTTCTTGCCTATACTGAAGATACCTGGAATGAAATTTTTTCTGAAAGCAATCGCCAATACAGAGAACCCGGATTAGTTTTATTTTCAGATGCAGTGCAAACGGCCTGTGGAAGTGCATCATCTGCCAGCGGACCTTTCTACTGCCCTGCCGATCAAAAAATATATATGGATCTTAGGTTTTTTCAGGAACTCAAAAGCCGTTTTGGAGCTAAAGGTGGAGATTTTGCAATTGCCTATGTAATGGCTCATGAGGTAGGTCACCATGTTCAGCATCTCCTGGGAACCGCCGGTAAAGTGAGGAATTTACAACAACAGGTTGGTAAAACTAAAGCGAATGAACTATCTGTAGCTCTGGAACTTCAAGCCGATTTCTATGCCGGTGTCTGGGCTCATTTTAACAAACAATATCTGGAAGAAGGTGATATCGAAGAAGCTCTAAGTGCAGCCAATGCGGTTGGAGATGATGCCATCCAAAGAAGAACTTCCGGTAGCGTAAATCCGGATTCCTTTACCCATGGAACTTCTGAACAGAGAAAAAAGTGGTTTATGAAAGGTTTTAGAACCGGCGATTTTAAACAAGGAGATACTTTTGATAGGATTTTAAATTAGCCTCTATTTCTTTCTTACTGAAATTAAGCTTTCAATAAGCACAGCACTAATTATAAGGCTTCCCCCGATAATAGTTTGCAGGCTTGGAATTTCATTCAAAAACAGAAAACCTAACACTATTCCGTAAACCGGCTGGATGCTGCTCATAATACTGGCCGCGGTAATGCTGAAGTTCTTAAAGCTGATTAGAAACATTGTGTGACCTATACAGGTAGTTAAAACGGCCAGGGTTAATAGTGGTTTCCATTGATCTAACACTTCTCTTATTTCAGAAAAAAAGATGCTTGGAGATAACAGAATTCCTATAACCAGTATTTGGTAGAACATCAATGCGGAACCATTGTAGCGCCCTACCTCGTTTTTCATTAATAAATTTCTTAAAGCATAAAAAACAGCCGAGACCAGTCCCAATATTACAGCAATAAAGGTTTTATCACCAAAATCCATTGGCGGACTCAGGAAATAAATTCCAAACAATACCAGAATACTCAATCCAAGATGTATCTTATTGAATCTGATCTTAAAAAGAATGGGTTCCAGTAAAGCGGTAATTACAGGGTATGTGAAAAGCGAAAGTAATGCTATAGCGACGCTTGAATACTTTAGCGAAAAAAAGTAAGTTACCCAGTGGGCTCCCATTAAAATCCCGCCCAGGATAAGTTTTAGCAGATCTTTTTTATTCTCTACTTTAAGACTGATCCCCTTCCATTTACAGTAAATATAAAACACGGCAACTGCTAGTAAACATCTGTAAAATATGGTGGTCACAGGGTGCAGGCTAATATATCTACCCAGGACTCCGGAAGTACTTATTAGCAATACGGCTATATTAAGCTGAAGAAGGTTGCTAAGGGATTTGGAATTATTTGTCAAATCAAGATTTTTAACGCGCGAATCGCTCATTCTTTTCCCTGATTATCACTTTTACCGGCTTATCTGTAATATTGCTCTCCAGCCAGGAAAGTATGTCCAGATATAGGAAAGCTCTTCTTTCGTAGGGATGATTTTCAAATTGTTTTAAGGTAGTATGTAATTTTTTAAATTCATTCTTGATATTCAATGGCGAAACGTCAGGCAGATTTCTTAGAAATCTCATCATTTCCTTCTGTACTTCATGCATATCATCCATCCTTATCAAAAATTTGTAAGTAGATTTTACCAGTCTGTCCAGATGATAATCCAATCCTGCCTCATAATGGGCGACCAGGTTAAGAATTCTGGAGAAACACATCAAATCTTCGCGCATTTCAAGGGACTTATTATGTATGATCTTTTTCAGGAATTCGATGCATTTTTTATTGTTTCCATCTCCAAAATACAAACATGCCATTTTGTAGTAAAACACCATGATATGATGCTCGTCCAGTCTCCCTTTAAATTTGGAGATTTTTTCCATGATCTTTTCTACCAGTTCATCTGAATTTCCAAAAGCTCCCTGCATAAACCTTAAATTCAGTTTATTGCTGTATACGTATAAGAACGCCAAAGCTGAAATATTATCATTATGCGGAATTTTGGGATCCCGCAATGCATCTTCCATCTCCTTTAGGGTTTTCTCAAAAAGCTCTGTATGATTTAAATAGAATAAGGATTCCAGTAAATAATGGTTTCCTTTTAAATAGGAAACGGGATGCAGGGGTATCAATCTTTTGTACTCCACAAACAATTCCTTCCACTTCATGGAATAACGGTAGCAACCCAAAAAATCCTGAATTAAAAAGCTATACCATAAGTGACATTTATATACCCACAAACGCTCTCTAAAGCCAAGCTGAGAGTGATCATATTCCGGCAACTGCTGTTTAAAATAAGCTTTGATCTCATTTGCCTCTTCTTCAGTCCGGCAATAACCTTTTTTAAGAAAAATGGAATAAAGCTCCAGCGACAAATTCGATAGCTTACCCCAAAGAGAATTCAGCTCACTTATCTCGGTGGTTTCCTTGATAAGAATTTCTGCCCGGTTACTCATACTCCGGGTGATGTACTGCGACTCTATGATCTTTTCCAGTTCCAGGATTTCATAAGCAACATTCTTTTCTTCATGGTTCAGGGCGAGAGATTTGACTTTATCCAGAATTTTAAGACTCTGTTTATAAAGCCCCTTATGATACAGGATATAGGCAAAATCCAGTTGCTCCCTTATTTGAACAGGGATACTTTGATGAGCAGGATTCAGCCTTAAAGAAATTAAAAGTTGTTTATATAAATGTGTTTTGACATTGGACAGCTGAATTTTAGTGATCCCGGTATTTTTCAAAATATCTGCCTCATCATATTTCTTTTGACGGGACATCACCTTGTACAAATTCAAAAATTTAGAATCTGTATTCACTCCTATTCTTCCAACATATAAAGAAAACTGCCTCTTTTCTGAAGCTGACAATGATTTAATTAAAGAAAACAAATTTTCAGTTAAGTCGTTAGTCATTGTAATTGATTAATTTATAAACACCTGTAAAACAAAGGTTTATGAGGGTGAAATATCCACTCAAGTATCGTAAGAGTTTTTAGATTGGAAGGCGAAAAGCCTGATAATTCCTATACTTTAGATAAAGATAAAGTAAAATAGATCTCATATGCACACGGAAAAGGTAGAAATTTTTGACACTACCCTGAGAGACGGAGAACAGGTCCCGGGATGTAAATTAAATACAAAACAAAAATTAAAGATCGCTGCCCGCCTCGATGAACTTGGTGTAGATGTTATTGAAGCTGGTTTTCCTGTTTCTAGTCCCGGAGATTTCCAGTCGGTTTCTGAGATCGCAAAAATCGTCAAAAATGCTACAGTTTGCGGACTTACACGGGCTGTAAAAAACGATATCAAAGTCGCGGCAGAAGCTTTGAAGTTTGCTAGAAAACCAAGAATACATACCGGGATAGGAACTTCTGACTCCCACATTAAATACAAATTTAAATCCAGCAGAGCTGAGATTGTTGAAAGGGCCGGTGAAGCTGTTGCATATGCCAAAACCTTTGTTGATGATGTGGAGTTTTATGCTGAAGATGCCGGAAGAACCAGTAACGAGTTCTTAGCAAAAGTATGTGCTGAAGCTATTAAAGCAGGAGCAACGGTTTTAAATATTCCGGATACCACCGGTTATTGTCTGCCTGAAGAATATGGGCAAAAGATCAAATATTTAAAAGAAAATGTACCAGGGATTGGGAATGTAATTATATCCTGCCATTGTCATAACGACCTTGGCCTGGCCACTGCGAATGCGATTGCGGGCATTACCAATGGGGCAAGACAAATTGAATGTACTATAAACGGGATTGGTGAGCGTGCCGGGAATACTGCTTTGGAAGAAGTGGTCATGATCCTTAGGCAACATCCATATCTTAATTTAAATACAGATATAAATCCGCAATTATTGTTTGATACCAGCAAAATGGTTTCCAATGAAATGGGAATGTATGTACAGCCAAATAAGGCCATTGTAGGCGCTAATGCTTTTGCACATAGCTCCGGAATTCATCAGGATGGGGTCATAAAGAACCGAGAAACCTATGAAATTATAAATCCTGCAGATGTTGGAGTAACCGAATCAGCGATCGTATTGACCGCGCGCAGTGGTAGAGCTGCGTTGGCTTATAAAGCCAAGAAAATGGGTTATGACCTGACTAAAATAGAGTTGGATCATGTTTACACCGAATTTTTAAATTTCGCCGATATGCGTAAAGAAGTTGTGGATCATGAGATCCATGAGATTATGGAAATTTATAGAAAGAGTTCAAGAGCTATCGCATAATTATGAAGAAAACTCTATTTGATAAAATATGGGATTCTCATGTTGTGGAAAGCATCCCAAACGGTCCGGATATTTTATATATCGACAAGCATTTGATACATGAAGTAACCAGTCCGCAGGCATTTAATGAACTTAAAGAACGAAATATTCCGGTATTCAGACCGGAACAGATTGTAGCAACGGCAGATCATAATACGCCGACCCAAAATCAGCATCTGCCGGTTAAGGATCTCTTATCCCGAAAACAACTGAAAGAGCTAAGCATGAATTGTGAAGAGAATAATATCACTCTTTATGGTTTGGGACATCCATATAATGGAATCGTCCACGTTATGGCTCCGGAACTGGGTATTACTCAGCCGGGAATGACCATTGTTTGCGGGGACAGTCATACTTCCACGCATGGCGCCTTTGGAACTATCGCCTTTGGAATAGGAACCAGTCAGGTAACTCAGGTTTTTGCGAGTCAGTGTCTCCTTGTTGAGAAACCTAAAAAATTAAGAGTAAACGTCAACGGGAAGCTTAAAAACGGAGTATTGCCAAAGGATGTGATCCTGTATATCATCAGTAAGCTGGGAACAAACTCGGGAACGAGCTATTTCTGTGAATATGCCGGAAATGTTTTTGAAGAAATGTCCATGGAAGGGAGGATGACGGTATGCAACATGAGTATCGAAATGGGTGCTCGTGGCGGACTCATTGCTCCGGACCAAACAACTATAGACTATGTTGAAGGAAGACAGTTCGCTCCAAAAGGTTCAGAATTTGAGAAACTGAAAGCTCACTGGAAAACCTTAAAAACCGATGAAGGTGCAGAATTCGATCAGGAATATTTCTTTGATGCTGAAGATATAGAACCAATGATTACCTACGGAACCAATCCGGGAATGGGGATCAAACTAACCGGTTCAATCCCTTTGGAAGGAAACAAAAGTGATTCGAAGGCCCTTAGTTATATGAATTTCAAGCCTGGAGAAATCCTTCTGGATAAAACGATCAACTATATTTTTATTGGTAGCTGCACCAATTCAAGAATTGAAGATTTTAGAGTGGCTGCCTCCTATATCCAAGGTAAGAAAAAAGCAGATAATGTGAATGCATTGATCGTTCCGGGAAGCCGACAGGTCGCCGAGCAGATCAAAGCCGAAGGCCTGCAGGAAATTTTCGAGGAAGCGGGATTTACTTTAAGACAACCTGGATGTTCCGCATGTCTTGCTATGAACGATGATAAGATCCCGGAAGGAGAATATTGTGTTTCTACCAGTAACAGAAATTTTGAAGGAAGACAAGGTCCGGGATCGAGAACAATTCTGGCGAGTCCTTTGACGGCAGCGGCAACTGCGATTGCTGGAAAGCTTACAGATTTCACTAAACATCTCAACTAATGGAAAAGTTTATAACACTAATAGATACAGCAGTTCCATTAGATGCAGAAAATGTGGATACAGACCAGATCATCCCGGCGAGATTTTTAAAAGCCACCGATAAATCTGGTTTTGGAGAAAATCTTTTCAGAGACTGGCGTTTTGATAAAACCGGACAACCGAATGAGAACTTCGTTTTAAATCAGAAAAAATATTCCGGCTCTATTTTAGTTGCCGGAAATAATTTTGGATGCGGGTCCAGCAGAGAACATGCGGCATGGGCTCTAAAAGCTTATGGCTTCAAAGTAGTAGTTTCCAGCTATTTCGCAGATATTTTTAAAGGGAATGCATTAAATAATGGGTTATTACCAGTACAGGTAAGCCCTGAATTTCTTCATAAATTATTCTCGGCTTTGGAACAGGATGCTGATGAAAGCATCAGTATTGATCTTGAAGAACAAAAAATTAGTATAAAGTCTACCGGAGATTTTGAAGCTTTTGAGATTGATCCCTATAAAAAGACCTGCCTTATGAACGGATATGACGATATAGATTTTTTAACCAGTAAACTGGAGACAATTAAAAGATTTGAAAAAATGAGATCCGGTATGGAATTCGTTCCGGAAAAAACCTATTAAAACAGAATATTATGAAATTTAATATAGCAGTACTTCCCGGCGACGGGATTGGTCCAGAAATAACACAGCAATCGGTTAAGGTGTTAAATGCCATTGCTGATAGGTTTGATCATGAATTTATTTTTGAGGAAGCTGCTGTGGGAGCGGCGGCAATAGATCAGGTTGGGGATCCATTGCCGGAATCAACATTGAATTTATGTAAAAGATCTCATGCTGTGCTTTTTGGGGCTATTGGTGATCCAAAATATGATAATGATCCTTCGGCGAAAGTACGCCCGGAACAGGGTTTATTAAGGTTGCGCAAGGAACTTGGACTTTTTGCCAATATAAGACCGGTAAAAGCATATGAAGCCCTTATCGAAAATTCTCCGCTAAAACCTGAAATTATTCAGGGAGTAGATATGGTGATCTATAGAGAACTTACCGGCGGCATTTATTTTGGAGAAAAAAGTACCTCAGCAGATGGGAAATCTGCCTCAGACCTTTGTTTTTATACGGTAGAGGAAATTGAAAGAATCGCCCACCTGGCGTTTAAAGCGGCGGGAGAAAGAAGAAAGAAATTAACATTAATAGATAAGGCAAACGTTTTGGAAACTTCCAGATTATGGAGAAAAACGGTAAAAGAAATAAGCAAATCCTATCCCGAAGTAGAACTGGATTTTCTTTATGTGGATAACGCGGCCATGCAAATGATTCTTAATCCAGGGCAGTTCGACGTGATTCTAACAGAGAATATGTTCGGCGATATTATTTCAGACGAAGCCAGTGTGATTGGTGGCAGCATCGGTTTGCTGGAATCTGCTTCAGTAGGAGAAAAAAACGCATTATTCGAACCTATTCATGGTTCCTATCCGCAAGCTGCGGGACAAGGGATCGCAAATCCTCTTGCATCCGTACTTTCAGCAGCCATGATGCTGGATTATTTCGGCCTAATCGAAGAGGCAAAAGCAGTAAGACTTGCAGTAGACGTTAGTATACAGTTAAACGTTTGCACCAAAGATATTAATAGAGATAATCATTACTCTACAGAAAGGGTGGGTGATTTTCTTGAAAGTGTGATCAGTGATACAGAAGATCATATGATCAACGATGAAAATTTAAATTTGGGCCAAATGACCATTATTTAAATTCTGTTCATGTTTAGTTTGAACCTCCCGGAATTTCTGTTTTCGGGAGGTTTTTTATTTATAATTGCTGCAGTTTATTCCTTATCATATTCAGGGCCAGATTATCCTTGCTCCCCGTATGGCTATGCTTCAGCCCTTCAGGTTTCTTGTAGGTATCATTCTGAACCTGCTCCCCTATTGTTTTATAGGCATCACGAAAAGAATTCCCCTCCATTACCAGCTTATTAATACTGTCCACGGTGAACAAATATTTATATTTCTCATCATCAAGATCAACAGATTTCACTTCTATCTGCTGAATTGAATGTGTGAAAACATCCAGGATCTCCTTCATATTTTCCACCGCATAAATGGAATTCTCCTTGATTAGCTGAAAATCCCTGTGATAACCGCTGGGTAGATTATTTGTAATTAGGATCATTTCATTTGGTATGGCCAGCAGTTTATTGCATTTCCCCCTTATGAGTTCAAAGACATCCGGATTCTTTTTATGAGGCATAATGCTGGAACCCGTGGTTAGTTCATCAGGAAATGTGATAAAATCAAAATTCTGGCTCATATATAAACATATATCCATGGCGAATCTGGACAAAGTATTCGCAAGCGAGGCAATATTGGAAGTAACGGTTCGTTCAGATTTCCCTCTGCTCATCTGTGCCGCGACCACATTGAATTTTTGAGTTGAAAAACCCAGCTCTTTAGTAATGAATTCCCGGTCTATGGGAAAGGAAGAACCATAGCCTGCAGCCGATCCCAATGGATTTTGATCTACCACTTTTAAACCTGCTTCCAGTAAATACAGATCATCGATAAGCAGCTCTGCGTAAGCTGAAAACCATAAGCCAAATGAAGACGGCATAGCTACCTGAAGATGTGTATAACCGGGAAGTACCCTGTCCTTATGTTCATCTGCCAGATTTAACAGAACTTCAATAAGTTTTTTTGTTTTCCCTATGATCTCCTGAAGGTTTTCCTTGAAATATAATTGCATGGCCACCAGAACCTGATCGTTTCGGGAACGGGCCGTATGTATCTTCTTTCCTGTATCTCCAAGTTTTTTGGTAAGTTCAAATTCTATCTTGGAATGAACATCTTCAAAGTCCTCTTCAATTTGGAAGTTGCCATTTTCAAGCTGAAGCTTTAATTCGGCCAATTCTGAAAGGATAGCATCTACTTCTCCTTCCTTTAATATTCCGACTTTCCCGAGCATTTTGGCATGTGCCCTGGAGGCCAGGATATCATACTTTGCCAAAAGCATATCCAGTTCCCTGTCATTACCCACGGTAAACTTTTCGATCTTTTTGTCTATTGAAATACCTTTATCCCAGAGTTTCATAATTTTCTTTTTAATATTCGTCCTTCAGATTTAATTCCCATTGAGAATTTATAGATTTCTCGTTATGCTCGAAATGACCTAAATCTTTTAAATCACACGTGCACCTGAAGCTGTAATTATATCAGCGCTTTTTCAAGCAGTTTTATATATTTCTCAATTCCTTCTTCTATCTCTTTTACATAGATAAATTCATCGGCCGAATGTGATCTTGTGGAATCGCCCGGTCCTAATTTTAAAGAAGGACAACTAAGCATCGCCTGGTCAGAAAGGGTTGGAGAGCCATAAGTCTCCATACCAAGTTCAATTCCTGCCTGCACCAGTTCGTGGTCCAGAGGGATCGAAGAAGAATTCAGTCTTAAACTCCTTGCATTTATCTCATCTACCGGAGCCTTCTCTTTTAAAATCTGTTCAATTTCTTCATTGCTGTATTTGTCATTAACCCGAACATCAATTACCAGATGTACCTTTGCCGGCACCACATTATGCTGACTCCCGGCGTTGATCTGGGTTACCGTTACCTTCACTTCTCCTAAGTTTTCTGAAACCTTTTCCAGTTTAAAATTCTCAAACCATTCCAGAACTTTGGCTGTTTTATAAATGGAATTATCATTATTAGCATGCGCCGCATGGGAGGGCGTGCCTTTAACCACGGCATCAAAAACAACGAGGCCCTTTTCTGCAACTGCCAGATTCATTAAAGTAGGTTCACCAACTATGGCCACATCGATCTTAGGAAGTTTTGGAAGCAAGGCTGCAATTCCATTTTTCCCGTTGATCTCCTCTTCTGCAGTGCCCGCAAAAAGAATATTATGACTTAATTTTTCTTCCGCATAAAAAAAGGTAAAAGTGGCCAGAAGGGATACCAGACAACCACCGGCATCGTTACTCCCCAAACCGAATAGCTTCCCGTCTTCTATCTCCGCCTTGAACGGATCTTTGGTATAGGCTGAATTGGGCTTAACCGTATCATGATGGGAATTGAGCAATAAAGTTGGCTTTGCTTCATCAAAAATCTTATTAACCGCCCACACATTGTTCAGGTATCGCTTGTGCGGAATGTTATGCTCTTTAAACCAGTTCTCAAGCAGACCTGCAGTTTTATTTTCTTCACCCGAAAATGACTGAGTCCGGATCAAATTTTTAAGTAATTCTATGGCCTGTGCCTGGAGTTCATTTAACTGCATTAACTAACTATTTTAGTATGGATAGAATTATTTTTTAATAATCCCGTATCTCCCAGCCTAACACTAGAGACGCCTCTTTCAATAGCCTGAAAGCAATTATGTAGCTTAGGAAGCATTCCGTTTGTAATCACTTTAGATGCCACCAGCTCTTTATATTTCTTGGAATTTAGAACCGGGATCACTGAATTTTCATTCTCAATATTGGTAAGTACTCCTTTTTTCTCAGAACAATAATAAAGCTGTGTTTCGAAAATTGCGCTCATGGCAATCGCTATTTCTGAAGCCACCGAATCTCCATTTGTATTTAGTAAAATCCCATCTTCAGTACATGAGATCGCTGAAAACACCGGTACTATATCCTGTTCCAGAAGTGATCTTATAAAACCAGAATTTACCTTTTGAATGTCTCCAACATATCCATAATCGATGTCTTTTACTTCTCTTAATTTTGAAATCACCACCCGTCCATCTGCTCCGCAAAGGCCTATCGCATTCTGTTTTCTGCCCTGAAGTTTCGCTGCAATATTCTTATTCAGGAGTCCGCCATAAACCATGGTGATGACCTCCATGGAATCTTTATCTGTGATCCTTCTGCCATCTATCATTTGGGTTTCATAGCCCAACTTCCCTGCTATCTCTGTAGCTTTGTTTCCACCGCCATGAACCAGGATCTTTGGTCCTTCCAGTTGAACAAAGTCTTCCAGAAAGGAATTCAATGAAGCTTCATTTTCAATTAGCTTCCCTCCTATTTTTATAACCTTCAGTATTTGTTTCATTTTCAATTTATTCTGCCACGAATCCACCATTACGCATCTAAACTTTCCAGTAACCTCTTCAAAACAGCCTGTGCTGCAAAGGTTCTGTTATTAGCCTGTTGAATAACAATTGAATTCTCACTATCCAGTACATCATCGGCAATAACCACATTTCGCCTTACCGGCAGGCAATGCATCACTTTTGCATTATTGGTGTGCTTCAGTTTTTCCTGATTTACTATCCAGTTCTTTTCTACGTTCAAAACCTGACCATAATCTTCATAACTACTCCAGTTCTTCACATAGACGAAATCGGCATCTTTAAATGCCTTCTCCTGGTCATGTTCTACTTTTATATCCTTTCTTACTGCAGGATTCAGATCATAACCCTCCGGATTTGTGATCACAAAATCCACATCCAGCCTGTGAACCATCTCTACAAAAGAATTGGCGACCGACTGTGGCAACGCTTTAGGATGTGGTGCCCAGCTAAGCACAATTTTCGGTTTTTCTGCTGTGTTGTGTTCCTGGATGGTGATCGCATCTGCCAAAGCCTGCAAAGGATGCCCGGTCGCACTTTCCAAATTTACCACTGGTACTGAGGCGTATTTTTTAAAACTATTCAGCACCAGTTCAGATTCATCCTTTTCCTTATCCTTTAACCCTGGAAAAGCCCTTACCGCAATTATATCACAATACTGAGATAGCACTGCCGCCGCCTCTTTAATGTGCTCCGCCTTATCAGAATTCATTACAGCTCCATCTTCAAATTCCAGCGCCCAGCCATCTTTATCGGCATTCATAACCATTACATGCATCCCGAGCAGTTTCGCAGCTTTTTCGGTGCTGAGTCTGGTACGTAAGCTCGGATTAAAAAACAGCATCCCAAGGGTTTTCCCTTCTCCTGCTTTTGTATCGGGATTTTCAAATTTCAAACCTCTGGCTTCCCTAATGATGGTTTCCAGGTTATCGATGTCTGCTAGTGTGGTATAGTTCTTCATATTATATTTTGCTCATAGGTCATCCTGAGTTTACTTCAGCCTGACACAACAGTGTTTTTATTTTGATTTTTCAATGCCTTTTGCAGAGCATTGAAAAAAGTCTCAAAGTGTTCTTTTTTTATATTCAATGGCGGTAAGATCCTTAACAGCTTTTTGTTCGAAGCAGCTCCTGTGAAGATCTTATGTTCAAATAAGAGTTCCTTTCTTAAGGCTGCTATCTCAAAATCGAATTCCAGGCCTATCATTAACCCTCTGCCCTTGATCTTTTTGATCTGCTGAATTTTTGAAGCTTCTGCTTTTACGAATTCTGAAACTTCAGTGACATTATCCATTAAATTTTCATCTTTGATAATATCCAAAACTGAAATTCCCGCGGCACAAGCCAGATGGTTGCCGCCAAAAGTAGTTCCCAGCATACCGTATTTCGGCTGAATTTTATTATCAATCAAAATTCCGCCGATTGGAAATCCGTTTCCCATCCCCTTTGCTATCGAAATAATGTCCGGCCTGATCTCATGCTTCTGAAAAGCAAAGAATTCACCGGTTCTTCCATAACCAGATTGCACCTCATCTGCGATAAGGATCACGTTGTTTTCTTTACATAATTCGGCTGCAGTTTTGTAAAATTCGGCATTGGCTTCATCAAGTCCACCCACACCCTGAATCACTTCAAAAATTACTGCCGCCACATCTCCTTTTTCGATCTCGGTTTTTAAAGCTTCGGTATTATTAAAAGCTAGTTTTGTCGCCTTATGGCCCTTATTAAAAGGAGCTTTTATAGCTTCATTATCGGTGATCGCTACCACCCCGGAAGTCCTGCCATGAAAGGCATTTTCAAAATAGATGACCCTATCCTTTCCGGTTTGAAATGAAGCTACTTTTAATGCATTTTCATTTGCCTCGGCACCAGAACTGCATAAAAACAATCTATAGTCCTTAACTCCCGCAACTTCTTCCAGCTTATCTGCAAGTTCCTGTTGTAAAGGATTTTTAATAGAATTCGAATAAAAGCCAAGTTTCGCAACCTGCGCCTGAATGGCTTCCACATATTTTGGATGAGAATGTCCCACAGAGATCACAGCATGCCCCCCGTAAAGGTCCAGGTACTTATTCCCTGCTTTGTCAAAAACATAGCAGCCATCACCTTTTACCGGAGTGATATCGTAAAGCGGATAAACATCAAACAATTCCATAACTACTAATTTGTGATATTATTTATTTTTTTGAATGATGCCTGAATTCCTTTTATAAGCGAGGAACTAAGCCCATTATGCTCCATTTCGTTCAGGCCTTCAATAGTACAGCCCCGTGGTGTAGTCACTTTATCTATCTCTTCTTCAGGATGTTTTCCCGATTCGATCAACAAACTTGCGGCACCCAGACAGGTTTGCATAGAGAGCTCCTGAGCCTCTTTCGCATCAAAACCAAGTTGTACTGCTCCCTGGGTGGTTGCACGTATAAGGCGCATCCAGAATGCTACTCCGCTGGCACAGATCACCGTGGCCGCCTGCATCTTGTTTTCAGGGATAATGATACTTGTTCCCAATCTATTGAAAATAGCTTCGGCGATCGCAATTCTTTTCTGGCCCATCTCATTACTGCATAAACAGGTCATGGATTTTCCAACGGCGATCGCCGTATTGGGCATAGATCTAATAATAAAATGTTCTGCTCCCACGATACTTTCGATCCGGTCAATTTTAAATCCGGTCACCGTAGAGATGAGGACATGTTTATCTGTTAGGTCATCTTTAATATCATGCAGGATCTTTTCTAATTGAGTAGGCTGAACGGCGAAGATCAGGATGTCTGAATTTCGCACCGCTTCCAGATTATCTGAAGTCACGGTAACTTTGGAATATTCTGAAAATTCCTGAATTCCTTCCAGTTTTCTTTTACTGAGATAAAGAGTGGTAAAAGCATTGCTGAAAATGAGTCCCTTTGCGATAGAGACTCCCAGATTTCCTGCACCAATTATTGCTATTTTCATATTATATCTTTTTGGTCAATCTTAAATTGTCATTGCGAGCTGAGTTTGTATGAAGCGACGCAATCTCATGTTCTTAACCGGCACATTTCGACTGCGCTCAATGTGACTGTTCCCGGTCCACTTTAAATTTCTCAATTCTCAATACTAAAAATAACTCCCCTTTAAGCCCAGTCCCGTTTTCTCATCCAAACCGAACATCAGATTCATATTCTGTACCGCTTGTCCTGAAGCTCCTTTCAACAAGTTATCGATCACACTGGTGACCAGTAATTTATCACCGAATTTTTGTAACCTCAGCAAACATTTATTGGTATTTACCACCTGTTTTAAATGCAAATCTCCCTCTGTGACGAAGGTGAAAGCGGCATCTTTATAAAATTCCTGATATAGACCTTTTGCTTCCTCCAGCTCTCCGCTAAACTTTGTATAAGCAGTGGCATGTATCCCTCTGGAAAAATTCCCCCGGTTGGGAATAAAGTTGATATTTACCTTATGATCTTTCTGCAACTGCTTTACACACTGACCAATTTCCTGTAGATGTTGGTGTTCAAATGATTTATAAGCCGAAAAATTATTATCTCTCCAGGTGAAATGAGTGGTTTCTGAAAGTGAAGTTCCTGCACCGGTTGCTCCCGTCACAGCATTTACATGCACATCTTCTTTTATTAATCCGTTATCAGCTAATGGCAGAATTGCCAGGGTGATCGCAGTTGCAAAACACCCAGGATTTGCAATAAAATTGGCTCCCTTAATTTCTTCCTTATTCATTTCCGGCAGTCCGTAAACGAACGAATGCTCTTCTGACTTCATCCTGAAATCGGAACTCAGATCTACAATTTTGGTCTTTTTAGAAAACTGATTATCTGAAAGGAATTTTTTGGAATTTCCATGTCCCAGACAGAGAAAAACCACATCGGCTTCTTTATTAACCTGATTGAAAAATGTAAGATCGGTTTCTCCCACAAGATCCTGATGAATTGAGGATACCGATTTTCCCGGCTGAGAGGTGCTATAAACAAAATTAAGATTCACCTCAGGGTGTCTCAAAAGAATTCTTATCAATTCCCCAGCCGTATAACCCGCTCCTCCTATGATTCCTGCTTCTATCATGCTTCCTGATTTACATGTTGATAGATCTTTCCAGAGTTCGAAAGGATCTTGATAAAACCTTTAGCATCATCTGCTGTCCAGGCCTTATTCTCTTCCCCATAATTCCCGAAACTGCTGTTCATAAGATCATTTGGAGATTTAATTCCGTCTAAAGTGAATCTATATGGCTGCAGGGTGACAAAAACATCTCCGGTAACTTTCTCCTGTGAACTTTGTAGCTGAGCTTCAAAATCCCTCATAACCGGGTCCAGATAAAGACCTTCGTGCAAATGCATCCCATACCAGTTTGAGGTATAATCCTTATGCTGAAGCTGCCATTTGCTAAGCGTATGTTTTTCCAGCAAATGATGGGCTTTGATGGTGATCAATGCCGCTGCGGCTTCAAAACCAACTCTCCCCTTGATCCCGATGATAGTATCACCAACATGAATATCCCTGCCAATGGCATATTTTGAAGCGATAGTCTCAAGAATTTCTATGTTTTTTTGCGGCGTATTTTCTTTACCATCTATAGAAGTGAGTTCTCCTTTAGTAAAACCAAGGCTTACCTGTTTCGCAGTTTTTTCCTTTAATTGAGAAGGAAATGCTTCTTCCGGCAATGCCTTTTCTGAAGTCAGGGTTTCGGCTCCACCAACACTGGTTCCCCAAAGTCCCTTGTTCACCGAATATTTAGCCTTCTCCCAGTTCATCTCTACTCCTTTTCCTTTAAGATACTCAATCTCTTCCTGTCTTGAAAGTTTCTTATCCCTGATAGGAGTTATGATCTTGATCTCCGGTGCGATGATCTGGAAGATCATATCAAACCTCACCTGATCGTTTCCTGCGCCGGTACTTCCATGAGCGATATAACCTGCTCCTACCTTCTTGGCGTAGTTCACTATTTCGATCGCCTGAATAATTCGTTCTGCACTTACCGATAATGGATAAGTATCATTTTTCAGCACATTACCGAAAATGAGATATTTCACTACTTTCTGATAAAATGAGGAAACCGCGTCTATATTCTTATAACTGGTAGCCCCAATTTTCCTGGCGTTATCTCCAATTTTCTGAATTTCTTCTTCTGAAAATCCGCCGGTATTCACACTTACCGCATGGACCTCAAATCCTTCTTCTTCAGATAAATATTTCGCGCAGTAGGATGTATCCAATCCTCCGCTGTATGCTATTACTACTTTTTTCATTTATTTAATTTTTCTATCCATCATCCTGTCCCAGTACTGCGGGAGTTTCAAGATCCCATGAGAAGCTGAGTTCAGCTTGACGTAATTACCTGCTTTTATTTTTCAGCCTTTTCCTTTTTATAAAAAAGCGTCTGCTTAATATGTTTTAATCTCTGGAATGCTTTTTCATTGAACTTACTCAATGGTTTCGCTGCTTTCTTAACCTCCTTTTTCTTTTCAGGATCGTATAACATTCCTGTACATAGGCACATCTTACGTTCGGTCCTGGTAAGAATATCATAATTCTTACAGGTTTGACAGCCTTTCCAAAAGGTCTCATCATCTGTTAGTTCAGAAAAAGTAACCGGCTGGTATCCCAGTTCGTAATTGATCTTCATCACGGCTAATCCGGTAGTGATCCCGAAGATCTTGGCATTGGGATATTTAGTTCTGGAATGTTCGAAGATCACCTTCTTGATCTCCTTGGCCAGGCCATGATTCCTGTAATCCGGATGAACTATAAGGCCAGAATTTGCCACATAGTTTTCCGTGCTCCAGGTTTCTATATAACAGAAACCTGCAAATTTCTCGTCATCAAGCGCGATCACCGCATTGCCTTTTTCCATCTTATTGATGATATATTCAGGCGTTCTGCGGGCAATCCCGGTACCACGTACCTTTGCCGACTCTTCGATACTATTACAAATGATCTCAGCGTAAGAAGCATGAGATTTATTAGCAATGAGAATTTTCATCTGCTAAAGAATTAAGTTGAAAAAAATATTTTGATTTGGGTTTTCGAAAGTGGAACCGGACTCACCTAAGTTCCATAGATATATAGACGCACTTACGTGCGGGGGAAACGGCGGCGCATAGGAGTAACATCAGAAAATGTTCTGATATTAAAATTATATGCTATGCTGTTTAAGTAATTCAAAGTGGAAAAAAATCAAATAATATTAAAAGGAAAAGGGTTTCAGGGGTCATTGCCTAGAAGCGGCGGGGCCTGAAATTGAAACGGGGTAATATTATTTGTTTGATCGAAATCATAATTCAAATGTACATAAAATTTTGAGGTGCAAGCAATTACTATATCAAAAATTGAAATAAATTTGGGTTATCATTGAGATACTCTCCGTAAAAATTCTTCCTTTTCATCCTCTCTACCAGTGGTTCATAGTCTTTTGGATCTTTTAATTCAATACCAATAACCGCAGGCCCATTTTCGCGATGATGCTTTTTAGAATATTCAAAATGAGTGATATCATCATTTGGGCCCAGCACCTTAGCAACAAATTCTTTTAATGCACCGGCTCTCTGTGGAAAGGTCACAATAAAATAATGTTTTAGTCCGGCGTATAGTAAAGCTCTTTCCTTGATCTCGGCAGTTCTGGTGATATCGTTATTACTACCGCTAACTATGCACACCACATTCTTACCTTTGATCTCTTCTGCATAAAAATCCAATGCTGAAATTGCCATAGCTCCGGCAGGCTCTACAACTATCGCGTCCTGATTATAAAGATCGAGGATCGTCTGGCAGATCTTCCCTTCAGGCACCGTGATCATTTCATCCAGATTCTCCTTACAGATCGCAAAATTCCTGGCTCCAACTTTTTGAACCGAAGCTCCATCAACAAAACGCTCGATATTATCCAGTTCCACAACCCGGCCTTCTCTTAGGGAAGTTTTCATGGAGGGTGCGCCTTCAGGCTCGATCCCTATGATCCTGGTATTAGGTGATAATTCCTTGAACATCGAAGAAACCCCGGCAAGTAAACCGCCGCCACCTAATGGTGCGAAAATATAATCTATGGGTTCATCAGATTGCTCAAGGATTTCCAGAGCTATGGTAGCCTGACCTTCTATCACCTTCTCATCATCAAAAGGATGAATAAAGACCAGGTTTTCCTCTTTCATATGCCTCATGGCGCTTTTAAAAGAATCGTCGTAAGTGTCTCCTTTAAGAACAACCTCCACCCAGTTTCCCCCAAACATTTGGGTTTGTTCCACCTTTTGTTTGGGGGTTGTACCCGGCATATAAATTATGCCTTTCACCTTTAATTTATTACAGGCAAATGCAACGCCCTGTGCGTGGTTGCCCGCACTGGCACAAATCACCCCTTTATCGAGCTGATCCTGAGCCAGGCTGGAAATCTTATTATACGCCCCCCGAATCTTGTAAGATCTTACCTGTTGCAGGTCTTCTCTTTTCAGCATTACATTCGCCTCAAAACGTTTGCTATAAGTGAAAGAATCTGCCAAAGGAGTTTTTAGAACCACCTTTGAAATCCTTTCAGCAGCCTGTTTTACGGCTTCGAGACTTGGTTTGTATATTGTATCTTTTTCCAGCAGTGTATTCATTAGGCGTATATTTTCTTCATTGCGGTCATCGCAGATCTCAATTTTGCTCCGACCTCTTCAACAGGATGATTTCTTATTTCGGCATTCACTTTCTCCAGTTTCTGGCTATCTACACCAGTTTCTTCAGAAGCGAATTTTCTTCCTGCAACTTCCGGTTCAAGGGATTTCACATAATCCTTGATCAATGGTTTTGCAGCATGATCAAAAAGATAACAGCCATATTCAGCAGTATCAGAGATCACCCTATTCATTTCATATAATTTTTTTCTGGCAATCGTATTGGCAATAAGCGGCGTTTCATGAAGCGACTCATAATAAGCCGATTCTTCAATAATCCCTGCATCTACCATAGTTTCAAAGGCCAGTTCCACACCAGACTTCACAAAGGCCACCAGTAAAACACCTTTATCAAAATATTCCTGTTCGGTGATATCTGCTGATGTTGCTTCAGTCTTTTCAAAAGCGGTATTTTCAGTTTCAGCGCGCCAGGTATGCAACTCCTTATCGTCATTAGCCCAGTCTTTCATCATTCGGCTGCTGAATTCCCCGGAAATAATATCATTCATATGCTTTTGAAAAAGCGGTCTCATCTTATCTTTTAATTCTTCCGAAATCGCATAAGCTCTTAATTTCGCAGGATCTGAAAGTCTGTCCATCATTTGAGTGATTCCGCCATGTTTCAGGGCTTCAGTAATAGTTTCCCAACCATACTGAATTAGTTTCGCAGCATATGAAGGTTCCACACCTTCAGCAACCATCTTATCAAAAGTGAGGATCGAACCGGTTTGCAACACTCCGCAAAGAATGGTCTGTTCCCCCATAAGGTCAGACTTTACTTCTGCAACAAATGATGATTCCAGGACTCCTGCCCTGTGACCTCCGGTGGCGTATGCATAAGCCTTAGCCCATTCAAGCCCAATTCCCTGAGGGTCATTTTCGGGATGTACAGCGATAAGGGTGGGCACCCCGAAACCTCTTTTATATTCTTCGCGAACTTCAGACCCGGGACACTTAGGTGCAACCATAATAACAGTCACATCTTCACGGATCTTCATTCCTTCTTCAACCATATTAAAACCATGAGAATAGGAAAGTACCGCTCCTTTCTTCAAATAAGGTTGAATAGCTTTGATAACCGAGGTATGTTGCTTGTCCGGAGTTAAATTGATCACCAGATCTGCTTCCGGAATCAATTCTTTATAAGTACCGACTTCGAAGTCATTTTCTGTAGCATTCTTCCACGACTGGCGCTTCTCTTTGATCGCACCTTCTCTAAGTGCGTATGAAATATCGAGGCCGCTGTCACGCATATTGAGTCCCTGGTTGAGACCCTGAGCTCCGCAGCCCACGATTACTATTTTTTTACCATAAAGGGCTGCAGTTCCATTACTGAATTCATCCCGTTCCATAAAACGGCAGGTGCCGAGTTGATCTTGTTTTTCAGCTGTAGAAAGGCTGTTAAAATAGTTGGTCATGATAATGAGTTTGTAGTATTAAATTTTTCTAATATTCCTGAGATCGGCATTTCATTTTTGGTTACTGCGATGGTCCCTGATCTTACGAATTGCATTAATCCGTACGGTTTAAGCTTTTCGTATAAAGCATCAACTTCAGAACGTTTTCCGGTTTTTTCTATCACGAAGAATTCTTTGGTTACCGTTACAATTCTTGCATTGGTCTCCTTTATAAAATCCTGGATATTATGATCATCGAGAAAATCTTCAGATTTGATCTTATACAGCGCCGTTTCCTGATAAATGGTTTCCGCATCTGTATGATAAAATGCCTTGATCACTTCTATTTGTTTCTCTATCTGGCCAACGATCTTTTTGATCTGTTCCTCGGTCACATTAACTATGATGATAAAGCGCATTACCTCGGTCACCTCGCTGGGAGACGCGGTAATACTTTCAATGTTGATGTGCCTTTTTAAAAAAATGGCCGCTATCCTGCTCAATAATCCAAGATTATTCTCGGTATATATTGATACTGTATAATTCTTCTTTTCCATTACTCTAATAATATGTCTGAAACTGCAGCTCCCGTTGGGATCATTGGGAACACATTCTCTTCCTGTTCAACTTTCACTTCAAGGAAGTAAGCTTCCTCACTTTCCATCATTTCCTTCACAGCATCCTCTAACTGACTTCTTTCTGTAACCTGTTTTGCTTTGATATGATAACCTTTGGCTATCGTGATAAAATCAGGGTTTACCATGGTTGTGGAAGCATAGCGCTTATCAAAGAACAACTGCTGCCATTGTCTTACCATTCCCAGGAAACCATTATTTAAAAGCACAATTTTTACCGGGACCTTTGTTTGGAAAATGGTCCCAAGCTCCTGAATGGTCATCTGGTAACCACCGTCTCCTATTACGGCAACCACATCTCTCTTGGGTTTAGCCATTTTCGCTCCTATTGCGGCAGGAAGGGCAAAGCCCATGGTGCCTAATCCGCCTGAAGTTACATTGCTCCGGGTGCCATTGAATTTTGCATAACGGCAGGCGGCCATTTGATGCTGCCCAACATCTGAAACTATGATCGCATCTCCTTTAGACTGAATATTGATCTCGCGGATCACTTCTGCCATGCCCAGATCCTTCTTATTTACATCAAGATTTCCCTTGATCACTTTTTCATATTCTGTCTCATACATATCCTTAAACTTCTGATGCCAGACTTCATGGGAATTTGGATCCAGTAATTCCAGCAGGGCTTTAAGGCTTTCTTTCACATCGCCTAAAACAGGATAATCTGCATGTACATTTTTATTGATCTCGGCAGGGTCTATCTCAAAATGGATCACTTTTGCCTGTTTTGCATACTTTTCAAGGTTTCCGGTAACCCGGTCGTCAAACCTCATCCCGATGGCGATTAAAGCATCGCACTCGTTGGTGAGCATATTCGGGGCATAGTTCCCATGCATTCCCACCATCCCCACATTAAGAGGATGATCTGTAGGCAAGGCTGAAAGCCCTAAAATGGTCCATGCCGCAGGAATTCCTGCCTTTTCAACTACAGCTTTTAAAAGTTCTTCTGCCCCACCAAGGATCACTCCCTGCCCCCAAACTATCATGGGTTTTTTGGCTTTATTGATAACTTCTGCCGCACGTTGCACTTCCAAAAGATTCAGTTCCGGAACAGGCTTATAACTTCTTATCCCGGAGCACTTCTTATAGCTGAATTCAAGCGAAGCGAATTGAGCATCTTTAGTAATATCTATAAGTACAGGTCCCGGTCTTCCCGATCTGGCAATATAAAATGCCTTAGCCATCACTTCCGGGATCTCTTCAGCTTTGGTGATCTGGTAATTCCATTTTGTAATAGGAGTGGAAATACCTACAATATCGGTCTCCTGAAAAGCATCACTTCCCAAAAGATGGGAACCAACCTGCCCGGTGATACATACCATAGGCGTTGAATCTATTTGGGCGTCTGCGATCCCGGTAACAAGATTTGTCGCTCCCGGTCCCGAGGTTGCCACAGCAACTCCTACTTTCCCTGAAACTCTGGCATAACCCTGAGCTGCATGGGTTGCACCCTGTTCGTGCCGGGTGAGGACATGGTGAATTTTTTCCTGATATTTGAACAGTTCATCATAGACGGGCATGATCGCACCGCCGGGATAACCGTAAATAGTCTCTACACCTTCTTCAAGCAAACATTTAATCACTGCTTCGGCTCCCGAAACGGTCATTGTACTTTTCGTGTTCACTTTTTCGAAACTTGCTGTTTTAACCTGCATAATTCACCGTATTAAAATTCATCTGTAACACAGCCCTGAGAGGCAGATGCTACTGTTTTTGCGTATTTATAGAGTACACCTCCGGTAACCTTAAAAGCGGGTGCTTTCCAGGCTTCTTTTCTTTTCTTTATTTCTTCATCACTCAAATGAGCTTCAATGCGATTGGTTTTCGCATTAATACTTATTTCATCTCCATCTTTTAAAAGGCCAATTAGTCCCCCTTCCTGAGCTTCCGGTGTGATGTGCCCAACTACAAAGCCATGTGTCCCTCCAGAAAATCTCCCATCGGTAATTAAAGCGACTTCTTTACCCAGACCTGCTCCCATTATGGCCGAAGTTGGCTTCAGCATTTCGGGCATTCCCGGGCCTCCTTTGGGGCCTTCATAGCGAATGACGACTACATCTCCTTTCTGAACCTTCCCTGAGGAGATCCCTTCGTTCGCTTCAAATTCGCCGTTAAAAACTCTTGCCTTTCCTTTAAATTCCAGACCTTCCTTGCCCGTTATTTTAGCAACGGAACCTTCCGAAGCCAGATTTCCATATAATATTCTGATGTGTCCGGTGGCTTTGATAGGTTTTTCAACAGGATGGATCACATCCTGATCTTCAGGTAATGGTTTTACATTTTCAAGGTTTTCAGCAATTGTTTTACCGGTGACCGTCATACATTCGCCATGAAGCAATCCTTTTTCGAGCATATATTTCATAACTGCCGGGATTCCACCAATCCGGTGTATATCTTCCATCAGGTATTTTCCGCTGGGTTTAAGATCTGCCAGAAATGGAGTCTCTTCACATATTCTGGTAAAATCCTTAAGTCCGAAACTGATATCTGCTGCCTTCGCGATCGCTAAAAAATGAAGCACCGCATTGGTAGAACCGCCAAGGACGGTTAAAAGCCGGATCGCATTTTCCAGTGATTTGGCAGTAACTATATCTTTGGGTTTTAGATCTTTTTCCAGAAGATAATTCATCGCTTCTCCCGCCTTGATACTTTCCTGAATCTTCTCAGGACCCGTGGCGGGGTTAGAACTGTTATAGGGCAGACTCATTCCCAGAGCTTCAATAGATGAAGCCATTGTATTGGCAGTATACATTCCGCCGCAGGCTCCAGCTCCCGGACAGGCTTTTTCTATTACCTGCTGATATTCTTCTTCCTGCATTTCTCCAGAAACTTTCGAGCCCCAGGCTTCAAATGCTGACACAACATCCAGTTTCTTTCCATTATGGCAACCGGAGGATATAGTTCCTCCATAAACTAAAACAGAAGGCCTGTTAAGTCTTAACATTGCCATCAATGCACCCGGCATATTCTTATCGCAACCAACCACAGTTACCAGCCCATCATAAGACATTCCGGCTACTACAGTTTCCATTGAATCTGCAATAAGATCTCTGGAAGGCAGTGAATAACGCATTCCCGGGGTTCCCATAGAAATACCGTCACTTACTCCAATGGTGTTAAAAATTAGACCATTCAATCCCGCCTGTTGGGTTCCTTTTTTCACCTCCTTGGCAAGGTCATTTAAATGCATGTTACATGGATTCCCTTCATAACCGGTACTCCCAATCCCAACGAATGCTTTTTTCTGATCTTCCTTACTTAATCCTATGGCGTGAAGCATCGCCTGCGAGGCAGGTTGAGAATCACTTTGAGTTATGGTGCTGCTGTATTTAGTATTCATTTAAAACAGATTCTATTTTCAAATAAGATTTAAAAATACACTGTTAAGTATACTGATCACCTTCTCAAGCGGTGGCAGAATTAATTTCAAAACAACTCATTAAATCATAACTATTTGATTTTTAGTGTTTTAAATAAAAGTTTATTACGATAGCTAAATGATTTGATTTATTTTATACAAAGGAGGGAATAACAAAAAAGCCATCTAAAAGATGGCTTTATTTAAAGTTGTATTTCACGAACAAATTCTTAAAAAGATCCTGACATATTCCGAGGCTTCGGGACAGGGTTACGAATTAATTAAAACGTGAATTTATTTTTTCTTTTTCAATGAATAAAGATCTTTTCTGCGGTCTTTCATATTTCGAACACTTCCAAAATTATGCAGCTCTTTTAGAAGGTCAAGATCTACATCTACCAGTAAAGTACTTTCTGTATTTGGAGTTGCTTCAGCTTTAATCCCATTAACCGGAAAAGCAAAATCTGAAGGAGTCAACACCGCACTTTGAGCGTATTGAATGTCCATATTATCAACCTTAGGAAGGTTTCCTACAGAACCGGCAATTGCGACATAACACTCATTTTCTACTGCTCTCGCCTGGGCACAAATCTTTACTCTTGAGTATCCATTTTGGGTATCGGTCATAAATGGTACAAAAAGTATGTTCATACCCTCTTCCGCAAGAATCCTTGAAACTTCAGGGAACTCTACATCATAACAAATTAGAACACCGATCTTTCCACAGTCGGTATCAAAAGTTTCCAGTTTATTTCCGCCTTTCATTCCCCAGGCAGTTTCTTCAGCCGGAGTAATATGCAGTTTTTCATATCGCTCGTAACTTCCATCTCTTCGGCAAAGGAAACCTACATTATACATGTGCTCACCTATTGCCTGAGGCATACTCCCGGTTATGATATTGATGTTATAGTTGATGGCAAATTCTCTAAAAGTTTCCAGTAATCTTTCCGTATAATCTGAAAGTCCGCGTATCGCTTCAGGTTCAGATAAATGATTGAACTGAGCCATTAAAGGAGCGTTGAAAAGTTCCGGAAAGAGAATAAAATCACTCTGATAGTTACTCACCGCATCCACAAAGAATTCGATCTGTGAAACCAGGGCGTCATAATCTTTAAAAAGACGCATCTGCCACTGCACCAATCCCAGCCTTACCACCGTTTTGGTAGTATTTACAAGCTTTTGAGGTTTGGTATAGTAAATATTGTTCCACTCCATCAAGGTTGCATATTCCTTGCTTTCATGATCGCCGGGCAGATAACCCTTGATCACCTTCTTTACGTGGAAATCGTTATTTAACTGAAATGATAAAACAGGATCATGGATCTCCTGCAGCTTAACTTTCTCTATATATTTTTTAGTAGATAGCTCCTCGGCATACTTTGCATAATTAGGGATCCTGCCACCAAATACGATCGCCTTTAAATTAAGGTGTTCGCAAAGTTCTTTTCTTGCCTCATAAAGTCGGCGACCCAAACGCATTCCGCGAAATTCCGGATGGATAAAGACATCAATTCCATAAAGGACGTTTCCGTTCTTGGAGTGCGTAGAGAAATTTTCACCTCCAATGATCTCTTCATAAGTATGATTATCGTCAAACTTATCATAATCTACTATGATAGAAAGCGCACACCCAGCAATGCGATTATCTATGACAATGCAAAGCTGACCTTCAGGAAATTTATTCACCAAAGTCTTGATCTCTCCCTTGCTCCAGTATTCATCAGGCATTGCCTGATAACTCTTCACCATGGAGATCTTTAACTCCTCATAGTCTTTAACCCTTAAATTTCTAAGTTCGATTTTAGCTGAATCTATCACAACAATTAAATTTTGAATACACGAAGATACTGTACATTGTGCAGTTATAGAATGGGAAAATGAAGATTTGAATTAAAGTATTCTTAAATTATGCAATATCCACAATACCTTCTTTAATCGCATATATCACCAGCCCTACCCGACTTTTAACCTGAAGTTTCTGGAACAGGCTTTCCCGATAGTTTTCAACCGTTTTGGGACTTAAATTCATTTCGTCTGCAATGGCCTTATAAGTCTTTTCGCTACAGGCCAGATTCAGGAATTCAAATTCCCTTTTGGTAAGCTCCTCGTATTTCTTTTGTCTTTCTTCCCGGCTTAAGGCATCTGATATTGTCTTGTTGGAATAATAGCCCGTGCGATCTATAGCGTTTAATGCTTGTTCAAACTCTTCCGGATCTATGTCTTTAAGCAAATATCCGCGGCAACCCAGCCTTAGCATTTTTATAATACTTTCATCTTCCTGATCTACGGTAAGGGTAAGCACCTTTTGATTCGGATGGTTCTCTTTCAACCATTTCATGGTAGCCATTCCATCCATTACCGGCATTCGCATATCCAATAGAACGATATCTGGCGAACCATGACCTTCTTCTAAATGCTTAACCAGTTCCTCACCATTCTTGAATACATGATTTACATGGAAACCTTCAAAGGAGTTTACAAGGATTTGAAGGGACTGCGCAAAAAGTTTATGATCGTCAACAATTATGATCGACTTATTCATTGGTTGTAATCTTGGTTGGATAGGTTAAAGATAAGGAAGTTCCTTTACCGGGCGAAGACTTCAGCAGGAAACCAGCATTAATAATCTCAGCACGGCTGCGCATATTAAGCATCCCTGAACCGGCTTTTGTTTCTTCAATATCGAAACCTATGCCGTTATCCTCGATTAAGATTTCCAGAAGATCCCGGCCATAAATAAAGTTCACATTAAGCTTTGAAGCTGCGGCATATTTTATTGTATTGGAAAGGAACTCCTGTATGATCCTGAATAATATAATACTGTCTTCCTGTGAGACCTGATATGGCTTACCCTGAATATCTAATTTAGCCTCCAGAACGGCAAGCCTGTTAAATCTTTCGATCTCATTTTTTACAGATGCCTCCAAACCAACATAATCAACCACCTCATTATTCAAAGATCTTGACAGTGCTCTGATTTCTGAGAGCGAGTTGGCCACAAGGTCTTTTACTTCATTTACAGTAGAATGCGAGGCTTCATCAACCTTTTTACTAAGAATATTAAGTTGCATACTTGCGATCGCGAGAAGTTGACCAATATTATCATGTAGTTCCCAGCTAACATTCTTAAGAGTAGCTTCCTGAATTTCCATACGCACATTGGATAATTCAGTCTTAAAGTCCTGTTCTGCCTGGAATTTCTCCTGAAGGAGCTTATTCTTCCGCCTTTGATAGGTTATGAAAAAGATGATGGTAAATCCCGACAGAAATGTAATTACGAGAATAAAATAAATTATTAATAATATTTCCTCTTTACGAAGCATTCTAATGATTGGATTAGCCTAACAAGTATACGTAATTTCAATAAGATTCAAGGATCTATAGTAAACGATTGGAACTGTTTTTTACCAGTTTTTGTTTTCTGCGAAACCTGTAATCAATATAAAATCCGAGAATGAACATAACATACAGGAAGATATTGGCATACCGCAGCACTGCCGCAAATACCTCAATAAAAAATTCATTTTCTTCAGTAAAATAATCGAGATAGATTTCGATTGGAGGAATTACCAGGTACCACACCAGAATTCCAAGCGCCATATAAAAAAACACATTCTTATGAAAATTAAGAACCTGATCTGAAATTAGGATATCATAAAAATATGCGAATACACTGGTGATAACAAGGAAAGTTCCCAGGGTAAAGGTTTTTGTAATATAACGAACAAAGAACTCTCCGCTAAAAAACATATTATAAACCGCGAATGCGATAAAAATTAATATGGCCCATTTTAAATAAGAGGTAATTCGGGTATCCATTATTTTGCTATGCAGGAAATAGCAATAGCCCACGATAAAGTATGTCTTGGCGATATTAAACCACCAGAAATTCCTGGTAAATAGAGAATCTTTTAAGAATGGGAGGGTTTGATAATTATCAAAATATGCCCAAATACTATAACCTCCCAGCAAGTCTATCATGAATATGGACCATAAAAACCAGACAAACTGTTTAATAAGCTTTTCCGGTGCTGCAGTTTTAAGAAGGTATAAACTTCCTGCCAGCGCAGATAAAAATTCTACTAAAAGAGTTACATATACTTTTCTTACAATAAGAAAATCGAGGTATTCCTGCATTAAGTAAAGGAAAGGTTACACAAAATTTAAATTTTAATAAATACCGGGAGGCCAGACACCCTGACCATGATTTAAAGGATCGATCTCTTCGTTCTCCTCGAAATCATTTTCATCTTCAGTATAAGTTCCGGGGGCTTTCTTTTTAGTTGGAGAAAGAAAAACAGTGCTATAGCCCGGGCTATTTTCATTTTTAGCATAAGTTCCCATCCAAATGGAAATTCCCGGAGCTTTTACATCCTTAGAATTTTCTTTTACATAAGCTATATATGCTTCCAGTTCTTCAATACTAAAATTTACGGCGCAAATATCTTTAAATTTTAGTTCCTTTTCGATTGCTTTTCCACGGGTGATCCACCATGTTTCTGAAAGTTCTGTCGCTTTCTCCCGGGTGATACATTTACTGGGTTTTTCCATTTTATAAAAATGCTTAGTAAAATCTAAATTAGATATATTAAAACTATTAGGAACGCATTCTTTGCATTTAGGGGAAAAAACCCCTTATTTGAAAGGAGACCTTGATCTATATTTGTCTTGTCATTTTAGTTAAGCTAAAGTGTTTTGGGGCAAAAGAAGTGTCATCTAAAGTTTATTATAGATCTGAGTAGGGTCTTTTCTATAATTCAAAACTGCGATGGCACTTTTTTATTTATAGAACTTCATTCTATCCAAGAGAATATTCTTTCCTGAAGAAATTGATCTTTTCACCCGGGATTTTTTGAGATAACACCTGGATTCCGTGATCTGAAAGTTGCAAGACTCTTGGATAACCACCGGTTGTCTGGCAATCTCTCATAAGAGCGATCAACTGGCCGGATGGAGTTAATTGAACTGTTCCCGGTACAACCGGCCCGGTTATGATCGATGACAGTGAATTTTCAAGTTTTTCCTTAAACTGAATGGCCATACGATTACTGCTCTCACTCAACGAAAAATTCTCACTGAATAAAATTTTCTGCTGCTCTAAATTCAATTGATCAAATTCAGGTCCGGGATAAGCTTCAATATTGGTATCATTCAAATATTCCATTTCAGGTTTAATTGAAGAAAAAGTCTGGACGGCTTTTGTGGCATAGGTAGTATATTCCAATTCCATGCCTTTATCCAGTCGCGTACTTGAAGTAATTCCGTCATACCAGCTTTGACTGTTCATGACCACTTCAGTTTTAAAACCTCCTTTAATCCCTAAATAACTTCTGAAGCCTGAAATTCGTCTCCCGAATTTGAGAACGTCTCCTTTGTTGACAGAAATGATATGGTTACTTGAAATTTTTTCTGAATTTAAAGTCGGTGAAAGATCGGCCCCACTAATACAAATTTTTGTTGCGGCATCGAATTCAAGTTGAGGCCCAAGAAAAGTAATTTCCATAACTGAAGTTGTTTCAGTATTACCTAAAATCAAATTACATATGCGCATCGCATACGTATCCATAACCCCACTTTTAGGAACGCCATATTTTTGAAATCCGGATCTTCCCAGATCCTGAATTGTGGAAAATAATCCAGGCTGTAAAACTTTAATTTTAGCCATCTACAATTTCAGTTTTCAGGGTGTAATTACCATTCGAAATTTGTTCCTCAATTTTAAAATATTCCTCTTTTGTGATCGCTTCAAATATTATTTTATCACCAGGAGAAAATGGGCTTGGAGGAACAGAATTTTTATCAAAAAAATTGAGCGGACTTTTACCCAAAATCTGCCATCCTCCGGGACTGTTTTTTGGATAGATTCCGGTCTGGTTTCCACCTATTCCCACAGCACCTTTTTCAACTAATTTTCGGGGGGTATTTTTTCGTGCAATATGAAGCCTTTCATCCAGGCCTCCCAGGTATAAAAATCCAGGCATAAATCCGATAAAATAAATTTGATAAAGGGGCGCAGTATGAAGAGAA
Organism: Christiangramia aquimixticola; assembly: GCF_048285835.1. Taxonomy (NCBI): domain Bacteria; kingdom Pseudomonadati; phylum Bacteroidota; class Flavobacteriia; order Flavobacteriales; family Flavobacteriaceae; genus Christiangramia; species Christiangramia aquimixticola. Next base: position 236,577 of record NZ_JBLVTL010000001.1, read on the forward strand.
ATAACTTCCTCAGGATACAAGTTTTTAACTTTCGAAATATGGTCCAGGTCGAGGCCAAATTCCATATCATAACACACGGGTAGATAAAAAATTTTGTAGTTGTTTTTTTTAGGTATATTAGTACTCCCTCCTGAAGCAAAAAGGCTCAAAATTTCACCATAGACATTCTCTATTGTAGTATCGTAACTAATTAATAACGAGTTATATGTATTTGTTACCTCAACCACTCCTTTAATGTTTTGATTTTCGATCAATTCTCTAAATTCAAGGACGGTTTTGAGGGTATCCGATTCTATTTTTTCTTCAAACCGGACAAGAATTCCATGATCTCCAAGTGCAGATATTTTGGGGAAATTTGACATTATGTGTTCGCAACTTCTATCCCCTGCTGGGCAAAATTTTTATGTAGAAAGTTTAAAATTTCGACTGCAGAAGGGGTATCGCTATGCAGGCAAAAGGTGTCTGCTTTTGCTTCCAATTCAGCACCGTTTAAAACATGTAATTTATTATGAGTATACATAGAAAAAACATGATCAAAAACATCTTCTTTTTTAGTGATCAAAGCATCCTTTTCTAGCCGGGAAATCAGGCTGTAATTTTCATCATAATTCCTATCAGCAAAAGCTTCAAAAAACAGGTCAAATTTCCCCATTGCAAACTCAGAAATTTTCGAATTGAGAGGCACATATAATTTAAAATCTGCATCAAATTCCTGCAAACAATCCACAACAATTCGGGCTATATTTTCATCTTTTGCAGCATCATTATAGAGTGCTCCATGCAACTTAATATGGGTGAGTTTTCCGCCTTCAGATTCGGCAATTTGCTTTAGGCTTAATACCTGTCCCTCGATGGATAATTTCAAATCTTCAGCAGACATCTCCATGTGGTTTCTTCCAAAATTTTCCCTGTCTGGATATGATGGATGAGCTCCAATTTCCACATTATTTTCCATGGCCAGTCTAACCGTCCTGTGCATGGTTTCAAGATTACCTGCATGACCTCCACAAGCAATATTACAAGCAGAAATTAACGGCATGATTTGCTCATCATACTCTCCACCTTCTCCTAAATCACAGTTAATATGAATTGTCTTTTTCATCTTTAAAAATTTTGGATTACACTTAGAACAGATTTGGCTCCAAGGAAGATAGACAGGGCGATAATAATGACACCTAAAATGTTTTGAATTAGATTATTCCTGTATTTTCCAAGAACCTCTTTTTTGTTTACTATCCAAAATAAGAAAATTGCGATTACCGGAAGCACTAACCCATTGGTTATCTGCGCAAATTTGATGATCTCCACGGGTTTAATGCCCAGGGATGAAAATATTACCCCTAATGCTATAATAAGCATCCACACCATTTTAAACTTTCCCGCCTGCATGCCAGATTTCCAACCTAAACAACCCTGAACTACGAAAGCAGCAGCCAAAGGAGCAGTAATGGAAGATGTAATTCCGGCAGCCATTAAACCTATTCCAAGAAATATGCTTGCTGAACTACCAAATAATGGCTCTAATCCCGCAGCAAGATCTTTCGCACTTTCTATTTCCTCAATATTTGAAGCAGCTGCCGCCACTACAATGGCCATAGATACTAATCCACCCAGAAAAATAGAGAATACCAGCTCTTTTCTTACTACTCCCAAATATTTTTCTCCCCGCCATTTTTCACTTACAATCGATGCGTGTAAAAAGAGATTATAGGGCACTACAGTGGTTCCTACTAATGCGATCACGGTAAGTAGCCCTTCATCTAGAGAACCGGGCACAAATCCTTTTAAAACTGCTGAAATATCAGGTTTGGTTAGAATTGCGGTAATAATAAATGCAAGACTCATTAAGAAAACCAGCGCGATGAATACTTTTTCAAGTTTCTTATAACTCCCGAGAAATAATAAAATAAACGCTGTAGCCCCAATTATTAAACTCCAGAAATTCAACCTGAAACTGCCAATATTATAACTAAGAGAAGGAAAAACCGCTTCAACTCCCAGGACCGCGCCCGTAATGTTACCAGCTTCATAAGCGGCATTACCAATTACTATGGAAGTAAAAATCAGGAAAAGAATGAAAAGACGGATAACAGGATTTTTAAGTTCTTCGCGAATGCAATGACTTAATCCTTTGCCATAAATAAGCCCAAGGCGCGCCGACATTTCCTGTAGAACCACACAAGCCAAAACCGAAATAAATAAGGCCCATAACAACGAGTACCCAAAATTTACTCCGGCGAGACTACAAACAGTAACCGTTCCGGGACCTATAAACGCCGCCGAAACAAGGATCCCCGGTCCTAAATTTTTTAAAAAGGATTTCACTCCTTAGAATTTTTCCCGGCTTCTTTTAAAGCGTAAATAGCGAAAGTACCCAACCAGTGCCCTCCTTCATAGGAATCACCTGCAACATTGGAAAATGAATGAGATACATGTTTATTAGCTAAAGATCTTAAATGACCAAATTTTTCAGGATACTGGTTAGCAAGTCCATAGAAAACCCAGGCACGGCTAAAGTTTAAGCCATCGAGATGCACCAGCTTCCCATCGGTACGATCTGAAACTTCGCCCACCTCCATTTGGAAATCTTTTTTCTTTAACTGAGGCATAAAATCTTCGATCCAAAGGTTAAAGGCACTTTTAGGCAACACCCTTCTCATAATATCCACTTCTTCCAGGCAGGGTGAAAGGAAATCATATCCTCCCGGCTCCCAGGTTACGGGACAGTTATCGTCTTTTAAATAAAATCTTTGAGCACTCTTTTTTATTGCTTCAAGAAACTCAGTATTTTCGGTTGTTTTTGCATAATCGTAGGCAAAACCTAGTCCAAAAGCCGAGTTGGTATGTTCACCTACACGGATAGGATAATTAAGTTTGGGAAGAAATTCTTTATATCTGTTTACAATAAGATCTGCCAAAGGCTGAAGGTTTTTGGCTAATTCCTGACCCAGAGGATCCTGCCAATTCAATAATTCTTCCTGAAGTTTTAATAGCCAGGCCCAGCCATAGGTTCGCTCATAAGAAGTGCTTTCCTTACGGTTAAAATAGGCGATCTCACCCTGAATATTTTCTGCAGTTAGTGAATTGGATAAAGCTTCCCTAATTTTTTCGCCTTTCTTCAAATTTGGGAATTGCTTTAATAAACTTACCAAAGACCAGTGAGCATGCACGGAAGAATGCCAATCGAAACATCCATAAAATGCCGGGTGTAGAACATGTGGTTCGTCAAGCGCATTTTTATTCTCTAAAGTCTGCCCTAACTTGTTTGGATATTCCTGGTTTATACAATTCAATGGTAATTCAACAAGATTGTTTGCCTCAGTCTCTCCTAAATTGACCACTTTTTCCTCTAAAAGATTATCCGGCAGTAGATCCTCTGTATTTAGAGTATCATTAGCATTGGTCGTCTTGACAGGGTCTTCTTTGGTATCGCTGTTGCAAGAAAAAGTAAGGATTGAAATAAACACCAGGATAATTCTCTTCATGAGTTAAGTTCTTAAATTCCGCTTTATAAAGGCTAAAGTTTGATTTTCAGGTTTTATCAAAAATATAAAAAAGACGGAAGGGTTTAGTTAATTAAAACTGAAGATCTTCAACCCAGCCAACCTTCTCTATCCAAACTGCGATATTGAATTGCTTCTGTAAGGTGTCTTCCCAGGATGTTTGGACTTTCTTCCAGATCGGCAATAGTACGGGAAACCTTTAGAATCCGGTCATAAGCTCTTGCTGAAAGATTTAATTTTTCCATAGCAGTTTTAAGTAAGGCTTTAGATTCAGTATCCAGATTACAATGTTCTCTGATCTGTTTTGGGCCCATTTGCGCATTATAATGTATAGTTTCTGAAGCTTCGAACCTGACAGACTGAATTTCCCGGGCAGCGGTGACACGTTTTCGAATCTCTATGCTTCCTTCCCCTTTTCTATCATCGCTTAGTTTTTCAAAAGGAACAGGAGTCACTTCAATATGGATATCTATGCGGTCCAGCAAGGGACCGCTAATCTTACTCATATATCGTTGCATTTCGTAAGCCGATGAAGATACCGGCGCATCGGGATCGTTAAAATATCCACCCGGACTGGGATTCATACTGGCTACCAACATAAAACTTGAGGGATATGTAACCGTAAATTTTGCCCGCGATATAGTAACCTCCCGGTCCTCCAAAGGTTGCCGCATTACCTCAAGCACGCCTCTTTTAAATTCAGGCAGTTCGTCCAGAAACAAAACCCCATTGTGAGAAAGGGAAATTTCTCCCGGTTGCGGGTATGCCCCTCCCCCAACAAGGGCAACGTCTGAAATTGTGTGGTGCGGACTCCTGAATGGTCTTTGTGCCAGCAACCCCACATTGTCCTTAATACGTCCGGCAACACTGTGGATCTTTGTGGTCTCCAAGGCTTCCTGGAGGGTCATTGGTGGCAAGATGCTTGGCAATCTTTTGGCAAGCATGGTTTTTCCAGCTCCCGGAGGTCCTATTAAAATAATATTGTGACCTCCGGCAGCTGCGATTTCCATACATCTCTTAATAGATTCCTGACCTTTAACATCGGCAAAATCGTATTCGAAATGATCCAGATTATTATAAAAAGTCTCTCGGGTATTTATTTCAGTTCTGGTTAATGGTTGGTTTTTATCAAAAAAGTCAATTACCTGAGTGATGGAATTCACCCCGTACACTTCCAGACCAGAGACGATGGCCGCCTCCCGGGCATTCTGTTCCGGCAGAATAAAACCTTTATAACCTTCTTTTTTAGCCTGAATCGCAATAGGCAAAGCTCCTTTAATGGGCTGGAGGCTTCCATCCAGTGAAAGCTCACCCATTATGAGATACTGAGATATTTCTTCGGCTTTTATCTGTTCTGAAGCTGCAAGAATTCCCATAGCAAAAGTAAGATCGTAAGCAGATCCTTCTTTGCGTAAATCGGCCGGAGCCATATTGATGATTATTTTCTTACCGGGAAACTTATAGCCATTATTCTGCAGGGCTGCAGTGATGCGGTAACTGGATTCTTTTACTGCATTATCTGGCAATCCTACCAGATGATAACCAATCCCGGAAGTTACATTTACCTCAACGGTAATAGTGGTGGCCTCTACCCCAAATACAGCACTGCCGTATACTTTTATCAGCATATTCAATCATAGTTTGATAAGGTAGGGACTTATTAAGAATCAGAAATTTACATTTCTTTCCCCATTAAAATAAATTTTATTTTAAGAATAAAAAAGGAAAATGTTTCCCGATTTATATTACCTGCCGCCGGAAAGTAAAAAATTAGTCATAAAAAAACCCCGCCAAAGGCAGGGTCAATTCAAACTATGAATAGCGCTTAAGAAACTTTAAGCACATTCTTTCTATAATGTTCTATCAATGCATCTATAGGTCTTCTCACGATATTTCCCAGCTGAATTCCATAAGGCTGTAATACAGCTTTAATAATGTCTTCACTAAAGAAAGCTATTGAACCAATAAAATGTACCGGCACTGAGTTTACCTGCGGGTAACTTAGTACTCTTGAATGTACAAATTCTGTCAAACCTTCATGAAGGAGTTTATAGAAATACCCATTTCGCTCATTGGTGAATATAAATTCAGCAAAATGAGCCAGATATGTATTAGGATTTTCCTTTCTGTAAAGGTTCATTTTAATGGTATCTGAATTAAGATCAAACTTCTTTTTAAACTTTTCAGCAATCTCTGGAGGCATACGCTTATAATAGTAATCTCTTATAAGCCTTTTACCAAAATAATTTCCACTGGCTTCATCCATTAAGATGTAGCCTAAAGAATCTACTGCCTGAGTGATATTTTCACCGTCAAAATAACAGCTATTTGATCCTGTTCCCAAAATACAAACAATTCCAGGCTCTGTAGTTGCTGCATAAACAGCGGCAACTGTATCTTCCATTACCAAAACCTCATCTGCATTCGTGAAGTAATTCGCAATGATACTTTTTAATAACTCTCTTGGGGTTGGCGTACCACATCCGGCTCCATAGAAATGAACTTTTTCAATAGAATCCTTAACTTCTCCAAGTTCGGGATTCTCAGCAAGCCTTTCTTCCAGGACAGCTTCTTTAAACACGGCAGGATTAAGACCTTTACTTCTGGTTTTAAAAACCTGCTCGCCTTCATTATTTAGAAGTATCCAGTCACATTTCGTGGACCCTCCATCAGCAATTAATATCATGTTGAGAGATGATTGAATTGAAAAATAGAGAACGGCAGTCCGGCATTTAAGCTACCAGACTGCTTTCTCCTATTCAAATAATATTATAGTGTAGCTACGTGTGCAGCAAGATCAACAAGCTTGGAAGAATAACCATATTCGTTATCGTACCATGCGATCAACTTGAAGAATTTATCGTTTAATTCGATCCCTGCACCGGCATCAAAATTACAAGTATGTGGGTCTGAAACGTAATCCTGACTTACAACTTCATCTTCAGTATAAGAAATCACTCCTTTGTAAGCTCCATCTGCAGCTTTTTTGAAAGCAGCTTTGATCTCATCATAACTGGTAGACTTTTCAGTTCTTACTGTAAGATCCACAACAGAAACATCTGTAGTTGGAACTCTAAAAGCCATCCCGGTTAGTTTTCCTTTAAGAGAAGGAATTACTTTAGTTACCGCAACCGCAGCACCAGTTGAACTTGGAATGATGTTCGCCATAGCACTTCTTCCCAATCTAAAGTTCTTTCTAGATGGAGAATCTACTGTGAACTGAGTTGAAGTTGTTGCATGAACTGTAGTCATCAATCCTTCAACAAGACCAAACTCATCATCGATCACTTTTGCAAGAGGCGCAAGACAGTTAGTAGTACAGGAAGCGTTAGATACAATGTTTTGATCTGCTTTCACATCCTTATGGTTTACGCCCATAACGAACATTGGAGCAGTTTTAGATGGAGCTGAAAGTACAACCTTTCTGGCACCAGCTTTAAGGTGAGCATCTGCGTTATCAAGATCTGTAAAGATACCTGTACATTCCAATACAACTTCAACGCCTACATCTCCCCATTTAAGGTCGGCAGGATTTTTTTCTGAAGTTACTCTTATTTCTTTTCCGTCGACGATAAGACTTCCGTCTTTTACTTCAACAGAACCTTTATATTTTCCATGAACTGAATCATACTTCAACAAATATGCTAAGTGATCTACATCAAGAAGATCGTTAATAGCAACAACCTCTACATTATCATTTTGAGCGGCAATTCTGAAGGCAATTCTTCCAATACGCCCAAATCCGTTAATTCCAATTTTAGTACTCATTTTCTTTGGTTTTTAATTATACCGAAGTGATGTCTGCCACCCTTCGTAATTCTTTATCTACTTTCGCATCACCTTTTATAGCTTTTAACAGCTCGATATTCACAACCTTCTGGTGATGTATTCCAATCATGATTTCTGTTTTCCCAGCCATTAAAGCTTCTACCGCTCCAACACCCAGTTTACTGGCAAGAACCCTGTCAAAACAACTTGGGGATCCGCCTCTTTGAATATGACCAAGCACAGAAACTCTCACTTCATATTCATCCATATTTTCTTCTATAAAGGAGGCCAGTTCAAAAATGTTTTTTCCACTCTTTTCTCCTTCAGCCACAACTATAATGCTGGAAGTTTTCCCGGATTTCTTACTTTTTCTCAAAGAATCGAGAAGCTTTTCAACTCCAAGATTTTCCTCGGGAATCAAAATTTCTTCAGCTCCTGCACCAATTCCACTATTTAAAGCGATATCTCCGGCATCACGGCCCATTACTTCTACAAGAAATAATCTGTTATGGGAACTTGCTGTATCTCTAATCTTGTCGATTGCTTCTACCACCGTATTTAAGGCGGTATCATAACCTAAAGTAAAGTCGGTACCATTGATATCGTTATCAATCGTTGCCGGAATACCTACCGTAGGAAAACCAAACTCTTTACTGAACAATTGTCCACCGGTAAAAGTTCCGTCCCCTCCAATTACGATCAAAGCATCTATGTTATTGGCTTTCAGGTTATCAAATGCTAATTTACGACCTTCTTTGGTTCTAAATTCTTTGGAGCGGGTGGATTTAAGAAAAGTCCCACCTTGATTTATGATATTTCTAACCGAACGGGCATCCAGAGGTTCAAAATCGGCTTCAATAAGCCCCTGATATCCTCTATAAACACCAGTACACTGTATCTTATAAAATGAACAGGCACGAACTACTGCTCTTATTGCAGCGTTCATTCCCGGAGCATCTCCTCCGGAGGTTAGAACTGCGATGTTTTTTATATTTTCAACCATTATGCTCAAAACTAATGTGTTTTAAAGCCATAACCTAATTTCGGAAAAAACTAAAACGTTTTCGGTTGATAACTAATAAAAAAAGCCACTAAATAGTGGCTTTTTACAAATAATTATGAGTTTGACTATTAATTCGTCAATATTTTATATTCCCAGGCTTTAAATTTTAACTCCTGGTCTTTAGATAATTTCATTGAAGAACCGCTCATATATTCTGTGAATTCACCATCAATATCCACCTTGAATGTAATTTCTTCAGGGCTCATATTTGCAAGGTAATAAAGAACTTTCCCATCTTTGTTTCTCTTAAACGCAAGGATCTTTTCTTCATTGGAAGTATTTACGTGGGTATAAGCCGCTGCTTCTTTCCCTCCATGCAAAGCCACATTAGTCTGCTTCAAAGCGCCTAATTTTTCCAGTAACGGATATACTTTTCCTTTTTCCTTCGGAATTGTATCTTTTACAAAGAACTTTAGACGTTTATCCATATCGTATTCCTGCCCGCTATAAATCAACGGCATTCCCGGAAGTGTATATGTAAGCGCCAGCATAGCTTCAGAAGCATCTCCCATTCTTTCCTTAACCGTTCCGGCCCAGGAATTCTCATCATGATTGGTCACGAAATTCATCAAATAATCATCATCCTGGAAAGTAGTATCGATCTTAGTCATATAAGCATCCCACTCTTCTGCAGTCGCTTTTCCCTGAGCGATACTGTTAAGAAGGTGATGACCTTCCCAGTTGTATCCCATTTCAAAAGCATTATGGAAAAGATCTTTAGGACTTTCTGCTTCAGCAAGCATAAAAACCGGCTTAACAGCTCTAAGCTCCTTGGAGATATCTTCCCAGAAATCTGTTGGAACCGAATGTGCCGCATCTGCACGGTATCCGTCAATATCGTGTTCTTTTACCCAGAACAACATTTCCTGCTTCATCGCTTTTCTAAGCTCAGGGTTATCAAAATTAAGGTCGGCAACATCTGTCCAGCCCCATGATTCTCCGGTATCTGCATTTATTGGATCTGTGATCTCTCCTTTTTCGTTTTTGGTATAATATTCAGGATTTTCAGTGATCCATTTATGATCCCATCCGGTATGGTTAGCTACCCAGTCAAGGATCACATACATGCCATTATCATGAGCAGTTTTTACCAGCTCATCAAAGTCTTCCATGGTACCATGCTCAGGATTTACTGCAGAATAATCTGAAATGGCGTAGTAACTTCCCAGATACTTCTTACGCTCTTCTGGATCTTCGATATCCTCAATGGATTTATCGCCGGTTGCTTTTCTCTTTTTCATAGAAATAGGATACATAGGCATCAACCAGATCACCTTCACTCCAAGCTCTTTTAACTGAGGAATGTCTTTGGTGAAGGCATCAAAAGTTCCTTCGGGAGAATACTGGCGAATATTCGCCTCGTATATAACCGCCGATTCCAGTACTTCGTTACTAACCGGAGCCAGACTTTCTTTTTCATTAATATTGGCAGTACCCTTATTTTCCTGAGAGTCATTCTTACAGGCCACTATAAAGCTTAAAGCCAATAGCATTAATACTATTTTTTTCATGTTTAAAATTTATAAAGTTTGATGATTAATTCATTTTTGTGGTTAAAAAATATGGGCCACGAGCGGGTAATTCCAGTGATATATTCCATTGGATTTTTTCGCCTGTATTTACATTCTTTAACTCCTTGCCTTCCAGTCCCAGTTCTTTAAATCTACTAAGATCAAGCTTTACCGGCTTCTCATTTTTATTCAATATAAGAACCACGGTTTCTTCTCCTTTAGCTCTGGAGATCAAATAAACATCGTTTACCGGAGTAAAATGTTTAGTAGAACCTTCGATTATCGCACTACTTTTCTTTCTATAGTTTAATAGTGTTTTAAGGAAATCCTGCATCTCCTTTTGCTCAGCTCTTAAACCTTCGCCGGTAAAAGCATTGCTTTCACTGTCTTCCCAGCCTCCCGGAAATTCAGTTCTAATCAACCCGTGATCTCCGGGTTTTGCTGAATCGTCCATTAAAATTTCAGTTCCATAATAGAGCTGAACGATTCGTGGCAATGTAAGGATGTAGCTAAGTGCCATTTTGGTATTAGGCAAATCTTCATTAAGCTGAGTGTAGATCCTGCTCATATCATGATTATCAGGAAATATCATAATATCTTTTGGCGAGGCATAAGCGAAATCATTTGCTAAACCATCGTACAATCTTTGCAAACCTGTTTCCCATCCTGACTCTTCATTAAGTCCCCTAACGATATTGGATTGCATGGCGAAATCCATCGTAGATCTTAAATTAGAATCATAACCATTATCCACACCTTCCTGCCAGTATCTTATTAAAAGTGGATTACTACTCCACTCTTCACCAACAATATTGAAATTTGGATATTCTTTCATGATAGCTCCGGCCCATTCGCTCATGAATTCCATATCCGGATAAGGATAGGTATCCTGTCTTATTCCGCTAAGTCCCAGGGCTTCCACCCACCAGATACTATTCTGGATAAGATAAGTTGCCATAAATGGATTCTTCTGATTAAGATCAGGCATTGTTTCCACAAACCAGCCGTTGCTCAATTCTTTCTTATCTGCTTCTGAAGCGTACAGGTCCTGATTTACCGTGCGTCTATGGTTGGAAAAGATAAGATCCTGTTTCTTCTCAAATCTTTCCTGATAGTTGATCCAGTCTTTAAAAGGAAGGTCTTTCATCCACCAGTGTTCAAGTCCAATATGGTTGGCAACCTGATCCATGATGATCTTAATACCTCGTTCTTCTGCTTTTTCAACCAGCTCTTTATACTCTTCAAAGGTTCCAAAACGAGGATCTACCCGGTAAAAATCGGTCATAGCATACCCGTGATAGGAAGAGGATTTCATGTCATTTATCAATAAGGGAGAAGACCAGATAGCGGTGAATCCCATATTATCGATATAATCCAAATGATCTATCATTCCGCGGATGTCACCACCATGGCGACCATAATCATCTTCTCTGTCTATTTTCTTTTCGTTTAAGGAAGTGTCAACATCATTGGATTTATCTCCATTGGCAAACCTGTCTGGAGTAATTAGGTAAATGGCATCAGAATTATCAAACCCAACATAATCTTTACCAGGTTTTGTTCTCTTCTTTAATTCATAGGGATATACGGCAGAAGAACCTTCAGGATAATTAAATTTAAGATCCATGGTACCAGGTTTCGCTGCATCAGAAATCCTGAGGTCAATAAAAAGATAATTAGGACTATCTGCCGTGTGCACTTTTTTAATAGTTACACCGGGATAATTTAATTGAGGAATCGCCGAGCCAATATTTTTTCCATGAATCATTATTTGCAGGGAAGAATTTTCAAATCCAACCCACCAGTTTGGCGGCTCTACTTTTGAAATTTGTGACGAGGCATTCAGGCCCGCACACAAACAAAATAATAGGAATAATTTTTTCATATAATTTCTTATAAAAAAGGCTTCCTGCAATTACAGGAAGCCTTGAAAATTTAAGCCTTAACAGGCGAATTAGGTGATACCATAAGTGGCTTACCATTCACCAGGATTTCCAGAGACTCTTCTCCTTCCAGAGAAAATTCTGTACTGTCTTTGGTAACATCAATTTTCAAAATCCTGTCGCGGAAGTTTACTTTGAAAGAATAAGCTTTCCATTGTTCCGGGATCTGCGGGTTAAAACTTAACTGATCGTTCACTACTCTCATTCCTCCAAATCCTTCTACAATACTCATCCAGGTTCCCGCCATACTGGTGATATGACAACCTTCTTCCACCTCTTTATTATAATCATCAAGATCAAGCCTGGAAGTTCTTACATAAAACTCATACGCCTGCTCCATTCGACCTAATACTGCGGCCTGAATACTGTGCACGCAAGGCGAAAGCGATGATTCATGAACCGTTAGCGGCTCATAGAAGTCAAAATGTTTTTCAAGTTCCTGTTTGCTGAAGTGATCTTCAAAGAAATAGAAGCCTTGCAAAACATCGGCTTGCTTGATATAACAAGACCTAAGAATCCGGTCCCAGCTCCATTTTTGATTGATAGGACGATGTTTTTTATCCAGCTCCTGTACAGGTATGAGCTCTTTATCAAGGAAACCATCCTGCTGAAGATACACTCCATCTTCTTCAGAATACGGGAAATACATATTCTCTGCTACCTCTTTCCATTTGGCAAGTTCACCTTCATTAAGAGAAGTTAGCCCCATTACCCTGTTATAATTTTCGGCATGACCGTCTTTTACCTTGGCGATCATTTCAAGACAATACTCGATACACCATTTAGCTATGTAATTGGTATACCAGTTGTTATTTATATTATTTTCATATTCATTAGGTCCGGTTACACCAAGGATCATGTATTTATTAGCATTCTTGCTGAAGTTTGCACGCTGATGCCAGAATCTGGCAATCGCGATCATTACCTCAAGTCCTTTTTCAGGAATATAACTGAAGTCTCCGGTAAAACGTACATAATTGTAGATTGCAAATACCATAGCTCCGTTACGGTGGATCTCCTCAAAAGTGATCTCCCACTCGTTGTGACTTTCCTCACCATTCATGGTTACCATTGGATACAAGGCTGCACCATTGCTAAATCCAAGCTTTTCAGCATTTTCTTTAGCTTTATCCAGCTGATTGTATCTGTAAGTAAGCAGTTTTCTGGCAACTTTCTGATCTTTGGTAGCCATGTAAAAAGGAATACAATAAGCTTCTGTATCCCAATAAGTACTTCCACCATATTTCTCACCGGTAAATCCTTTCGGCCCAATATTCAGGCGGTCATCTTCACCAAGATAAGTCTGGTTCAATTGGAAAATATTGAACCTAATTCCCTGCTGAGCTTTTACATCGCCAGAAATGGTAATATCTGCCATTTCCCAAATAGAGGCCCAGGCTTCTTTTTGCTCTTGTCTTAAGGCGTCAAAACCTTTTTCAAGGGCAGTATCAAGTACTTTTGAAGCAGCTTCTACGAGTTTGGTTTTGTCGTGATTCATGTCACTTACATAACCGGCATATTTCTTTATCGCAGCAGCTTCACCTTTAGAAACCTTCAGACTATAAGAATAAGAAATACGATCTTCATCGATCTTAGCTTCAGAAGTTTGAGCAGATTTTTCACCATTTATAAAAACCTGAGATTCCATAAAGGTACCTACATGAAATTCAGTTTTTAAGGTTTTAGATACGATGTATCCTCTTTGGTCATCAGCTTTTACATCCAGAGTTTCCCAGAAACGCTCTTCCCAGTTGGCATCGGTATTGGTAATACTTCCATCCAGGTAAGGATCGAATCTCACTTCTGCATCTCCGTTCAAAGGAGTAACTTCAAAGTGGATAGCCCCTAATTCATTATCAACAATTGAAAGAAATCGTAAAGCTTTCACTTCTATTTCCATTCCATTTGGCAAGGTAGCCTCGAATGTTCTGGAAAGGTAACCTTCCTTCATATTCAACTCCCTTCGGAAGTTTTTCACATTGGTACAGGTGTACAGGTCAAGGGCTTCCTCGTTAACAAAAACATTGATCCCAATCCAGTTTGGAGCATTTAATACTTTTGCGAAATATTCCGGATACCCGTTCTTCCACCAGCCAACTTTTGTTTTATCCGGGTAATAGACTCCGCCTATATAACTCCCCTGAAAACTTGGCCCCGAATATTGTTCTTCAAAATTCGCTCTTTGCCCCATGGCGCCATTCCCTATACTGAAAAGACTTTCAGAAGATTTCTGTCTTCCTGCATCAAACTCTTCCTCAATTACAGACCATGCGTCCGGTTTTATATAATCCTGATTCATTACTTCTCTTTTCTCAATAATTTTTCAATAAATTCTATCTCGATCTCTGTGAAATCTTTAAAAACATGATCGGCTTCGCCAAGAACAGTTTTGTCTCCTATTCCTATACTCGTCATATTTCCTTTATTCGCCGCCTGTACTCCTGCTACCGAATCTTCAAATACGATACAATTATCAGGTCTGGCATTTAGCTTATCTGCTGCTATTAAAAACACTTCGGGATCTGGTTTTGCCTTGCTAACATCTGTCCCATCAATTATAGCATCGAACTTTTCAAAAAGATTAATTTTCTTTAAGATGGTTCTCGCATTTTTACTGGCAGATCCTAATGCAAACGGGATATTGTTTTTGATCAAATAGTCAAGGATTTCGGGTACTCCCGGCAAGATCTCACTATCATCCATCTCTTCCACATACGAAAGATAATTCTCGTTTTTCAAGGCCATTTGTCTGGTGAACTCATCTTCAGACAATTCCATATTCCCCCATTGCAGGATCTTCTTTAAAGATTCTACTCTGCTAACCCCTTTCAACTGTTCATTTTGCTCTTCAGTAAAATCGAACCCAAGGTCATTGGCGAGTTTTCTCCATGCCAAAAAATGGAATTTTGCGGTATCCACGATCACACCATCGAGATCGAATATAAATGCTGTATTAGGTTCGGCCCTATGCTGGCTCATACTTAATTGCTTTTCTATCTGTAATTAATAAATTTGAAAATGCTGCCAGAATTAGGAAAATTCCGGCTATGGTCATTGCGTGGATAGATTCTTCACCTATCAATTTCTGTAAAAATACCACTCCACCAAGTGCAGCGATAATTTGCGGAACCACGATAAACATGTTAAAAACTCCCATCATAAGCCCCATTTTTCCTGAATCTACAGAACTGGATAACATGGCATATGGCATGGATAAGATACTACCCCAGGCAAATCCTATCAATGCAAAACATACATATAACATATCCGGATCACCGGGTATGAATAACATCAATAAGAAACCTAAACCACCAAGAATCAAACTTACCATATGAACCAATTTCCTGTTGATGGCAAATCTTGAGGTATAGAAAGTTAGTAAAATGGCAAATACCATAGATGACAATCCATAGATTCCCATTTTAGAACCTACATCATCACTGGCTTCATTATAATTTTTATCCTGAGTTTCATAATCCAGTCTGGCCTGATCATCCTTAAAAAGGATCACCCTGTCTGCATCATAGAGAATGTCTCCATCTTCCCCAATTTGAGCAAATTCTTCGATTTGCGGTTTTGGAGCATTATATATATGACTGGTGAGGGCTGGATTAGCAAGGGTCCACATGGCGAAAAAAGCAAACCAGGAAAAGAATTGAACCACACCTAATTTCTTCATGATCTTAGGCATTAGAGCATAAGTTCCAAGGATTGTTTTTAGCATTCCTTTATCTTCCTCCACTCCGCTTGCACCTTCGAATTCCTCCATTTCTTTAGGAGTATATTCTTTCGTTGTAAAAATGGTTACCAGAATAGATCCCAGAAATACCACAGCTCCCACGATAAAAGCGACTTTCACCGATTGAGGAACTACGCCGGGCGCAGCTTCATTACTAATATCCAGCACATTGTTCATAAACTTGGGTAGGTTACTGGCCACCCAGGTTCCAATTCCTATTATAAGGGTCTGGATCACAAAACCATAACTTCTTTGAGATTCCGGAAGTTTATCGGCCACCAAAGCACGAAAGGGTTCCATGGAGATATTTATGGAAGCGTCAAGCACCAGTAATAGTCCTGCGGCCATCCAGACAGCCGAGGAATAAGGCATTAATAATAAGGCTATGGAACTTAAAATTGCTCCGAGTAAAAAGAATGGTCTTCTTCTCCCCAAATTTTTATGCCAGGTATTGTCACTTAAATAACCTATGATAGGTTGAACAATAAGACCGGCAAGAGGAGCCGCAATCCATAAAAGCGGAATATTATCTTTCTCTGCTCCCAGAGTTTCAAAAATTCGGGACATAGTTGAGCCTTGTAAGGCAAAACCAAATTGAATACCAAGGAATCCGAAACTCATGTTCCAGATATCCCAAAACTTTAACCGGGGTTTTTGCATATCGCGTGTATTTAACAGTCTAACGATAAGCACAATGACTTATCAAAACTTAAAATTGGTGGGAAGTAAAAATATAAGTTTTGATAAATTTCAACTACGGCAAATATATAGATTTTTTAAAATGAACCGATTAAATCTTTGATTTTGTTGAATTTCGGACCACCAGCTCTGTTTCCACGAGGATGGTTTTATAGTAATCGTCCGGGGATGGAGTGCGTTCCAGTTTCTCTATTAATAAGCGGGCAGATTCCTCACCTATCCTTGTTCCATGCTGACTTACCGTGGTTAAACTGGGAATAAACAGTCGGGAAAGTTCTCCATCTGTGAACCCAATTACTGAGACATCGTCCGGCACTTTTTTACCCTGATCCTGAACTGTTTTAACCGCAGAGATCGCAAAATGTTCGTTCACGGCGAAGATCCCGTCCACATTCTGCTCCTCTAAAAACTCTTTGATCTGCAGCTCGCTATCCTCCATCTCCTCTATTTTAAGAATGAGATCTTCATTTATAGGATAATTATTATCTGCCAGTGCCTGTTTATATCCGTGGGTTCTCAATTTTCCCACACTTACATAATCCACAGTAGTTAATAACCCTATACGCTTACAACCGGTATCTATTAAATGCTGTACTGCTTTACGGGCACCGCTTACATCGTCAATTATAACCTTATCACAGGAAATATCTTCCACTACCCGGTCAAATAAAACAACCGGCATTCCCTGATTGATAACTTCAACCAAATGATGATAATCCCCTTTTTGCATGGTTTCCTTGGCCAGCGAAAGAATAAATCCATCGGTACTGCCATTAGCAAGCATCTCCATATTAAGGACTTCTTTATCAAAAGAGTTGTCAGACAGGCATACCAACACATTATATCCCATCTCATTGGCAACTTTTTCCACTCCGCTAATCACCGTAGTAAAAAAGTGATGTACGATCTCCGGAATGATGATCCCTATGGTTTTGGTCTTTCTATTCTTAAGACTAAGCGCAATGTTATTTGGTTTGTAATTGTAATGCTTAGCAAAAGCCTTGATTTTTGCGCGTGTTTCTTCACCAATTTCGGGACTGTCGCGAAGAGCTTTTGAAACAGTAGAAATAGATACATCTAATTCTTTGGCAATGTTCTTTAGGGTAAGTTTAGGCTTCATTGTATTATGGAATTCTTCGTTTACACCGGGTGTAAATTTTGATGTCACAAACTTACCACATTTTAATTATCAATTCCTTAACTACAAAAAGTTTTCAACACGAAAACGTTTTCGCAACCCTGAATACGGACTTTCCCAAAATTCAACCTTAGAAATTACATACATTTAACCGCAGGAAGTAAAAGTATAGGTTAATTTTTATTCAAAACCCAATCGAAAATTTATGAGAACTTTAATTAAAAGCACATTGTTTTTGCTGTTTATGCTACCAATGAGCTTTTTTGCCCAAAACACCGTTAGTGGTAATGTTAGCGAAAATGCTACAGGCTTACCTCTTCCAGGTGTGAACGTAATAGTTAAAGGTACCTCAAATGGTACCACTACAGATTTTGATGGTAATTATACCATTCAGAATGTAGCTAATGAAGATGTTCTGATTTTTTCCTTTTTAGGATTTGTAAGTCAGGAGATCCCTTATCAGGGACAATCTACTATAGATGTCCTTTTAGATGAAGATGCGGCTTCTTTAGATGAAGTTGTATTAATTGGTTATGGTGCAACCTCAGAGCAGGATGCAACTGGAGCTGTGGAGAAAATATCTTCAGAGCAGTTCAACCAGGGAGCAGTTGTTGCTCCGGAACAACTTATTGCAGGTAAATCTGCCGGAGTTCAGGTAACCCCCGGTGGTGGTGCTCCAGGACAGGGAGGTACCATTCGTATTCGAGGTGGTTCTTCTCTTTCGGCATCTAATGACCCGCTTATCGTAGTTGATGGTGTGCCTTTGGACCAACGTGGTGTTTCAGGATCAAGAAACGCCTTAAACTCTATTAACCCCAACGAGATCGAAGATTTCACAGTATTAAAAGATGCTGCTGCAACTTCTATCTATGGATCTAGAGCTTCAAACGGTGTAATTTTGATTACTACCAAAAAAGGTAAGAAAGACACTCCGTTCCAGTTCACTTACGATGTAAAGACATCAATAGGTAACATTAACGATAAAGTGAATGTTTTAAGCGCTGATGAATTCAGAAACCTTATAACCAACACACCTGGAACAGATCCTTCTTTATTAGGAACTGCGAATACAGACTGGCAGGATCAAATCTATCAAACTTCTGTAGGAGCAATCCACAACCTTACGGCTACTCAGGGAAAAGGTGATTTTTACTACCGACTGAATTTTAACCAAACAGCCGAAACCGGAGTACTAACCGGTGATTATTATGAAAGAAATGCATTCAATATTTCATTGAATCAGGATCTTTTTGATAATAAACTAAAACTTACCCTTACTTCTAAGAACAGTCTGGATAAGAACAAGTTCGCAAATCAAGGTGCTATTGGAGCAGCTGTTGCTATGGATCCTACACAGGCTATATATGATGATTCGCTTCCTTTTGGAGGATTTTTCGAATTTTCACGTGTAAGCGGTGGTAGAGTTACTCAGCAAAACCTTGCTATAAGAAACCCGGTTGCCCTGTTAGAGCAAACTACAGATAACAACCAAACCAAGCGATCTATTACCAACCTTAACGCTGAATATAAATTTCATTTCCTTCCGGAATTGAAAGCAGTTGTTAATGCTGGTTTTGATTATGCTGAAGCAAGAGGAGATAAATTCACTCCGTTAATCGCTGCTTCGAATACAACGAATATCGATCAGTTTACGAAATATGATAACTTCAACAGAAACCTGTTGTTAGATACATATCTTAACTACCAGAAGGAAGTTGATTTCCTTGCTACTGAAGTAGATCTTACAGCTGGTCACTCTTACCAGGAATTCTTCTCATATTCAGATGTATTTGGAACTGAGCAGGACCGTACGGTAGATTTCCCGGTAAACGTTAACCGTAACTCTCTGGAGTCTTATTTCGCCAGAGCAAGTTTTGACATTAACGATAAATACCTGATTTCGGCAAGTATTAGAGCCGATGGTTCTTCAAGAGTTGCTCCGCAAAACAGATGGGGTTATTTCCCGGCTGCTTCTATTGGATGGAAATTGCATAACGAAGCATTCCTTGAAGATTCTAAAATCGTATCCAAACTTAAAATTCGTGGTGGATATGGTGAAACAGGAAACTATGAAATTGGTGCTAACTATGGTTACTTAGGATTATATACTCCTAGCCAGGGTGGTGCTTCATACCAGTTTGGAAACACTTTCGTTTCTACTTTAAGACCAGAAGAATATGACGAGAACCTTAAATGGGAAAGTCTTATTAACTATAATGCCGGTATTGATTTCGGATTTTTCAGCAACAGGCTAAGTGGATCTGTTGATGCTTATTACCGTGAAACTGAAGATCTTATCGCTACAGTTCCTGTACCAGCAGGTGCAAACCTTTCAGACCAGTTGCTTACAAACGTGGGGACTACGGTAAGTAGAGGTATTGAAGTTGGACTTAGCGGAGACATTGTAAGATCTGAAGATTTCAACTGGACACTTGGATATAACATCGCTTTCCAGGAACTTGAAATTACTCAGTTAACCCTTGGTGACGATCCAAACTTCTTTATTCCTCAGGGAGGAATTAGCGGTGGAGTTGGTAACAACATCCAGCTTTGGAAAGAAGGTTATGATCCAACTACCTTCTTTGTTTTCAGACAGGTTTACAACGAGGCAGGACAGCCAATCGAAGGTGCTTATGTAGATGTTAATGGTGACAACCAGATCACGGAGTCTGACAGACAGCCTTACAAAAAGGCTACTCCAGATTACTTTATGGGATTAACCAATACAATGAACTATAAGAATTTCGATTTCAGCTTTACTTTTAGAGGAAGCTTTGGAAATTACATCTATAACAACACTCAATCTGCCAACGGATTTGTAGAATCGGGAACAAACACTCCTTCTAATTACTACTCCAACTTCAATTCAAATGTATTGGATTCAGGATTTATCGATAGCCAGTTCTTCTCAGATTACTACCTGGAAGCTGCAGATTTCGTAAAGCTTGACAATGTTAGTATTGGATATTCGATCCCTGGTGAGAAAGTAGATTTCAGAGCCTCTTTGACGGCAAGCAATGTACTAACCATTACAGATTACGAAGGACTTGATCCTGAAGTTTTTGGAGGGATAGATAACAATTTCTACCCAAGATCCAGAAGATTTGTACTAGGATTGAACTTTGCATTTTAATGAAAAACAGAAAAATTAATACAATTATGTTTAATAGAATTAAGACAACATTCCTTGTTCTTTTTGGGATGGCTATTTTATGGTCATGTGAAAGCGAACTGGATCTTAAGCCTGAGGATAATACTGAAACGGCTGCTTCAGCCTTCGAAAACCCGGCGGCTTACAAGCAATTCCTTGCTAAGTTATATGCAGGTCTGGCGATTAGTGGTCAGGATGGTCCTGCCGGAAATCCGGATCTTTCCGGACTGGACGAAGGTTTCTCTCAATACCTTCGTTTATACTGGAAATTACAGGAACTAACTACTGAAGAAGCTGTAATTGGTTGGAATGATGGTACTATTAAAGACCTTCACAACCAGAACTGGACTTCAGGAAATGAGTTCATTAGAACCATGTATTCTCGTGTGATGTATCAAATAGCTCAGTCAAACGAGTTCTTGAGACAAACTGAAGCTTCTAAGCTTGATGCTCGTGGTGTAGACAGCAGTTTAAAAGCTGAGATCGAAAATTACAGAGCTGAAGCAAGATTTTTAAGAGCTTTAAGTTACTGGCATGCACTTGATCTTTATGGAAACCCTCCTTTCGTAACTGAAGAGGACGAAGTTGGAGCTTTCCTTCCGGAGCAAATTTCCAGCCCTGAGCTATTTTCTTATATCGAAAGTGAATTACTTGACATTGAAGGAAAAATTACCGCTGCAGGAACCAATGAATATGGTCGTGCAGACCAGGCTGCAGTATGGATGCTACTGGCTAAATTATACCTGAATGCTGAAAAGTATACCGGTACAGGCAGATATAGCGAGGTTATCACTTACACTAACAAAGTGATCAACTCTAACTTCAGCCTTGTAGATGATTACCAGAAATTATTCCTTGCAGATAATGACTCTAACGGAGCTCAAAATGAGATCATCTTCCCTATTACTTTTGATGGGTTAAACACTCAGGCGTATGGTGGAATGACGTTTATTATTCATGCTGCTGTAGGTGGAGATATGGAACCGGACGATTTTGGAATCAACGGTGGATGGGCTGGTCTTAGAACCACTTCTGCTTTGGTTAACAAATTCCTTGATAACAACGACGATCCAATCGAAGATGTTCAGGACGAAAGAGCAATGTTCTTTACTAAAGGTCAAACTAAGGAGATCGTAAACATCTCTAACTTTAACGATGGGTACGCTGTTACCAAATTCAAGAATGTAGATGTAAACGGTAATGCAGGATCAGATCCTACAGGTGATTTCCCAGATACAGATTTCCCAATGTTCCGTTTGGCAGATGCTTACCTAATGTATGCTGAAGCTGTACTTAGAGGTGGTGGCGGAAGCGAAGCAGATGCTTTAGCTTATGTAAACCTTCTTAGAGAGCGTGCTTTTGGAGATGATTCTGAGAACATTTCTTCAGGTGATCTTACTCTTGATCTAATCTTAAGCGAAAGAGCAAGAGAATTATACTGGGAAGCTCACAGAAGAACTGACCTTATTAGATTCGGACAATTCTCAGACAGAGGTGTATGGCCATTTAAAGGTGGAGTACCTCAGGGAACAACTACCGAATCTTTCAGGGATCTAATGCCAATTCCGGCTTCAGACCTTGGAGTGAACACCAATTTGAAACAAAATCCAGGATATTAATATAACAATAGATTAAAAATGAAAAAGTTTTCAATTTTCTTATTAACGATAATAGCATTTGTAGGATTCACTTCCTGCGAACATGACGATGATGTGGTATTCGTTGCGCAGCCAGATGTAGACGGGATCATGTTCCTTAACGCAACTGCAGAGTCTTATACCCTAACCTCTCAAACTTCCGGAAACATTGCGGAAAGATTTGTTTGGAATGAAGTTGATTTTGATGCTCCAACAACCATAACTTACGAACTTCAGGGTTCATCTGAAGCTGGATTCTCTACTTTCGATATCATTGGAACTACAGGAGAAAACAACATGGCTGTTAAGGTTAGCCAGATGATGGCTTTGGCTACTGCTGCTGGATTGGATAACGATCCGGATACTGATATGCCAAATACAGGAGAAATTTTCTTCAGAGTTCGTGCTTACGCAGGGACTGATGGAAGCAATGGTTTAAACACTACTTCTGAAGTAATGTCTATTACGGTTGTTCTTCCTGAAACGGTAGAAGAAGGACCAGCGGCTCTTCCAATGATCTACGTTACTGGAAACTTCGCAACTGCAAGTGGATATGATGCAGACTGGAGTCCTGAAGCTGGTGTACCTCTTGCTGCTTCAGCTGAAGGTAAAACAGATTACGAAGGTTTCATTTACATGAATGTTGACCAGCCAATGTATAAATTCCTTCCAACCAACACAGGATGGGATGGAGATTACGGTGATGCCGGAGATTCTGACGGATCTTATACTGAAACGCTTAAGCAGGACGGTGAAGTAAACGCTGGTACTCCAGATGGTACAGGTGGTTACTTTTATGTTAAGGCCAATACTGAGGCACTTACCTACTCTTTAAAAGAAACTAACTGGGGTGTAATTGGAAATGCTACTCCAACAGGATGGGATTCAGATACAGACATGACTTACGATCCGGCTACTAAAATCTGGAGTGTAACTTTAGATCTTACTAAGCAGGATGCTCCAGATAATGGAATCAAATTCAGAGCTAATGATGAGTGGGCTCTAAACATTGGAGATACTGGTGCAGATGGAACAATGGAATTCAATGGAGAGAACATTAGTGTTCCTGAAGACGGAAACTACACGATCACTTTAGATCTTAGCAATCCAAGAATGTATACTTATACATTGACTAAAAATTAAGAATTAGTTATTTTTAAAGGGGCTATTCTAAATAGCCCCTTTTTTTTAAACCTGAGTTAAAATGAAAATTTATAAGTTACTGTTTCTATGGAGCTTGACCCTGGGACTAATTCAGGGTGCTGTAGCCCAGGAACAACAAGCCAGTGTGGTAGTTTCTCCAGATCCTTTTGGCGAAGACGACACCATCACCCTTACCTTTTCTGATATTGACCTCAACCAATGGGATGTTAATGATGCCTACCTATGGGCATGGAGCTACAACAGTGCAAATGTGCAACAGGATGCTCCAAATAATGGAAGCTGGAATAACTCAAAAGATGAGCACAAGCTTCAAAAAGAGAATGGAAAATTAACCATCTCCTTTAAAGTATCCGAGTTTTTTGGCCGCACCGGTCTTACAAAAATTGGATTTTTAGTCAAAGCCAAAGATGGCAGTGGCGATAAAAAAACACAGGATTTTGTATTTGATGTAGGGACTTTTGATCTCACCCTTAATAAACCTACTTCAAATTTTACCCTGCTACAAAACAATGAAGCATTGGAGATTTCGGCAAGCTCGAATATCGATGCAAAATTTGAACTGTATGTTAACGGGACTTTGGTAAACTCTACCTCTGCGCAGTCCAAAAATTATACATACTCCCTAAACTTAAGCGATTATAGTACTATTGAATTAAAAGCGATCGCAAATTCAGACACTCAGTCTGTTGTATTTTATGCGGCCCCAATGGCCACTGTTCCGCAAAAAGCATTACCTGCAGGAATGAAGGACGGGATCAATTATAATCCTAATAACCCTTCCAAAGCTACTTTTGTACTTTATGCTCCAAACAAGCAGGTAGTACACTGGATTGGTTCCCTGTACAACTGGGAAATTTCCAATGATTATTTAATGAATTACGATGCCGCGAAAGACAGATTTTGGATCGAACTGAACAATCTACCGGCTAACAGCGATATACTTTATCAGTACAAAGTTGATTACTCTATAGATATAGCCGATCCCTATTCACATTTGATCCTGGATCCATGGAATGACCAGTTTATTACAGATGAAACCTTTGCTAATATCCCGGATTACCCGTATGGCAAAACAACCAATGCCGTTACCTGGTTCCAGACGAAAACTTCAACTTATAACTGGGGAGATTCGGCTTTTGTAAAACCAGCCAAAGAAGACCTGGTGATCTACGAATTGTTATTAAGAGATTTCGATGAAGATCACTCTTACCAGGCACTTATCGATAGATTAGATTATCTGGAATCTCTTGGAGTTAATGCCATTGAGCTAATGCCGGTTAACGAATTTGATGGTAACGAAAGCTGGGGTTATAACCCATCTTTCCACATGGCGACAGATAAATATTACGGTTCGCCGGAAATGCTTAAAACTCTAATCGATGAAAGTCACCAGAGAGGGATAGCAGTAATTGCTGATATCGTATTTAATCATGCTACCGGGCAGAATCCATACTTTAGACTATACAATACAACCGGTGGAGAAACCAATGGAACTGCATCTGCAGATAGCCCATTCTTTAACCAGTCTCCTAAACATTCTTATAACGTTTTCAATGATTTCAACCATCAGTCGGCAGGAACTCAGGCTTATGTAAAGCGAATTGTTCAATACTGGATCGAGGAATTTAAATTTGACGGCTTCCGTTGGGATCTTACCAAAGGATTTACCCAGAATTGTACTGCAAATGACGAAGGTTGTACCGGTTCCTATCAGGCAGACCGTGTGGCTGTTCTAAAGAAATATGCAGATTTTCAGTGGGAAGTTGATGATGAGTCTTATGTGATTTTTGAACACCTTGGCGGAAATCAGGAAGAAACCGAATGGGCAAATTACAGGCTTGATGAAGGAAAAGGAATCATGTTATGGGCAAATATGACGGGTTCTTATGGAGAAGCCATCATGGGTTATAATAACAGTAACAAATCCAATTTTGAATGGGCTTCTTATAAAAAACGCGGTTGGGTAGAACCACAGAATATTGTTTACATGGAGAGTCATGATGAAGAGCGCCTTATGTACAAAGCGCTTCAGTATGGAAATGCTTCAGGAGACTATTCTGTAAAATCACTTTCTACGGCTTTAGACCGAATGAGCATGAATGCGGCATTCTTTTTTACAGTTCCCGGCCCTAAAATGTTATGGCAATTTGGAGAACTGGGATATGATTATTCTATAGATTACAACGGAAGGATTGGAAATAAACCAATTAAATGGGAATATTTTCAGGATGCTGAAAGGAAAGCCCTTTATAATGATTATTCCAAACTTATCGCATTAAAGACCACAGAGCCAATTTTTAATACTTCAGATTTTACGACTGATGCAGATAATGCAAATGGTTTAAAAACCATTCATTTATCAGAGGCTTCTGTGAATGAAGGAGACATATCTAAAATGCTTATAGTTGGAAACTTTGGTGTTGAAACCATTACTGTAGATGTGGAATTTCAAGTTACCGGAGCGTGGTATGACCTTTTTAACAATAACAAAAAGAAGAATATTACTACTAAGGTAACGTCGTTAACCTTGGCCCCGGGAGAATGGCACATCTTCGCCGATGAAGTTTCGGAATTGTTCCCTAACAACAATTTTCCGGATGCAGATGAAGACGGAGTTTCAGACGCTAATGATAAATGCCCCAACACCCCGGTTGGAGACAGAGTAAATGTGGAAGGCTGTACAGTTTTTCACTTACCGGCAGATGCATTCAGCGTAGAAGCAATTGGCGCAAGCTGTAATGGTGAAGCCAACGGAGCCGTTAATGTAAGCGCGAATATTACAGATTATGAATATGTTGTTTCCATAGATGGACAGAATTCCATCCAACTAAATTCAGCTAATAGTTATACTGATATTTTCCAGGGGCTGGAAACAGGGACTTACGATGTTTGTTTTACGGTTGTGGGAGAAGATGATTTTGAACAGTGCTTTTCAATAGGTATTACTGAACCACAAAATTTAAGTACCTATTCTGTGGTTAACCAGAACAGAGATCAGGTGACCTTAAAAATGAATGGAGCAAAGGAGTATTTTGTGATCCTTAACGGCAACCAAATCTCCACCACTCAAAATGAAATAACTCTTGATCTTCACACAGGTTTGAACAGGATTGAAGTTAAAACAGCTCTGGACTGCCAGGGAAGTTATTTTGAGGAAATTTTTGTGAGTGAAGAAATTGAATACGCGCCTAACCCTACTCAGGGATATCTTCAGGTGTATGTTTCAGGATTTGACACAGAAGTTAAGGTGGAAATTTTCAACAGCACCGGAAATCTTCTATCCCGAAAAATGGAAAAAGTTCCTGCCAACAGAGTTATTGAACTGGATGTGAATCACAGAAGTTCAGGATTATATATGGTACGTTTAAACGGACCTACAGTAGACAGAACATTTAAAGTAATTAAAGAATAAGATGAGAAAGTTATTAGCTTTTTTAATAATAGGATCACAGTTTCTTGCATCCTGCGACAGTGAACCTGCACCAGATACCACTCCTAACCCGGAGCCTACAGTAAATGCACCCGGAAAAGCAGGATTAAATCTTCCTGAAAACAATAAAGAATGTGAACAGGGGAATATTTCAGGCAACTCTGCAAGCGTAGATTTTAACTGGGATGCTTCAACCGAAACTACCAGCTATGCTCTTGAGATCACCAATTTAGACACTCAGGAAAATATTTCAAAAACCGGAATTACAGATACTGCAACAGAAGTTACCTTAGAGAGAGGCCATCCGTATTCCTGGAAGGTTATATCCAGAAATTCAGGAGCCGTAAATACAAGTTCAGATACCTGGAAGTTTTACCTTTCAGGTGATGGAGAATCCAACTTTGCTCCTTTTCCGGCTTCAGCGGTATATCCTACTCCGGGAGCGACAGTAACTCCAGAAAATGGAAAGGTGACCCTTCAATGGGAAAATGTTCAGGATCCGGATGGAGATACGGTGACTTACACCCTATTCGCAGATAGCGTGGACGGATCTCAAACCCCTCCGGCAGAATGGAAAAATATTACTGCTACAAGTATGGAAATTAATGTAAATTCCAATACCGTTTATTACTGGAAGGTTATTACAAGTGATGGTACAAATTCTTCTACGAGTGTTACCTATACATTTAAAACCACATAATAGATTAGATACAATTTAATTTTGGATTTTCGTAGGTGTTAATTCAAGAAAGGCCGGTCAAATTGACCGGCCTATTTTTTTTCATTTGATAGAATATATGATCGATTTAGGTAAAAAATTGAGCATTTTATATCTATTCCTCTTCTGTTTTCACGGGTTTTGTTCAAAAACACTATTGCAAATGATGAAAATATTAGTTTTCATTATTTGTCAACTTTTTATTGTTAGTAAATTTCTAATCATTTGTTTTAAAGCCTATTAACAACTTTTCCTTGATAACTTTTTCTAAAGGTTTTGTTAATTGTCTCAAAACTTTGTTTAGTTTTATCCCTCTTAAATAACATAACTCTAACCTAAAAATCTCATTTGTATGCCTGTACAAGAAAAACCAGTCGTTCCGAAAACTTTTACCCAGGAACAGGCTTTTGAAGCTTCTCTTAAATATTTTAAAGGCGATGACCTTGCCGCAAGAGTGTGGGTTAATAAATATGCCCTGAAAGATTCTGATGGGAATATTTATGAACTTACCCCTAATGATATGCACAGGCGTATCGCAAAAGAAATCGCGAGAGTCGAAAAGAAATATCCAAACCCAATGAGTGAGGATGAAGTTTTCGATCTTATCAAAGATTTTAAATATATAGTACCACAGGGAAGTCCAATGGCCGGGATTGGTAATCCTTATCAGGTAGGATCTCTTTCCAACTGTTTTGTAATTGGAAATGATGGGAATTCAGATTCGTATGGTGGGATTATGAAAATTGACCAGGAGCAGGTACAATTGATGAAAAGACGAGGTGGTGTAGGTCACGATCTGTCTCACATACGTCCTAAAGGTTCAGCTGTAAAGAACTCAGCATTAACCTCAACCGGAGTCGTACCTTTTATGGAACGTTATTCAAACTCTACCAGAGAGGTTGCTCAGGATGGTCGTCGTGGAGCCCTTATGCTTTCGGTTTCTATCAACCACCCGGATGCTGAAGATTTTATCGATGCTAAAATGGAACAGGGGAAAGTTACAGGCGCCAATGTTTCGGTTAGGATCGATGATGAATTTATGAGAGCGGTTAGGAATAATTCTACTTATACTCAAAAATACCCGATCTTCTCTTCTCAGCCTAAGTTCTCAAAAGACATTGAGGCTGAAAAACTTTGGAAGAAGATCGTTCACAATGCATGGAAATCGGCAGAACCCGGGATTTTATTCTGGGATACCGTTATTAATGAATCTGTACCAGATTGCTATGCAGACCTTGGATACAAAACGGTTTCTACCAACCCTTGTGGAGAGATCCCGCTTTGTCCTTATGATTCCTGCCGACTATTAGCCATCAACCTTTTTAGCTATGTAGAGGAAGCTTTTACAGACAATGCACATTTCAATTTTGAACTTTTCAGAAAACATGTAGGTGCGGCTCAAAGGATCATGGATGATATTATTGATCTTGAACTTGAAAAGATCGACAACATTATCGCTAAGATCGATGCCGATCCGGAAAATGAAGAGATCAAGGCTGTAGAGAAAAATCTATGGTTAAACATACGTACCAAAGCTAAAGAAGGACGGAGAACCGGAATTGGGATCACTGCGGAAGGTGATATGCTTGCAGGATTAGGGATTAGATATGGTAGTAAAGAAGGAATTGATTTTTCTGTAGATATTCATAAGCAAATCGCATTGGCAGCTTACCGTGCTTCGGTAGATACTGCTAAGGAAAGAGGAGCTTTTGCAATTTTCGATTCAGAAAGAGAAAAAAATAATCCGTTTATCCTTAGACTTAAGGAAGCAGATGAAAAGCTTTATTATGACATGCTGGAATACGGCCGTAGAAATATCGCTTTGCTTACCATCGCGCCTACGGGTACTACGAGTTTGATGACTCAAACAACTTCCGGAATCGAACCGGTTTTCCTTCCTGTATATAAAAGAAGAAGAAAAGTAAATCCAAACGATAAAGAAGCGAGAGTAGATTTCGTGGATGAAGTTGGAGATTCATGGGAAGAATATGTGGTTTTCCACCACCGTTTCAAAGAGTGGATGAAAGCCAAAGGACATGATACCACTAAGAACTATTCCAACGAAGAACTGGACAAACTTGTAAAACTTTCACCTTACTATCAGGCTACTTCTAACGATGTGGATTGGCTAAGCAAAGTGAAAATGCAGGGAGCCGTTCAAAAATGGATAGACCACTCTATAAGTGTTACCATTAACCTTCCAAATGATGTTAATGAAGAACTTGTTGGAAAACTATACCTGGAAGCATGGGAAGCTGGTTGTAAAGGAGTAACGGTTTACAGAGACGGTTCCCGTTCCGGAGTACTTATTTCCAACGATGAGAAAAAAGAAGAAGAAACTGAGCAAACTGCCGGGAACTTCCCGCTTAAAAGACCGGATACGCTCACTGCAGATGTGGTTAGATTCCAGAATAACAAAGACAAATGGATCGCCTTTATTGGTTTAGTAGACGGCCGACCTTATGAGATCTTTACCGGTTTCGCCGATGATGAAGAAGGAATTCTTATCCCTCGTTGGGTGACTGAAGGTTATATCATAAAAGCCAGAAATAGCGATGGTACTTCAAGATATGATTTCCAGTACGAGAACAAAAGAGGATATAAAACAACTATTGAAGGACTTTCTCATAAATTCAACCCTGAGTTCTGGAACTATGCGAAATTGATTTCCAGCACGCTGCGCCATGGAATGTCCATCGATAATGTGGTAGACCTTATCAACAGTTTACAACTGGATAGTGAATCTATCAACACCTGGAAAAACGGAGTGGTAAGAGCCTTAAAACGTTATATCGCTGATGGTACGGTTGCCAAGAAGGAAAAGTGTAGTAACTGTAATTCTTCAAACCTGATTTACCAGGAAGGATGTTTGACCTGTAAGGACTGTGGTTCTTCTAAATGTGGTTAATAATCAACTTTCTTTAAATATAAAAGGTCCTGCAAATTGCAGGACCTTTTTTTATGTTTAGAGAGCAGGACCTGATATCTACCTCCTGTCCCCCCACTCTAGTTTTAAAACGTGAAAACAGTTTATTCAAGTCTTAAACTTCTTATCCCAATACTGTGTGACTGCTGAAGCTTTTCCTGCTCTATTCCCGGGCCTATAGAAAATTGAACACTTTCAACCTGATTAAGATCCAGATCGAGAGCTCCATTATATGAATGTTCAAAGTAGTACGGTAAAAAGCCGGGATATGGTCTGGGCAGGGTTACAGTTTTAACTGGCAGCAGGTCTTCTATTTTGATTTCAATTTCCTTAATCTCCGGAGTTAATTCTACCACTTTCCCAAAAGATGCACCGTTTTTCATGACCAGAGCAACCTGTAATTTCCCGGTTTCGTTTTGTAGATTCCTGGCTTTAAGCACCAATTTCTTTTTATCCGAAAAATCTATTCCTTTTGTTTTATCAGCGAAATTATACCGGAAGGAATAGTCATAAACTGGCCTGGCATTTAAATTTTCAGGGTCTTTGGTAAATAGCTGTTCTAAATGTATCTGAAATTCATCTTCAGTATCATTAACCGGGATAATCTTATTCCCCGGCGACCATGAACGTACCACTTTATCTGAATCTTTTGAAGCACTAAAAAGATAGATAGGTGAATTTTCAGAATAAATCCTTATACTAAAAGTTTCAGAAGAATGGAAATCCCAATCGTCCGGACTGCCTTGTACTCCTTCAGGAAAAGTAAATTTCCCATTCGAGGTTGTCACGATAATGCGATACTTCAGAATCCCTTCGGTTAAAAGTTCTTGCGGAACCTGAGCTGAATAATCATAATTACCGGAAGCCATCAATTCAACTGAATTATAAGTATTAGCGTTTTGAAACCAGACTTCCACTTTTTCAATATTCTCATTAGAAACCAAAGTCGCATTGAGTTCGATATTATTTCCTGCAGTTAATGCTGTAACCGGTTTGTGAACCAAATAGGTTTTATCTACTGTTTCAGTCTGTGCTTCGAAACCTCTTAAATCAACACCCAATTTATTTGAAAGATTCTGAATATCTACTTCCTTATTGGGTGCAGTAAGCAAATAAGCTCCCGGACGAACCGGAAAACTTCCTTCAGTGGCTTCCGCAGTATTTTGATTACCTTCATTTAATCCTATAATCTGAAAATTCCCGCCAAGATCCTTAAGATCAATATTCATTTTATTTTCTGCCCATTTAATCACGGCCACAGTTTTATCCAGGCTGTTCGCGCCAAAAGGATTATCAATAAGAATAGGATCTGGCATTACTTCAAGTCGCCACACTCCGTTCTCAAGTTTATCCAGAAAATAAGCTCCTTTCCCGTTATAAGCAACAAGCCTGGAATTTCCATGACCGGCAATTTCCTCTATAGTTCCAGGAGATTTAGGCTCTATGGAATTAGTATTAGTGTAGATGAACTTTTTTCCGGAATTATAGGTAGCTATATCTCCTTCATAAGCGATCTTAAAATCTCCGAATTCCAGATTTTCTGGATAGACCCCCTGATCTTCTCCCAACTCTACATTATGAAAAATCTCTGATGCGATCATGAGTGCCAGCGCCTTATGCGGAATATAATTCAAATTCATATAATGCGTATTATACTCGGTATTAGCGTAAGCCAGGAATGTTGGATCGTACGCAAAGTGAGTGGCGATCTGGATCCCGGCTTCCCTAAAACTTCTTGCCATGGCCGGATACATATAGGCTTTGTTCACATCTGCCGCATCAAACTCATAAACCAGTTTTGCAGCATTATTCTTTTTGATCACTTCTTCAAAAGGAATATCGTAATCATTCACATTGGGCAAAAGATTTCCTTCTAACTCCTGCTGAAATCCGAGCCCGGTGGGATACCATTGAAAAGTTCCTCCCTGAATATTAGAATCAAAATAAGTCTCTGCGAGCTGTATGCTATGGCTAACATTATAAAAAACCGGCTTTTTAGTACCAGTTTTTCTGATCGCTGCCACCATTTTATTGATAAAACGCTTTACCTCTTTGGGAGTTCCCCGGTGATGTGGTTCATTACTAACCTCGATTGCAATAATATTAGGCTCATTTTTATAAGCCACGCCGGTAAATGGATTTACATGTTCCATAAACTGGGTGAGATAATTTTGCTGAGCTTTTATGGCTTCAGGATTGGTAAGGCTGTTTTCCTTTCCGTATTTATTGGAGAAGCCCGGGGTGTCCTCATCAGGCTCCGGCCAGCCATTCCCCCAATAGGCAATGGGAGTGATCACAAAATTGATATCCCTCTCCTTTAACTGCTGAATTAGATAATCGAAAGTTTCAAGATTTTCATTCTGGATCAAATTACCTTTCTCATCACTAATTTCTGTATCCCAAACGTGCAGCCGGTACAGATCGAAACCAAGTCTGGTAAAATGATAAATATCCCGGTCAATCTCTTTCTTTATATCAAGGCCTCTCTTTTTGGCAGATCTAAAAGCATGAGCAAAAGGTGCTGAATAATTTACTCCGAAACCATGAACTTCCATATCGTTATGTCCCCAGCGCATAATGCCATCACCATCTACATATACATCTGACTGCTGAACATCCTGACTCATTAGATCTGGCACTAAAAAGACCAAAGCCATTAATAACAGGCTGAATTTTAAATTGAATCTCATAAATTTTAATCGAAAGGGTATTATTAAATATCGCAGATCTCCATCGCTTCTTTAAGGGCTGAAAGTTTGTCCTTATAAGTAGGTATGAATTCCTGGGCCACAAAACCTTTGAATCCGGTCTTGGCAATGGCATTCATTATAGCCGGATAATAAAGTTCCTGAGTATGATTGATCTCATTTCTCCCGGGATTCCCTCCGGTATGATAATGGGTAATATACTGATGGTTCTCCTTAATTGTTCTTATCACATCACCTTCCATGATTTGCATGTGATAAATATCATAAAGTAGTTTAAAGTTTGGGCTATCAAGCCTTTTTGCAAGTTCAACACCCCATTGGGTATTATCACACATATAGTCGGCGTGATCAACTTTACTGTTTAACAGCTCCATGACCAAAGTAACATTTCTTTCCTGCGCATATTTAACAAGCGGAGTTAGACCCTCAACGCAATTATTTAAACCCGTTTCATCGTCCATCCCGTTCCGGTTTCCGGAAAAACAAATAACGTTTTGAATATTATGGGCAGCAGCCTTTTCAATAAGACCTTTATAAGCACTTTGCAACTGCTGATGATTCCGGCAGTCGTTAAATCCTTTGGTTAAACTGGCAAAATCATCGGTAGCCATAGAACAGATGAGGCCATGTTTTTCAATGGTATCCCATTCAGAAGGTTTTAAAAGATCAATGGCTTGAATTCCCATTTCCCGACAGGCTTTCGCAAATTTCTCAAGGGGAATATCTTCATAGCACCAGCGACAAACGGAATGATTTATCCGGTTTCCTGAATTTTTAGGAGAAACTTCCCTGAAATTAGAAGCCAAAATTTGTGAGGCACCCGGCAAACTAATAAGTCCAGCCCCGAGTCCCAAATTTTTGATGAGTTTCCTCCTGTTTATTTTATCAGCCATTGAAATAAATTTTTCTAAAAATAATAATAAATGTAAAATTTACCATTATTATTTTCTTTTATTTCAGACTGATCTTCAGGAGAATTCAAAGTTATAACCCGCAGTTAGGAGATTTTGGTAATTCTCATAATTGAATTTATAGAGGAAAGCTCCTCGTTTACTCGAGGACTTATCTTTCTCGTCCAGTTTTTCCAGAACATTCAAGGACAGTACTTTTTTTCTGAAGTTTCTGGCATCCAGTTCCCGTTGATAAATAGCCTCATATAAGGCCTGAAGCTGGGGAATGGTAAATTTTTCCGGAAGAAGTTCAAATCCTATTGGCTTGTACCTGGCATTTTGCTTTAGTTGTTCCAGGGCATCCTGCACCATTTGATTATGATCAAGGATTAGCTCCGGTAAATCACCAATTTCATACCATTTTGCGCCATGCTTTTCCACAAGTTCTTCGCTATAATCATCAATTCTTATCAAGGCATATTGAGCAACGGAGATACAGCGGTACCCGGGATCACGATCCTTTTTCCCATAGGTTCTAAGTTGTTGCATAAAAACATTTTCAAGCCCTGTGGTCTCCTTTAAAACCCGTTGCCCGGCAATGTCCAGATCTTCATCCAGTCTTACAAAACTCCCTATTAAAGACCATTCACCCTCCAATGGAGAGACCTTCCGCTTAAATACCAAAAGTTTGAGTTTAGACTGGTGAAAACCGAAAATGATGCAATCTGTAGCAACATACATTTTCTCCTTTATTTGATATAGGTCGACCGTTTCTGGAGCCATGCAATACTGAATTTTTATAAAGATATATATTTAAAAATATGTCGGAATAACAATGAATGTATTTTTTACATTTATTATCTTTGAACTATTCAAAATTAAACAAGTCTTGGCAAATAATAGGTCTTTAGCTACCAAACCTTCAATTTCAGGGGACATTGGAACTCAAATAAATGTAGAATCCCCCGGTAGGATCAATTTGATCGGGGAACATACAGATTATAATGGAGGGTTTGCGATGCCTACTGCTATCGATAAAAAGATCTATTTGCAATTTCAAAAAAATTCTACAAGCGACCTCTGTCGCATCTTTAGCACTACTTATAATACAGGTTTTGAATTTTCACTTGATAAGACTTTCGAAAAAACTTCCGGCTGGGAAGATTATGTTCTGGGAGTCGTAAACGAATTAAAAGCGCTTGGCTGCGACTTAAATGGTTTCGACTGTATCATTGAAAGCGAATTACCTGTTGGAGCAGGAATAAGCTCCTCAGCCGCTCTGGAGTGTGGCATTGCCTCAGGTCTAAACAGTCTATTTAATCTTGGCTTGTCTAAAATGGATATCGTTAGGTTATCGCAACGGGCAGAAAACAACTTTGTAGGTAATCAATGTGGTATTATGGATCAGTTCTCCTCGGTTATGAGTAAAAAAGGCCATATAGGTTTGCTTGATTGTCAAAATCTGGATTTCGAATTTATTCCCGCACATTTTGGGAACTGCAAATTGTTGCTTTTAAATACCAATGTCTCGCATAACCTGGCCAACAGTGATTATAATAATCGCAGAGAGGAATGTGAAATGGCCGTAGAGATCATTAAAAAGGATTTGCCTAAGGTAAATTCCCTTAGAGATATAGATTTCGCTGTTTTGGAAAAGTATCAACAGGTTTTAGAACCAAAGATATACCAGCGTTGTTTGTATGTATTAAACGAAAATAAAAGGGTTAAGAAGGCTGCGGAAGCTTTACGATCCGGTAACCTTAGAAATTTTGGGCAATTGATGTACAAGTCGCACGAGGGTTTGCAACAAAATTATGAGGTTAGTTGTCCGGAACTGGATTTTCTGGTTGAATTTTCCCGGGACAAAGATTTTATTTATGGCTCCAGAATGATGGGCGGTGGTTTTGGTGGCTGCACTATCAATTTGATTGAAGAAAACGAAATTGATCCCTATATCGCCGAAGTTTCAAAAGCGTATTTTGAAAAATTCGGAATTAAGCTGGATACAATTAACGTATCTCCCGGAGAAGGAACCATTATCTCAAAAAGATCTTTAGCATGAACATTAAGCTCAATACCACTCCTCATCGCAGATATAATATTTTAACCGGCGAATGGATCCTGGTTTCTCCTCACCGAACCAAACGCCCCTGGCAGGGAAAAACCGAAGAGAATAAAACGGAAGAAAAAACTGCTTATGATGCTTCCTGTTATTTGTGCCCGGGTAATAACAGAGCCAGTGGCGACACTAACCCCAATTATACCGAGCCCTACACATTTAGAAATGACTTCTCCAGCCTTCTTCCAGATTCACCTGAAATTGACTTTAATGAAGGCCTTCTAAAAGCAGAAAGTGAAAGAGGAATTTGCAAAGTGGTTTGCTTTTCACCGGATCATTCCCTTACGCTTCCTTTAATGGAAGTAGAAGATATTACCAGGGTGGTAAAAATGTGGAAAAAAGAATTTGCTGAACTCGGTGGTCTGGATGGCATCAACTATGTTCAGATCTTTGAGAATAAAGGCGCGATCATGGGCTGTAGTAATCCGCATCCTCATGGGCAGATCTGGTCTCAATCTTCAATCCCAACAGAAATACTTAAAAAGTCTCAGAAGTTCAAAGAATATTGGGATGAGCATATAACCAGTTTATTAGGTGCTTATCTGGAACAGGAATTAAAAACCGGGGAGCGAATTCTGGATGAAAATGAACATTTTGTATCGCTGGTCCCCTATTGGGCGGTATGGCCTTTTGAAGCCATGATCATCCCTAAAAGACACATTCGCCATATTGGAGAATTAACTGAAAGCGAGGAGATCGCCTATGCAGAGATCATAAAGAAATTGACCATTAAATACGATAATCTGTTTGAAACTTCTTTTCCTTATTCTTCAGGAATTCATCAATCCCCAACCGATGGGAAAGAGTATCCAGAGTGGCATTTTCATATGAGCTTTTATCCACCGCTGCTTCGATCAGCAACTGTAAAGAAATTCATGGTGGGATATGAAATGTTTGCCGGACCGCAACGTGATATTACGGCCGAAGAGGCAGCAAATCGTCTTAATGAACTTTCAGAAATACATTATTCGAAACAATAAGATCCGCTTATAGAAACCAGGGATACCAACAAAAGCTTGCAGAAATTCCCGATATTTCTGCGAGTACTGTTACCAAAAGCCTTACGACAATCATGAACCCGGAACCGGGTGAAGCTCCTATAGAATATAAAATGAAACTTCTATAATTCACAGGGAATCTACTTCTCAAAAATCAAATAATTAAACAAAAAAACCTGTGAATAGGTAAGTCAAACTTTACCATATTCACAGGTTCTACATATGTTTTTAATTATTTACTGAGCGAAGTAAACGTAAACGAATACTACCATCACGCAAATTGCGATCCCAACAGGCAACACATATTTCCATGGGCTAATATCCACCTGTTTGGTGTGCTCCAGTACAAAATCTGAAGTTCTTGGCTTGATTTTTCCAATTATAAACATGATGGCGATATTCATGACAAATAGTATGGCCATTACATGTAAATAGTGAGGAAGTGCATCTTCGCCTACTACGAAATATTTTAGACCAAGATATACCAGATAAAGTCCTACCCCACTAAAAAGGGCCACCTTGGCAGCAATCGCAGGAATCTTTTTAGTTAAATATCCCACCACTACAATGGTAAGAATTGGAATACTGTAAGCTCCGTTCACTTCCTGTAAATAACCAAATAATCCCTGAGGGGCATTGGCTATTAGCGGAGCGATAAACATAGAGGCTATGGCGATAAAAATTCCAAATGTCTTTCCTTTTCTAACCACTTCTTTTTCTGAAGCGTCCTTATTAAAATGATGCTTGTAAATATCTACCCCGAAAAGAGTTACTGAACTGTTCAGCGCAGAGTTAAAGGAACTAAGGATCGCTCCGAATAATACTGCAGCAAAGAATCCAACCAATACCGGTGGCAATACTGCATTTACTAAAGCCGGATAAGCCTGATCTGCATTTTCAAGATCTCCCTGGAACATATGCCATGCAATGATCCCCGGAAGTACCACGATAATTGGTCCTAATATTTTAATAAAGGCAGCTAGCATTAAACCTTTTTGCCCCTCTTTAAGGTTCTTGGCGGCAAGCGCACGTTGGATGATCGCCTGATTGGTTCCCCAGTAAAAAAGCTGAACCAGCATCATCCCTGTAAATATGGTTGAAAATGGTACCGAAGCATCCGGACCACCAATAGAATCAAATTTTTCCGGATTGCTGTCTACTAGCGTTGTAAGACCGGTCATCATGTCCCCGTCTCCAATGGCCATCAATCCAAATACCGGAATCATAAGCCCTCCTATTAATAAACCAATGGCATTAATAGTATCTGAAACAGCAACAGCTTTAAGTCCGCCAAAAATCGCGTAAATAGAACCAATTATACCTATCCCCCATACACAGATCCAAATAGATGCCGTATGGCTAACCCCAAGCAACCCCGGGATATCGAACATGGTACTAATCGCTAAACTTCCTGAATAAAGGACGATAGGAAGAAAAATGATCATGTATCCTGAAAGGAACAAGGCGGAAACTATGGACTTGGTTGTCCTGTCGAAACGTTTTTCCAGAAATTGTGGGACTGTGGTTAACCCACCTTTCAGATATCTTGGAAGTAAAAATAAGGCAGTGATCACAATGGCCAGAGCTGCCAGAGTTTCCCAGGCCATCACCAGAATACCTTCTGTATAAGCTGAACCGTTTAAACCAACGATCTGTTCTGTAGAAAGGTTGGTAAGTAGCACAGAACCTGCAATTACGCCGGCGGTTAGACTTCTACCCCCCAGAAAATAACCATCGCTGGTTGTTTCGTCTGTAGACCTGGTTGCAAAATATGCAATAATAGCTACAAGGGCGGTAAACCCTACAAAGGATAAAATTCCAATCATAATCTTTTCTTAAAATTTCGGTTAAATATAGAATTATTATTTGACAGAAAAGGCAAAAACAATGTTGTTTTCATAGACTTCTCCGGGTTCCAGAATACTTGAAGGAAAGTTTCTAAAATTAGGCGCATCGGGATAATTCTGTGCTTCTATGGCCACAGCCGGGAAACTTTCATCTATCTCTGAATGATATTGAACATTTTCTGGCAGACTTTCCGGGGAATAAACCACGATTACAGGCTGATTGCTACTTACCCGAAGTTTGATGCCGGTTAATGGGGCAAATAACTGGGCCGGTACCTCTTCCTCCATTACATCCAGGACAAAGACATCGTCCAGCTCTCTGTTACCCAGAATCTTGCTTTGGCGGTAATCTTTCGCATTTTCCTTTAATTTGGTGAGATTTCCCGTGGGCAGATTATTTTCATCGAGTTCCAGTATTTTTGATGCGTTTACCTGTAAAAAATGATCACTTACACTACCGCCACCGTTAAGGTTAAAATAGCTGTGATTGGTAAGATTTACGATCGTGGTTTTATCGGTTCTGGCTTTATAGCTTACCAGAATTTTATCATCTTCAGTTAAGGTATAAGTCACCTCAACCTTCAGCCTTCCGGGAAAACCTTCTTCCATGTCTTCACTTATATAAGTAAGCATAACAGACGGA
Source organism: Christiangramia aquimixticola (assembly GCF_048285835.1). Classification (NCBI taxonomy): domain Bacteria; kingdom Pseudomonadati; phylum Bacteroidota; class Flavobacteriia; order Flavobacteriales; family Flavobacteriaceae; genus Christiangramia; species Christiangramia aquimixticola. The sequence continues at coordinate 276,172 of NZ_JBLVTL010000001.1, forward strand.
TCTTCGCCAGAAGTCACCTCTCCTATTTCCCATAAGCGGGTTTGAAAACCAGATTTTCCGCCGTGAAGATTCGCCCCGGTAATATTTTCATGAAGATCATAATCTTTGCCCTCAAGGCTGAATTTTCCTTTGGATATTCGACCGGCGAATCTACCTATAGTCGCCCCGAAACATTTATTATCTTCCTTATAGCTGTCCTTTAGATATTCCGCAGCATCATTCGGCCCCACTATTAAACTGATCAAATTTCCATGTTTATTCCGCATTTTAAAATTAAAAATGGTCGCACCATAATTAAGAATTTGCAGAACACTGTTATTGGAGTTTTTAAGCTCAGTGATCTTAAGATCTGAAGGT
>NZ_JBLVTL010000001.1:276579-287688 GCF_048285835.1 Christiangramia aquimixticola
TAGACTCCAGGATCGTTAAGGGCAAAGCACCATCGGTCAACACCTCATCGTGGAATTCCCGTATGTCGAACTGCTCACCCAATTCCTTTTTTGCATGTTCTCTTAGTTCGAGAATTTTATTCATCCCAATTTTATAGGCTGTGGCCTGTCCCGGCATTACAATATGTCTTTCCACCATTTTAACACAGGCACTTTCGGCTGCAGGAGTGTTCGTATTATAATAATCTATCCCTTCCTGCCTGCTCCACTTCATGGCATGAATTCCGGTGTCTACTACTAAACGACAGGATCTCCACAGCTCCATGGCCAGTCTTCCAAAATCTGAATACGGGTCTTTATAGAAGCCCATTTCTTTTGGAATAAATTCACTGTAAAGTCCCCAGCCTTCGATATAAGCGGTATAAAAGCTAAATTTTCTAAATTCCGGAATACTATCCAGTTCCTGAGCGATGGCCAATTGCATATGATGCCCGGGAATTCCTTCGTGAAATGCCAGTGCTTCCAGCTCATACTTTGGCATAGCTTCCATATCGTAAAGGTTTGCATAGTAAATTCCCGGTCTGGACCCGTCCAATGCAGGGGCCTGATAAAAGGCTTTCCCGGCACTTTTCTCTCTAAATGGTTCTACCGCTTTTACCACAATATCTGCTTCAGGCAGAGTATTAAAATATTGCGGTAGTTTAGCTTTCATTCCATTTATAACCGTTTTGGCTTCCTTTAAATAAGTTTGCTTTCCGGCTTCAGTATTTTCAAAATAAAACCTTTCATCGGTTTTCATGAATTCAAAGAAGCCCTGAAGGGATCCTTCGAAACCGGTCTCCTCCATGATCTTTTCCATTTCCCCATGAATTCTGGCTACCTCTTTAAGGCCAATTTCATGAATTTCTTTTGCAGTAAGATCTGTAGTGGTAATTCTTTTTAAGGCCAGATTGTAATATTCCTTCCCTTTTGGAAATTTCCACACCCCATCTTCTTCTGTTGCGCGTAATTGCTGATTCTCTAAAAACTCAATTAAACTTTTATAAGCCGGTTGCACATGAGAAACCAAAGCTTTTTCTGCTTCATGAATAAGCTTCATTTTTTCCTCCTTCGAGATCTTAAGATTCTCCACCTTGGAAGTAAAATCTTCCATTAAGGCACTTGACTTAGCCGATTTGGTAAAAGGCTTGCCATCAAGAATATTCCGGGAAGCGTCCAGGGTTCGGTCAAAAACGAATTTTGGCGGAATTACTCCATTTTGTTCTCTTAACTGTATTTGCTCAATGATATCTTTCATCACCTTCTCCATCCCCCTGAGCCTGGAGATATACGCCTTAGCATCTGGAATGGAATCTATCTGGTGCATGTTTATTAAGAACGCAGGCAATTCTGCATGTAAACCATGCATTTGTTCAATTGGATAGTCATAAAACCGAAAATCGTAATCTTCAATTTCATTTTTCACCTGCCGCAGATACAATTGATAACTCAGTTTTGTATCCTCATTTAAAGCTTCCACATTTACCTTTTCCAGATAATCAAGGCGGTTTTTAGCCTTTTCGAGATCTTCAGCATACTTAATATTAGAGAAATCATCCCATTTATCTGAATTGGTTTTTAAACCTCTTCGGGTCTGGGTCATGGGAGAATCGTCAATATCTTTCTGAAACTCTTTTTCAAAGTAATCATTAAGTTCTGCTGAAGCAACTTCGCGATCGGCTGCAGTATAAGCTGAAGGCTCCTCTTCATTTTTACAGGAAGCGAAGGCCAGACAAAATAATAACAGATACAGGTTTAATATTTTCATTTTCTTATTCTTCTAAAGCCGAAAATTTGATTGCTGAATCACCAAAAACAGTATGTGTTTGCTTTTTAAAATCATCTGCTTCTGCCTTAAAAATATTATCAACGTAAGTTTGTGGATTCAGGTCTATCAAAGGAAACCATGTACTCTGGATTTGAACCTGAATCTTATGTCCTTTCTTAAAAGTATGGTTTACTCCCTGAAGCTTTAAATTCACATCTGTTTTGGTATTAGCAGTAAATGGCTCAGGCTTTTCAAAGCTGTTTCTAAATCTTCCACGCATTACCTCGCTACGTACCATCATATGATAATTGCTCATTTTAAGGTGAGGCATGGTTTCTTCATAATTCTCGGCATCATGAGGATAAACATCTATAAGCTTTACAACCCAGTCTGCAGCAGTTCCTGTAGTTGCCACTTTTAACAGAGCCTCAATTGGTCCTACAATTTTAAGGTCTTCTTCCAACACCTCGGTTTCAAAAACAAGCACATCCGGTCTTCTGGCAGCAAAACGCTGATCGCCGGTCATATATTCACGTGGTGTAAAAACTGTTTTTATCTCATCGTTATACGGCACCGGCTTTTTGGGATCACTGATGAATTCTTCAGCATTCTCTGTAGGTTCCTGAGTAAATTTTTGATCTCCGCCTAAATACCAGGTTTTGGATTTAGTGTTTTTTGGCGGCCATTCAGCATAGTCATTCCAGGTTCTAAGTCCGGTGTCATAGATATGAGCTTCTGCAAGCTTTGGAAGATCTTTAGTCTTTTTCTTCAGGAAATGATTGAAAAATTCCGTTTCATAATCCTTTTGATAGTGGGCAGAAATACTGTCTCCAAAATAAACATTCCCTACCGACTGTCTTTCATAGTTCCGCGCCCAGTCCCCATGACTCCATGGTCCAAAAACGATACTGTTATAATTATCACTATGTTCTTCTATACTTTTATAAATGGCAAACGGGCCATAAAGATCTTCCGCATCAAACAAACCTCCAACGATCATCACCGCAGGTTTGATATTCTTCATATGCTGAACAATTCCTCTTTTTTGCCAGAAATCGTCATAATTAGGATGTTCCTTTAATTGTTGCCAGAACTCATTGTCTTCCTTGTAATATTCATCCAGGTTACTAAGTGGTCCCGCGTCTAAAAAGAACTGATACTGATCTTCGGTTTTAAGATCTGGAAAACTATACCAGGCAGTATCTACCGGAGATTCTTTTTGATATCCGAATACTGAAGTTGCTCTCCAGTAACTTAATAAATACGCACCATTATGGTGAAAATCATCAAAAAAGAAATCACCAATACTTGCCTGTGGAGATACAGCTTTAAGTGCCGGATGCCCGCTTAACAAAGAGTAAGTAGCATAAAATCCCGGATACGATATTCCCCAGGTTCCAACTTTTCCATTATTGTTCTTTACATTCTTAACCAGCCAGTCGATGGTATCATACGTATCACTGGCTTCGTCAAATTGCTTTCCTTTTTTATTCGGAATATAAGCACGCATATTATCGTACTTCCCGCCACTCATCCAGCGACCTCTTACATCCTGATAAACAATGATATTTCCCTGCTTCATCAGGTGTTCATTGGGTCCTATTTGAGATCTGAACTGATCTTCCCCATAAGGCCTTGAACTATAAGGAGTTCTTTGCAACAGGATTGGATACTTTTGTGAGGTATCTTTTGGAGAGTAGATTGTAGTGTGAAGCGTAACCCCATCCCGCATTGGAATGTCCACTTCCATTTTATTATAATGGGATTTTACATCATATTCAGTTGCAGTTTGAGCGATCAGGGGATTGACCACAAAAAGCAATAGTAAGCTTAGGACCGGTAATTTCAAGAATTTCATCAATTGGAATTTTAAAAGTTCCTAAAGATAGAAATTAGCCCATAAAACCTAAAAGAAATTTAGATTAAAGAACAACTACGCTAAGCAGTAAAATTGAAAAAATCAGGTTAGGGAAATTTTGAGGATATCCTTATCATCTGCTTTTACTGCAAATCTGTTATCTGCCCTATGATTGATGATCCATACGATCTCTTCGTTAGAACATAAGATCCAGGTGTTTTCTTTTTCGGGAAGGGAGAACTTTTCATCTTTAAAAAAGTTACTCAGTTTCTTTTTACCATTCATCCCAAAGGGATAGAAGTAATCACCTTTTTTCCATTTCCGGATGTGTAATGGAAATTGCAATTTGGAAGCAGGAACATAAATACAGTTTTTCGCCCGTTTACCCAGCTTTTCCACTTCTTCCAGGTGAAGAGTTCCCATATCTGGGATCATTACCAGTTCCTCCTCGCGGCTAAGCCAGAATTCCTTATCATCTGGTTTATCAGATTTTTCAGTTAAGATAAGTGTGTTTCGATCCTTTATAAGCCTGTGAGTGTCTGAAAATACCATTTTCCCGGGTTGGGCATCCATAAGACCATAAACATCATTCCATTCAGTAAACCCAAAGGATCTTAGCATTTGATACATCACCTGCTTAGGATTAGGAATCTTACGCAAAAAATCAATATTTATAGAGTAGCCGTAAGTATCCTTTTTTATAATTCTGGGATATAATAAACTCATGTAATCTTCGACAAGCTCCAGGCTCCCTCTCAAATATTGCTGAGTTTTAAAAAAAGTATTCAGCATTTGGGGATTTAACTTAACCATCCCGGGGACAATGTTATGCCTGATGTAATTTCGCATGTATTTATCTGAAAAATTACTGCTGTCTTCCCGCCATTTCAGGCCTTTAGTCTCTGCAAACTTTTCAATTTCTTCACGGGTATAGGAAAGCAGTGGACGAATCAAATTTTCACTTTCGGCTTTTATCCCGGTTAGTCCATCCGGGCCTGTTCCCCTGATGAGATTGATTAAAAAAGTTTCCAGATTATCGTTTGCATGGTGAGCGGTTAGCACATAATCGAATTGACGTGCAGCCCTTAGCTCGTCAAACCATTGATAGCGCAAATCTCTTGCCGCCATCTGCACCGAAATTCCGGAATTCTCTGCATACCTCTGGGTATCAAAACTCTGCGTAAAAAATTCTACTTTCAGTTGTTTTGCAAGGTCAGCTACGAAATTTTCATCTTCGTCACTTTCCTCACCCCTTAAATTGAAATTACAATGTGCAATGGAAAAATCCAACTTAGCCTCATGGCATAAATGGGTAAGAACCACACTGTCTACTCCACCGCTTACTGCCAGCAGGAGCTTAGAATTACACAAAAAAGGAAATTCAGATTTGACGTGGTTTTTGAACGATTTTTCCATAGACTCGTAAAGATACGAAGGAGGAATTAAAAATTGGCTTAAGAATTACCGGAGAGATTAGAGAGTACCTCTCTCATGGCTTTTGCCTTTAACTGGCATTCTTCATATTCCTTTTCTGCAACCGATTTTGCTGTGATCGCACCGCCTACTGAAAATGACAAATATTTATTTTCTGAATTATACAGGATGCTTCTAATTACGACATTAAAATCAAAATCACCGTTCGGGTCAAAATACCCAACTGCGCCACTATACAAACCTCTGCGCGTTTCTTCCAGCTCTTCTATGATCTTCATAGCTGAAATCTTCGGCGCCCCGGTCATACTCCCCATTGGGAAACTGGTTCGTAAAGCTTCTACCGGAGAAATACCTTCGGCCAGTTCAGCGGTTACTGAAGAGATCAATTGATGCACCTGTTTAAAGCTATAAACCTTACATAGCTCGTCTACCCTAACGCTCCCTTTTTTGGCAATTCGGGAAAGGTCATTTCTAACCAGATCCACGATCATCACATTTTCTGAATTTTCTTTAGGATCATTGGCCAGGGCGTGAGAGATTCGAGCGTCTTCTTCGGGATTGGAAGATCTGCGGGCTGTCCCTTTAATAGGTTGAGAAAGTAATTTATCACCCTTTTTCTTAAGATATCGTTCCGGACTTGCAGAGATCAGGTTATAATTTTCAAGTTTTAAATATGCCGCAAATGGAGGTGTAGAAATTTCATTTAACGAAAGATAGATACTAAAGGGATCCAGATCCACAACTTCAGCGAAATATTCCTGACAGAAGTTAGCTTCATATATATCACCTCGATGAATATGATCAAGCATAGTTCCAACTTTTTGCATATACTCAGCTTTGGAAATGCGGGGCTCTGCCTTTACAGCCTCATTTGTTAATTTCAAAGGAACCGATTGTTCCAGAATTTGCTGAAAATCGATATCAATTTCATCGTCCACCATCCGCAAATACTTGAACTCTACCTCATCACCTTTTATAAGGATGATCTTTTGTGGCTGGAAAAAATAGAGGTCAGGGAAATGTAAGCCATCAAAGTTTTTAGAAGTCAGCCTTTCAACATCATTTTTAAGATCATAGGTGAGATAACCAAAGATCCAGTCGGCGGTGGTTTCCTGATATTCTTTTAGTTTATCGAACGCATACTGGTAATCGGTTTTTATAGCCGTAAAAGCCTCAACCGCAAGGATAGCCTCAAATTCACCGGTAGCTGAATTGTCCTCATTACTATCCAGCCAAACGATTTCATGAAATTGATTTCCCCAGCTTAAAAGTTGTTGTTTGAACCGGGAAGGAGATTTTAAACTAAATTTTTTGCTGCTGCGCACTTATTCATCTATTTGATGCGCAAAGGTAGTAAGCACATCAGCAATTCCCATATCTAACACCTCGTTTGTTACCTTATTATCGGTAAAATTGTCTTTGAAAGATGGAAAACTAAAACTTTCGATAACATCGCCTCCAAATCTTCCTAAAATGCCCTGGGAATATTCCAATGCACCTTTGGCGCCTCTTTGACCGGGAGAAGTACTAATGAGCAGGATCTTTTTGTTTGCCAGAAAATTTCTCTCATTCCTCGACAACCAGTCCAGGATATTTTTAAAGAATGCCGAAACAGTTCCGTTATGCTCATTTACCGCGATCACCAGTCCGTCTGCTTCTGCGATAAAGTTTGCAATTTTTTGAACGTTTTCAGGAAAGCCTTCATTATCCTCAATATCCTGACTATAAATAGGCAAAGGATAATCGGTCAATTTTATCATTTGTAACTCATGACCCTGGATTCGTCCTGTTATATTTTCAAGTAACTTTTGATTAATAGAGGTACTGCTGTTGGAACCTGCAAAGGCGAGAATTTTCTTCATGTATATAATTTATCTAAAAATACCCAAATTTTATAATTTCCATCAATACCATTTTTTCAGAATTTCAGGTATCGTAACTTTAGAAAAAAATTGAAGGTGATCAAACATACTATAGAAAATGAATATTTAAAGATTCGCGTGCTGGAAAAAGGCGCTGAGCTTTGCAGTATTATCAATAAAAAAAATAACCGGGAATATATCTGGCAGGCAGACCCCGAGGTTTGGGCCAGCCACGCTCCAAACCTTTTCCCTATTATAGGCGCTTTAAAAAACGGTAAATATGTTTTTAAAGGAGAGGAATATGAATTACCTAAGCATGGTTTTATCCGTCATAATGAGAACATCAGGTTAAAAGAAAAATCTGAAACCCAACTGGTATTTGAACTCCTGTATTCAGAAGAAACACTTAAAGCATATCCCTTCAAATTCAGTTTTAGAATAACCTTTATTCTGAAGGAGAATTCGCTGGAAGTAGATCACCAAATTATAAATCTGGATACTAATTCTATATATTTTTCATTTGGTGGTCACCCGGCCTTTAATATTCAGCATTTCGAAAATGAAGAAATAGAGGATTACTCCCTGGTTTTCGATCAAAAAATGGACCTGAGCACCCACTTACTTAACTCAGAAGGTTTGATTAGCTCCAAAACTGAAGGAATTCTGGATAATGAACATAAAATCAGGCTAAACAGAAATATTTTTGAGAAGGATGCACTTATTTTTAAGAATATAGAATCTAAAAAGGTAGATCTGGTAAGTGCAAAAAATGGGAAAATTTTATCGGTAGAATATTCCGATTTCAGAGACCTTGGAATCTGGGCCAAGCCAGGCGCCTCCTATGTTTGCATAGAACCCTGGCTGGGAATGGCAGATCTTGAAGACACCGATCAAAATTTGAAAAAGAAGGAAGGAATCCTTAAACTTAAAGCAAAAAATGAATTCAATGCAAGCTACACTATAAAGATTGCCTGAGTTTTACTTGCCAAAAGCAGGTAAAACTTTGACTTTCATGCCGTACCTTTGCACAAAATTAAACTTCACGATTTGAGTTTCCAGAACCTTAATTTAAATACCCCCTTACGCAACGCCTTGGAAGATCTGAATTTTCAGACTCCAACTCCTATTCAGGAACAGGCCTTCTCCTCCATAATGTCTGGAAGAGATGTTGTAGGGATCGCGCAAACGGGAACAGGTAAAACATTTGCATACCTCTTACCTCTTCTTAGAATGCTGAAATATTCAGAACAAAAGAATCCGCGAATTTTAATTCTTGTTCCAACCCGGGAACTGGTTGTACAGGTTGTGGAAGAGATCGCAAAAATTGCAAAATATATAAACGTAAGGGTTTCCGGAGTATATGGTGGTGTAAACATCAATACTCAGCACCAGGAAATCATGCAGGGTCAGGATATTCTTGTAGCAACTCCAAGAAGGCTTTATGATCTTGTTTTGCGAAGAGCAGTTCAGCTAAAATCAATTCAGAAGTTTGTAATTGATGAAGTGGATGTAATGCTTGATCTTGGATTTAAATTTCAGGTTAACAATATTCTTGAATTGCTTCCACCTAACAGACAGAGTATCATGTTCTCTGCTACCATGACCGAAATCGTGGAAGAAATTATCGATGCTAATTTTAAAGCACCCGAGAAAATATCTGTAGCGGTTAGTGGAACTCCATTGGAAAACATAGAACAACGCGCTTATTTTGTTCCAAATTTCAATACAAAAGCCAATTTGATGGAGCAGCTCTTCCAGGATGAAGAGGAATACCGTAAAGTGCTTATTTTTACCAGTGACAAGCGATATGCCGATAAATTATTCGAAAGGCTGGATGATGTGTTTACACGCGAAATAAGCGTGGTGCATACCGGAAAAAGTCAGAATTACAGGCTGAATAGTCTTAGTGAATTTTCAGAAGGAAGAACCCGGATCATGATCGCGACAGATGTAATGGCCAGAGGTTTGGATATAGACAATGTAAGTCATGTTATAAATCTGGATACGCCTAACTATCCTGAAAATTACATGCACAGGATTGGTAGAACAGGTCGTGCCGAAAAGAAAGGTGTTGCGGTAATTTTCAAGACTGAAAAGGATGCTGAAAACTTTGAAAAAATCGAAGCTCTTATGGATATGCAAATTCCGGAGTATGAGCTACCTGAAAATGTAGAGATTTCCAATGAACTAATAGAGGAAGAAAAGCCAAGAGCAATAGAAATCAACAATCCGCACTCTGACTCTCACGAGGCGGGGCCTGCTTTCCACGAGAAAAAGGCCAAGAATATGAAGGAAAATCTTGGTGGTTCCTACCGCCGGGAAATTGCCAAGAAATACAAAAAACCCAAGACCAGAGGAGACAAGAACGCTAACAGAAGGCGTAAAAAATAAAAAGAGGAGGCAAATTTGCCTCCTCTTTACATTTTATACAAGTTCGTCTAACTTCTGTTCTTTCTCTTTGCAGCCTTGGCCGCTCTCTTTTCCTTTAAACTAAGAACCGGTTCTTTTTTAGATGAATTCTTAGATGGAGATTTTTCTTTTGACATGATTTCAACAATTTAAAATTGATCTTATAAAAGTAGTGATTGTTTTAATACCAAATTAGAATTTGTTCAGGTCTTAAAGATTTAGGTATTCAGAATAAAAAAAGCCCCGCAAATGCGAGGCTTTTTTTTATAATAAATCTATTATTAGTTTAGATATGCAAAGCTCTGTTATCTGTAGCAGCCAAAGCAGCTTCTTTTACAGCTTCAGCGAAAGTTGGGTGAGCATGACTCATTCTCGAGATATCTTCAGCAGATGCTCTGAATTCCATTGCAGTTACCGCTTCAGCAATAAGATCGGCTGTTCTTGCTCCAATCATATGCACTCCTAAAACCTCATCAGTCTTCTCATCTGCAAGGATCTTTACAAGTCCGTCGATATCCCCACTCGCTCTGGAACGTCCAAGAGCACGCATTGGGAATTTTCCTTCCTTATATTTTACGCCTTCCTCCTTCAATTGCTCTTCAGTTTTACCAACTGCTGCAACTTCCGGCCAGGTATAAACAACTCCGGGAATAAGGTTATAATCGATATGTGGCTTCTGCCCTGCCATCAATTCAGCAACCATAGTTCCCTCTTCTTCGGCTTTGTGTGCAAGCATAGCTCCGCGAACCACGTCTCCAATAGCATAGATATTATCTACATTTGTTTGAAGATGATCATTCACTTTCACTCTACCTTTATCGTCTAATTCAACACCGGCAGCTTCGGCATTCAAACCATCTGTAAACGGTTTACGGCCTACAGAAACAAGGCAGTAATCTCCTTTAAGCTCGATCTCTTTATCTTTTTTATCATCAGCCTTGATGGTGATCTCATCACCATTTCTCTCTACCGACTTCACTTTGGTACTGGTATAGAATTTAATTCCCTGCTTCTTCAAAACTTTCTGAAGTTCTTTCGACAAAGCAGAATCCATAGTTGGAATAATTCGGTCAAGGAATTCTACCACTGTTACCTCAGCACCAAGTCTTTTATAAACCTGACCAAGCTCAAGGCCAATTACACCTCCACCAATTACGATCATGTGTTTTGGAACTTCCTTAAGCTTAAGAGCTTCAGTAGAAGTGATCACACGCTCTTTATCAAGCTCGATAAAAGGAAGGTTTGCAGGCTTAGAACCAGTAGCAATAATGGTCTTTTTCGCTTCTATGGTTTGAGTTTCCCCATCTTTTTCGATGTTGATATGAGTTTTGTCTTTAAAAGAACCAACTCCCTCGTAAACATCGATCTTATTTTTATCCATTAGGAACTTTACTCCGTCGCAAGTCTGGCTTACTACAGATGCTTTACGTTCCATCATTTTTTCAAGATTCAGCTTCACCTCTCCCGGAATCTCAATTCCGTGATCCTCGAAATGCCTGATGGCATCGTCATAATGGTGAGAAGAATCTAAAAGTGCCTTACTCGGGATACACCCTACGTTAAGACAGGTTCCACCAAGGGTGGAATATTTTTCTATGATCGCAGTTTTCATTCCCAGCTGGGCGCAACGAATGGCTGCAACATAACCTCCGGGACCCGATCCAATAACTGCAACATCATATGTACTCATAAGTATAGTTTTTTGGTTTTTCAAAAATTGATGGTAAAAGTACGATTATTCTCTACAATGACCAATATTG
>NZ_JBLVTL010000001.1:287813-308864 GCF_048285835.1 Christiangramia aquimixticola
AAACTTTGAATTAAATCGTCATTGCGAGCGGAGCGAAACGAAGCCATAAAATCTCACTTCGAAACGTCATTGCGAGCGGAGTGAAACGAAGTGACGCAATCTCAACTTCACAACTCCTGAACATGAGACTGCTTCAGTCGGCAAGCTCCTTCGCAGTGACGTATACCTGATTAACTCACCTTCCCAAAAAAACTCCCAACTCCTTTGTACCGTCACTGCGAGCAGAGTGAAACGAAGCGACGCAATCTCACTTTAAAACGTCATTGCGAGCGGAGTGAAACGAAGCGACGCAATCTCATCTTAAACCCAATCACTACAAACTTATCATGGTGCTTTGTTTCACCTTATTGATTGTAAAAATACTCTTGGTACTTCCAATATGATCCAGATTAGTAAGCTTGGTCACCATAAACTCCCGGTATGCATCCATATCCTTAACCAACACTTTGAGAATATAATCATAATCTCCACTAACATGTAAGCACTCGATCACTTCAGGCAAACCGGTGATCTCTTTTTCAAATTTTGTGAGAAAGGCTTTTTTATGCTGAATGAGTTTAATCTGGCACAATACCATAAAACCTTTTTCAACGCTTTCCGGATTTACCAGGGCTACATATTTAGAAATAATTCCGGCCCGCTCCATTTTCCTTATTCGTTCATAAACTGCTGTAACAGATAGTCTCAGGTCATTTGAAATCTCCTTGTTGGTCTTTTTACTGTCCTGTTGTAAATGTCTCAGAATACGTTTATCTAATTCATCCAATTGCATTTCCTCTATTTTTCAATTACTATTCAGCCTTCTTAATTCTGAAAACCAATATTTTATATCGTTTTATTCTTCCTTTTTTAGTTATCTCCGGTTATATATTTTCTATAAAACCTTATCAGAATCAATAAAACTAAATTAAATATCTAAAAATAAACTTATTTGTAGTTTTATTTTCTTCACAAGACCTATTTTATTGTTTTTATCACAGTCTATTTCGAAATTTGATAATATAAAAACTACTTAAAATGAAATACAAACCGGCAGACCGTATTCAGGATCTTCAATATTTTGGAGAATTCGGAGGTGTAAATCCTTCAATTTCTGATTCCTCAACTTACACTTTCCTTTCAGCTAAAACCATGTTCGATACTTTTGAAGGGAATGCGGAAGGTTGTTATTTATATTCCCGCCACTCCTCTCCTTCCAACCTTTATTTAGGTGAAGCGCTTGCCGCAATGGAAGGAACTGAAGCTGCAAACGTTGCCGCATCTGGAATGGGAGCAATTACCTCAGTTTTAATGCAGCTATGCAATAATGGAGACCATATTGTTTGTAGTAGAACGGTTTATGGAGGCACCTATGCTTTCCTGAAAAATTTTGCACCAAAATTCGGGATCGAAACCACTTTTGTAGATATCACCAAACCGGAGGCTGTGGAAGCCGCTGTTAAAAGCAACACCAAAGTGATCTATTGCGAAAGTGTTAGCAATCCTTTACTTGAAGTAGCCGATATCCCGGTATTATCCAGAATTTCTCAGGTTCACAACCTTAAACTTGTGGTGGATAATACTTTTTCACCTTTATCTATTACCCCTTCTAAATTAGGCGCCGATGTGGTTATCCATAGTCTTACCAAATTTATAAATGGTAGTAGTGATACGGTGGGCGGAGTTGTTTGCGGAACCGAGGAATTCATTAACGACCTTAGAAATGTAAATGATGGAGCTGCCATGTTGTTAGGGCCAACAATGGACAGTTTACGTGCTGCATCCATATTAAAAAACCTGAGAACATTGCATATCCGCATGAAGCAACATAGCCACAACGCTATGTATCTTGCGCATAAATTTGAACAGGATGGATTCAAAACGGTTTACCCGGGACTGGAATCTCATCCAGGCCATGAAGCCTTCAGAAAAATGATGAATGAATCTTACGGGTTCGGTGGAATGCTTACCATAGATGTAGGTTCACTGGACAAAGCAAATGAATTAATGGAGCTTATGCAGGAACGAAATCTTGGCTATTTAGCGGTAAGTTTAGGTTTTTACAAAACTCTTTTCAGTGCTCCGGGAACTTCCACTTCTTCTGAAATTCCTGCGGAAGAGCAAATAGAAATGGGACTTAGCGACGGATTGATAAGATTCTCCATAGGACTTGATAATGATATCGCCAGAACTTATGACATGATGAAGGAGTGCATGACAGAGGTTGGGGTATTAAAAACCGAAATGGCGTAAAATCTTGCAAGATTAAGCCGAATGTCGTAAAATTACGTTCAGAAAAAAATGATCAAAATTAACGACCGGTTATAAATCTTAAGGCCTTACAGTAAATCTGACCCGATTCAGGTTCACTGTAAGGCTTTATTATTTCCGGAAACAACATACTCTACTGAATGGAAAACTCTACTGCCAATCCAGAAAATGAACCGGTAATTGAAAACAGAGAGCTGAATATTTGGGAAGCTTTAATTCCCGTAATCGCTCTTATTGGTATGCTTGCCTTTAACGTTTATGTATACGGTGATGGGGCATTAGGAGGATCAAACCAGTTTATTCTTTTACTTGGAGGAGCAGTCGCAGCCATCGTAGGATATTTTAATAAGGTCAAATTCGATTATATGATCGATGAAGTGGCCAAAAACGTCCAAAGTACCGCCGGAGCGATCCTTATATTATTAATGGTTGGTTCCCTTGCCGGGACCTGGTTAATAAGCGGAATTATTCCCACCATGATCTATTATGGTCTGCAAATTTTAAACCCCACGATTTTCCTTCCCGCCTGTGTGATTATTTGTGCGGTGATCTCTGTAGCCACAGGAAGTAGCTGGACTACTTCAGCAACAGTGGGTATTGCTTTAATTGGAATTGCCGATGCCCTGGGAATTTCCCTTGGGATGACCGCCGGAGCAATTCTTTCCGGAGCATATTTTGGAGATAAAATGTCTCCTTTAAGTGACACTACGAATCTTGCTCCTGCCATGGCAGGAACAGATCTTTTTACGCACATCAAATACATGGCGATCACTACGGTGCCTACAATTATAATTACCCTGCTGGTTTTTATAATTATTGGTTTAAACCTTGACACCAGTGGTTCAACCGACACCTCCGCGATCTTAAATTCAATAGAAGCTGCCTTTACCATTACACCATGGTTATTCCTGGTTCCGGTATTGGTGATCTATTTGATAGTTAGAAAGACTTCTCCTCTTGTGGCCCTTCTAATAGGAACTTTGCTGGGAGCAATTGCCGCACTTATTGTACAACCGGATATTGTTCTGGCTGTAAGTGGGATGGGCGAACTAAATTTTATTAGCGGTTATAAAGGAATAATGAATGCCATTACTGTAGATACTGCGGTTGAAACAGATTCCCAATCTTTGAATGATCTTTTCGCCTCCGGTGGAATGAAAGGAATGCTTGATACCATCTGGTTAATCTTATGCGCCATGGTGTTTGGAGGAATCATGGAAGCTATAGGTGCTTTGGCAACCATAAGTAAGGCTTTGCTAAATCTTTTTCATACAACCTTTGGTTTATTTGCAAGTACCGTATTTAGCTGTCTTGCTTTGAACGTAACTGCATCAGACCAATATCTTGCTATCGTGGTGCCGGGGAAAATGTTTGCCAAAGCATATAAAGATAAAGGACTTGCTCCTGAAAATTTAAGTCGTACTCTGGAAGATTCAGGAACGGTTACTTCTGTACTTGTACCCTGGAATACCTGTGGAGCTTACCACAGCAGTGTGCTGGGAGTACCGGTACTTTCTTATGCCGGCTATGCATTCTTCAATTATTTGAGTCCGTTTATGACCTTGCTTTTTGCTGCTTTAGGCATCAAGATCAAAAAACTGGCGGGTAAATAATTGAAGGCTTCAGCCTCGTAAATTCTTAATTAAATAGGGAAGAACTATTCTGTAGTTTACCCCTGATAAACAAATCCTATCAAACAATAAAATTTTAAGATTTCCATCGCTTTCATATCCTTGTTTAGATATTAAATTTGCAGCGTAGAAAAAGAGAATTTTAATTTTTAAAATATCAAATAATATGGCTTTAGTAGGTAAAAAATTTCCAAATCTTAGCGTGGATGCTATGAATGAAATGGGAGATACTTTCAAATTGAACATTTTGGAAGAAGCTCAGAAAAACAACAAGAAAGTATTGCTTTTCTGGTACCCAAAAGATTTCACTTTTGTTTGTCCTACAGAACTTCATGCTTTCCAGAGTGCTTTGGAAGAGTTTGAAAAAAGAAATGTAATGGTAGTGGGAGCATCTTGTGATACTCCAGAAGTACACTTTGCGTGGCTTAACACTCCTAAAGATAATGGTGGGATCGAAGGTGTAACTTACCCTATCCTTGCTGATTCTAACCGTAACCTAAGTTCTCGTTTGGATATCCTTGATATCATGAACGAATCTTACGATGAAGAAACCGGTGCATTAACTGTTGAAGGTGACAACGTAACTTACAGAGCTACTTACCTTATTGACGAAGAAGGAACCATTTTCCATGAAGGTGTAAACCATATGCCACTTGGAAGAAATGTAAACGAATTCCTTAGACTTATCGATGCCTATACACACGTACAGGAAAAAGGTGAAGTATGTCCTGCAAACTGGGAAGAAGGAAAAGAAGCAATGAACGCAAACCGTGAAGGTGTAGCTTCTTACCTTAGTTTAAACTAAGACCCTAAGTTGCTTAATTAAGAATCTAAAAAAATTGCTATGATAAAAGAATTAGATCAGGATAACTTAAGCGAAATAGTAAACAGTAACGAAACGGTTGTTGTTCAATATATGGCCGGCTGGTGCGGAAACTGCAGGTTGATGAAACCTAAATTCAAAAAACTGGCTACTGAGCATGAAAATGCAAAATTTGTACTTGTTGATGCTGAAAAGTTTCCGGAATCCAGAAAATTGGCTAAAGTGGATAATTTACCAACCTTCGCTACTTTTCAAAAGGGAAGTTTTAAAAATCAGGTTCAAACCAATAAGTTTGACCAGTTAAAAGCTTTAGTAGATGAAGTTACCAGTAATTAGACACCTGCAAAAGAACAACGATGTGGAAAAGTTGGAAAGCACCATTGAGGTACTTGAAAGCTTTACCGAGCACAGATCTGTTTCTGAAGAAGAAATGGATGTAATAGGTGAATTGATCACCAATCTTTGCGGTGCTGTTGAAGTTCATAAAATGATCGAAAATGGTGTTCCCGAAAAGGATGCCGCCAATAATTTTGTAAAAAAGGTTCTAGGATCTATCGATAAATAATCTTTCTTACAAATAACTCCAAAAGGGCTGTTTTCATTAGGAAACAGCCCTTGTTGTTTTATGATAATTTTAGTACTTCCCCACAGACAATCTTCTAAATTTATATTTCTAAAAAAAAAGCATGGCAGAGATTGAATTTGGAGGAGAGATGGTGACCACCTATGGAAGCCTACCGGAACTGCATGAAAAAGCACCTCATTTTGAACTTATAAAATCAGACCTTAGCATAGGCACTTTAGAAGATTTTAAAGGCAGCAGAGTGATTATGAATATTTTCCCAAGTATCGATACGGGAGTATGTGCAACCTCAGTCCGTAATTTTAATAAGCGAGCTTCAGATTTAAAAAACACCGTGGTTCTTTGTATCTCCAGGGACCTTCCTTTTGCCCAACAAAGGTTTATAAGTGATGAAGGCCTTGATAATATCATAAATTTATCCGATTTTAGAGACCGGAACTTTGGAAAGGATTATGGCGTGGAACTCCTTGACGGAGCCTTTGAAGGTTTGCTATGCCGCGCCGTTATTGTTCTTAATGAAAACGGGCATGTAATCCACTCCCAGCTTGTGGATAGAATTGAAGATGAACCGGATTACCTTGCTGCCCTGAAAACCCTATTATAATGAAAAACAGTTTCCTCGGGAAAAGAATTAGAGGAGGTGGATACGCGATCAAAGGTGCATGGTTGCTGCTTAAGCATGAACCCAGCATTCAGGTACAATTTGTTATTTCTATTTTGGTTTGTTTTGCCGGCTGGTATTTTGATATTAGCCGTACAGACTGGATCTTTCAATTCCTGGCCATTGGCCTGGTTATGGCAACAGAAGGTTTGAATACAGCTGTAGAAGCCATGGCAGATTTTGTGCATCCGGATTTTCACAGCAAAATTGGGCATATTAAAGACGTAGCTGCTGGTGCAGTTTTCATTGCCGCCGTTATAGCGGTTATCATAGCCGGATTTATATATTATCCCTACATTTTTGGTTAAACCGATTTTTATTGAAACTTATGGAGGATATGATTTAGGTTTCATATAAATTCAAATTTCCTGTTTTAATTCCCTAATTTGAACAACTTTTAAAAATGAAGTTTTTTTTCCTTAATTTGGAAAAGGCTAATTTGTATTTTTGCTCAAATCCCGTTTTCCAAACATGGCTAAAAAAAAGGCTAAGACCAGTAAATCTGCTAAAAAACCACGTAATTTCTCTTTAAAACTTAACCGTCAGCAAAAAGTGGTGCTGGGTAGTTTCCTGATGCTCTTTGGCTTAGGGCTTATTGTAGCCTTTATTTCCTTTTTGTTTAACTGGCAGGCAGATCAAAGTGTACTGGAACAATTATCCAACCGCGAAGTAGAAGCTAAAAACTGGCTAAGCAAGTTTGGCGCAGCCATAAGTAATCTAATTGTTTATAAAGGATTTGGACTCGCCTCCTTCTCCATCGCCTTTTTAATATTGCTAAGCGGTATTTATCTTTTCTTTGGATATAACAGCTCCAATCTCAAAAAATTCTGGTTTTGGGGAGTTTTGGTGATGATATGGCTATCGGTATTTTTTGGATATTTTGCTGAAGAGAACGCTTTACTGGGTGGTAGAATTGGTTTTGAAACCAATGATTTTCTACAGGATTATCTTGGCTTCTTCGGAAGCATGCTTTTAATGACCTTCTTATTAATTGTATATCTGGCGCTTCGGCTGAAGTTAACTCCCGAAATGATTGGGGGCTACTTTAAATCCGGCAAAAAGGAATTGCAGGATGCAATGAATGAGCATAAATCCACAATTTCAGAAACTGAAGAAGAGATCGACTGGAAAAAGGAAGTGATAATCGCTGAAGAAGAAAAACCTCAAAAGATCGATCTTACAGAAGAGCCGGAAGATAAACCGGTTGAAAAACCCAAGCCAAAACCAATAGGCTCCAAACTTGAAATAACTGCAACAGATGAGGAAGATGTTAGTATGGAGGTTGAAGCAGCACCTGAAGAAGAAGAGGAAGACAGTCTTAGTAAAAAACTGGTTAAGGATTTTGGAGAATTCGATCCAACCCTTGAACTTCAAAACTACAAATTCCCAACCCTTGAATTACTAAAAGATTATGGTGGCGGAATCACCATCAATCAGGAAGAACTTGAGGAAAACAAGAACCGTATTGTTGATACTCTTAAGAACTATAAGATCGAGATCGCACAGATCAAAGCTACGGTTGGTCCAACGGTAACCTTGTATGAAATCGTCCCGGAGGCGGGTATCAGGATCTCGAAAATAAAGAACCTTGAAGATGATATTGCCCTGTCTCTATCAGCTTTAGGAATCCGGATTATTGCACCAATTCCCGGAAAAGGAACAATTGGAATCGAAGTACCAAATAAAAATTCCACTATAGTTTCCATGCGATCGGTGATCGCATCTCCCAAGTTTCAAAATGCCGAGATGGAACTTCCCATGGCCTTGGGTAAAACTATTTCCAATGAAACTTTTGTGGTAGATCTTGCAAAAATGCCTCACTTGCTTATGGCCGGTGCAACAGGGCAGGGTAAATCGGTTGGATTAAACGCCATCCTTACCTCTCTCCTATATTGCAAACATCCGGCAGAGGTTAAATTTGTACTGGTCGACCCTAAAAAGGTGGAACTTACTTTATTTAATAAAATAGAAAGACATTACCTGGCCAAATTACCCGATACAGGTGAGGCCATAATTACAGATAATACCAAGGTGATCAACACCCTGAACTCGCTGTGTATTGAAATGGACAACCGGTATGACCTGCTTAAAAATGCAATGTGCCGGAATTTAAAGGAATACAATGCCAAGTTCAAGGCTCGAAAACTTAATCCGAATGATGGTCATAAATTCCTGCCGTATATTGTACTGGTTGTAGATGAGTTTGCAGATCTAATAATGACTGCCGGGAAAGAGGTAGAAACCCCTATTGCGCGACTTGCTCAGCTTGCCCGTGCTATTGGAATTCATTTGATCATTGCCACCCAAAGACCTTCTGTAAATGTAATTACAGGGATCATAAAAGCAAACTTCCCGGCGAGGATTGCTTTCAGGGTAACTTCGAAAATCGACTCGCGAACTATTTTAGATAATCAGGGTGCCGATCAGTTAATTGGTAGAGGAGATATGTTATTTACTCAGGGTAATGAGCTTAGAAGGCTGCAATGTGCTTTCGTGGATACCCCTGAGGTGGATAAAATCACAGAATTTATTGGATCACAAAAAGCATATCCCGATGCTCACCTGCTTCCGGCCTACGAAAGTGAGGAAAGTGGCACAGGAGTTGATATAGATGTGAGCGAGCGAGACAAACTGTTTAGGGAAGCCGCTGAGGTGATCGTAACCGCCCAACAGGGATCGGCATCATTGCTTCAGAGAAAATTAAAATTAGGCTATAACCGGGCTGGAAGAATTATTGATCAACTGGAAGCTGCAGGAATTGTAGGTCCCTTTGAAGGAAGCAAGGCCAGACAGGTCCTTATAACCGATCTTGTAGCGCTCGAACAGCTATTAAATGATAAACCGGAAAATTAAAAAATTCAGAATGAAAAAATTAGTATTTATCCTGGCAGCAATACTGTCAATGAACGTACAGGCTCAAAGTTCTCAAAAAGCTCAAAAACTTTTAAATGAAGTCTCATCTAAAG
This sequence comes from Christiangramia aquimixticola, assembly GCF_048285835.1. NCBI lineage: Bacteria > Pseudomonadati > Bacteroidota > Flavobacteriia > Flavobacteriales > Flavobacteriaceae > Christiangramia > Christiangramia aquimixticola. The sequence continues at coordinate 296,728 of NZ_JBLVTL010000001.1, forward strand.
TAAAAGCTTATGACAACATGGTGATCGAGTTCAAATATGCACTTGAGAATCAGGCAGAAAATGTGAGTCAGGAAACCCGTGGAGATGTTAGCATCAATGGTGACAAATATGTTCTAAACCTTATGGGAACTACACAGATGTTCGACGGGAAAAAGATCTACACGATTATCCCTGAAGATGAGGAAATAAACATTTCCAATTATGTGGAAGAAGATAGCAACAGCATTACCCCTTCTAAAATGTTCAGTTTTTATGAAGAAGGTTATAACTATCAAATGGATATAGCTCAAAATGTAAAAGGTCGTGAGATCCAGTATGTAAAGCTAACTCCTAAAGACAGCAATGCTGAGATCAAGAACATCCTGCTTGGAATAGATAGCCAGACTAAACATATCTATAACCTGATCCAGACTCAGGATAATGGTACCAAAGTGACCATTACCATCAAAAGTTTCAAGACAAATCAGCCTTTGGCAAAGAATCTGTTTACCTTCAACGAAGGTAGATACAGTGAATACTACATTAACAGACTAGATTAAATTGAAGATACTCGACCGGTACATACTCATTAGTTTTTTAAAAACTTTTTTTTCGGTCTTTATAATACTCATGTTCATCTTTGTGCTCCAGACGATATGGTTGTACATTGGTGAACTTGCTGGTAAAGACCTGGACGTGGAAGTGATCCTGAAGTTCCTTTTATACTTCTCGCCTAAACTTGTCCCCCTGGTATTGCCGCTCACAATTCTTCTTACCTCGATAATGACCTTCGGGTCGTTTGCTGAAAATTATGAATTTGCTGCCATGAAATCTTCAGGCATTTCGCTGGGAAGAGCCATGCGCAGTCTTACAGTCTTTATTGTATTTATTAGTCTCGTGGCATTTTTCTTTTCGAATAATGTTATCCCCGCAGCAGAATTCAAATCAATCAACTTACGAAAGAACATTGCCCAATTAAAACCTGCCATGGCAATTTCTGAAGGGATCTTCAATGATATTGGTACTTTCAACATCAAGGTTGAAGAGAAAACCGGAGAAAATGACCAGTATCTTAGGGATGTGATTATTCATCAAAAGAAAGAATCCGGTGGAAATAACACTGTTATTAAGGCCAGAGAAGGTGAACTGGTTGGAAGTACAGAATCTGATGTTTTATCCCTGATTTTAAAGGAGGGGAATTATTATGATGAAGTTAAGCCGAACGATTTTGAAAAACGGAAAAGAAAGCCCTTTACAAAAAGTTATTTTGACGAATATATCATCAATATTGACCTTTCAGATTTTAATAATGTAGACCTTGAAGATGAGACTTATAACTCTACTCATGGGATGCTTAAAATTTCAGAACTTGATGAAAGCATAGACTCCTTTTCTGTCACCTATAATAACCAGATGGCCAGTTTCAAGGAAAATATGTACGACCGTACCGGCTTACGTAATTTAAAACTGAATATTAAACCTAAGGATACCGCGGTGATCATAGAAAACTCTATCCTTGCGGAATATGATACTTATGATGGCGCACAGATCACCAATCTGGCTTTGGGAACCATCAATTCTGCAATTGCGCATCTTGGTTTAAAAAAACAGGAATTTAAGAACAGTATTAAACAGATCAATAAATTTGAAATTGCCTTGCATGAAAAATATGCCCTGGCCATTGCCTGTATAGTACTGTTTTTTGTTGGCGCTCCCTTAGGGGCGATTATTAGAAAAGGTGGGATGGGATTACCTATTGTAATTGCCATACTTCTCTTTTTGACTTATCACTTTATTGGAATTTTCGCCAAAAATTCGGCTGAGAATGGCGCAATTTCGCCGTTTGTAGCTACCTGGCTTTCCACCTGGATCCTTTTACCACTGGGCGTATATCTTACTTACCGCGCAACCACAGACCAGGGACTCTTTGCATTTGATAATCTGATAGAACCATTTAAAAAACTCTTCAAAAAAGCCGGTCTCATTAAGAACAAAAGTAAATGAGAATAAATATCTTTGCAGCCACAAATTAAGATTTATGGCAGAAGTAGAGAATAATCAGTATTCGGTTAAACTTGACAATATACAGGAAGCAATTGATGACATTCGCGACGGCAAGGTGATCATTGTTGTAGATGATATTGACAGGGAGAACGAAGGTGATTTTCTGGCTGCTGCAGAGATGGTCACGCCAGAAATGATCAATTTCATGGCTACTCACGGGAGAGGCCTTATTTGCGCTCCCATTACCGAACCCCGCTGTAACGAATTAAAACTGGAAATGATGGTTGGTAATAATACCGATCCCATGGAAACGGCTTTTACAATTTCTGTAGACCTTAGAGGAAAAGGAGTTACTACGGGAATTTCTGCATCAGACCGTGCCCAAACCATCAAATCCTTAATAGATCCGGAAACCAAACCACACGACCTTAATCGGCCTGGTCATATTTTCCCTTTAAAAGCTAAAGAAGGCGGAGTTCTAAGAAGAACCGGCCATACTGAAGCAGCCATTGATTTTGCTCGACTTGCCGGACTGGCTCCTGCAGGAGTGATCGTGGAGATCATGAATGAGGATGGAACCATGGCCAGATTACCTCAATTACTGGAAGTAGCGAAAAAATTCGATCTTAAGATCGTTTCCATAGAAGATCTTGTCGCGTACAGAATGCAACATGACAGCCTAATCGAGAAAAAAGAAGATTTTGAACTGAATACCAGGTTTGGAAAATTCAGATTAAGGGCTTACAAACAAACCACCAATTCTCAGGTTCATATTGCCCTTACCAAAGGTCACTGGAACCCTTCAGAAGAGATCATGGTTAGAGTGAATTCTACCCTTGTTAATAATGATATACTGGGCACTCTTACAAATGATGCAGATAAAAAGCTGGACGGAATGTTCAAGGCGATAAATGATGAAGGCCGCGGAGCCATCGTTTTTATCAATCCCGCGAACCAGACTCCTAATTTATTGAACCGGATTACTGAACTAAAAGAGAATCAGAAAAAAGGCGAAATAAAAGCTCCACCCGTTACTATGGACAATAAGGATTTTGGAATTGGAGCTCAGATCCTACATGACCTTGAGATCCATAAAATAAAATTGCTTTCCAACAGTGAGCAAACCAAGCGAGTGGGAATGATTGGTTACGGGCTTGAAATCACAGAATACGTAAAGTATTAATCAATCTCAATAATTACTTCTTCCAGAGGCCTTCTTACTTTTTTAAAGGTCGAGAACATGTCATCTTTGGAGCGGTAACCTACGGGTAATACCAATACAGACTGCAGATTCATTTCCCGCAGGCCTAAGTATTCATCGTATTTTTCAGGTTCAAAACCTTCCATGGGACAGGCATCGATCTCTTCGGTTGCGCAAACGGTTAGCAAGGTTCCCATTGCCAAATAAGCCTGATTTCGTGCCCATGCTTCTATTTCTTCAGTTGCCTTGGAGCTGAAATCATCTACCAGAAAATTCTGAAAAGGATTTAAGACCTCATCCGGAGTTTCTCTTATATGCTTTACCCTTTTGAAATAGGTCTTAATAAATTTTTCGTCAACTTCTTTTTCGATACAAATCACCAGCACATGAGAAGCGCTCTCCACCTGCTCCTGATTCATAGAAAATTCCTTTAACTGTTTTTGCTTCTCCCTGTTCGAGATCACCAGCATTCTTAATGGCTGTAACCCGTAGGAAGTAGCAGTTAAATTAAAAGCGTGCTTTAAAACTTCCAGTTTTTCTTCAGTTAATTTTCTGGACTCATCAAATTTCTTAGTGGCATATCGCCAGTTTAAAGCTTTAATATTACTCATAACATCTAAAATATTATTGCAAATGTACACAATGTTAAAATGACCAAAATCGTTACTTCATAAATTAAACCAATACATCAAATTATTATGGCTATCTTCGGTATAACAATCATCATTTCATAATGAAAAGGCTAAAGAAATTCATTGTTTTCTCAGTGATCGGGATCGTTTTGATCATCTTCACGATCCTGGGTATAGAAGCCATTTTCCTCCGCCAAACTTCTGAAAATATTTACACAGATATTTCAAAATTACCGGAAACTGAAACCATTATTATTCTGGGTGCAAGTGTACATGCCAGTGGCAAACTTTCACCTATTTTAAAAGACAGGGTGGATACAGCCATCAAACTCTTCAGAAATAATAAAGCGCAAAAGTTTCTTGTAACCGGAGATCACAGAAGCGAAGACTATAACGAGGTTTCAGCAATGGTCAACTATCTCAAAAAAAAGGGAATTCCTGAAAGTCTTATTATAGCCGACCATGCGGGCCTGGATACTTACGACAGCATGTACCGGGCAGGCAAGCTGTTCAATATAAAAAAGGCCACTGTGGTAACCCAGAAATTTCATCTTCCCCGGGCTTTATACATAGCCAACAATCTTGGTTTGGACTATAATGGATTTACTGCAGACCAAAGAGCATATAAAACCGAATACAGGCTTAAACAGCGGGAAAAACTTGCCAATATTAAAGCATTATGGGAAACCCTTCTTAAAAAAGAACCTACCACTATGGAACTCCGATTTTCAAAAGAATAGCAAGGTTCCCAGCAATATCCTACTTATACTAGCAGCCTTTTATTAAGTATATTCCTTAAAATAGACTGAACTTATCTAATCATTTAAAAAATTAAATTCAGCTCCTACCTCACTGCAAATCTTTCTATTACTTTTGCTCCTTATTTAAAGGAATAGAATGATAAAACTGATAGTTACAGACGTAGACGGAACTTTGCTGAATGATAAACATGAGATCCACCCTGATTTCTGGAGAATGGAAGAAGAATTGTCCTCCAAAGGCATTCAGTTTTCTATTGCCAGCGGCCGCCAGTTTTACAACCTTGCAAGTAAGTTTGAAAAGATAAGAGACAGAACCATGTTCTTTGCCGAAAATGGCACTTATGTTTCCTTTAAAGGAAAAGAACTTTATGTGAATCCTATAGACCGGGAATCGGCATTGGAATTTATTGAAATGGGGAGAAAACTGGATGACACTCATCTGGTGCTCTGCGGAAAGAATTCAGCTTATATAGAAAGTAAAGATGAAAAGTTTCATCAGGAGATCACTCAGTTTTACGAACGTCTTGAAATTGTAGATGATCTTTGCCAGGTAGACGATACATTCTTAAAAGTTACGTTGTGTAATTTTAACGGAGTTGAAGATCACACCTACCCTCATTTTGTGAATTATACCGATAGGTTTAAAGTTGCCATCGCCGCAAAGGTCTTTATAGATATTACGGCCCTAAATGCCAATAAAGGAAATGCTATTAAAGGAATTCAGGAAGAACTTAATATTCTGCCTGAAGAAACCCTGGTATTTGGTGATTATTTAAACGACCTGGAAATGATGAAAGTTGCAAAACATAGCTATGCTATGAAAAATGCGCATCCCGAAATTATTGAAGCCAGCAACTTTGTGACCTCACATGATAATAATGACAATGGCGTTTTAAGAACAATTGCCGAGCTTGGCCTTGCCAGCCTTAGTTGATGATAATATTGGTTTTTTCCACTCCCGTGTTTCCGCTTACGGGATCATAGGCATAAACCATCAATTCATATAATCCCTTCGCCAGAGATGTTTTGCCTTCAAAATAGCTTGCGGTATTTTTTTGATCCAGAGTTAGCATTGTTTGCTCTCCCCTGGCATCTTTCAAAACAGCTTTGACTTCATATTGATTAGCACCCCATAAGCCATCTTTTTCCACAGGGCAACCGCACATCATTACGATATTGGCGCTTATGGTGATTTCTTCTGATTCTTTAAAAGAATTATGAGTTTGCGGAGAAAGAATATCAATTACAAACCCCGGAACCTCAAGAACAATTCCATCGCCTGTAATATGTTTGCCCGGAATTAACCACAGCTGAGTACTTGAAATTGCCCGGGCCTGCTTTTTATTAACAGGTGCAATGGCTTCAATTGTAACAAATACAGGTTCCTTAAGGTTTAATGTAGCTTTATAGCCAGCTGTGCTCTCTTCAGCAAGATCTTCACCCCTTTTCCAGTCCTGCTTCATTATTTTGTCAGTATTCCCTGTACTTCCGGTTGTAAGGCCCTGCGCTAAGATTTCGCCGGTCAGTGCCTCTCTAATAATAATTTTTGCCCCACCAATAGATGACCCAATAAACTTGGCATCTTTAGCTTTCGCCCTGATCATCACTTCTGTCTCCTGTGCATTCAAATTAATGGCACAGAAAATTAAAATTAAGGCACTAAAAAACCGGTAAAATTTAATCGTTATCATCTAATTAAGTTTTACCGGCTAATTTATTAAAAACAAACGTTTTTAAGCCTGGGCTAATTCAGCTTCTTTCTTTTTAGAAGCAATATTGTGAAAGTTTCGCGGATCGCTCTGGTAGTTTTCCACGTATTCTTTTAATGTATCTAATTCTTCCTGAGTAAGGTCGTTGGCTCTCATATTCTGAGACAGATTTAACCATGGTTTGTCCGCGGAATGATCGTATTCTCCAAATACCATAAATGGGGTTCCATTTTTTTCAATTTTGGAATTCTCTAATTCCCACATAGAGGCCCAATCAAAAATATATTTGGCATCATCCATATACAATCTTACACAACCGTGACTGGCAGGATAACCGGGTAAAGAATACTGGTGTACTCCTACACCCTCCATATTCATAAAATTGAAGTAATATGGTAGAACCCATGAGGGATCCACGGTACTTATCTTTCTTTTAGCTTTATAATTCCCGTAATTCAATCCATTTGGAGTTGGAGTGGATTTCTTTCCGGTACTTACCGGCCCCCATTTAACCAACTCTCCATTTTCGTATAGTCCGAAAGCCTGAACTCTTTGATTGATCAGTACTGTTTTTGGGATACACTTTATAGTTTCCACGGTTTCAGGGAAAGGACTGTAGGCATTGAAATCTTCAGACACACAATCTGGTATTACGATTGGACGCTCCGGTCTAAGATTTGCTTTCTCGATTCTGTTTAGAGCAAGAATAGTTTTTAACTGATCTTCTGGATAAGCATTGAGAAGACTATCAATTTTTTTTCGTGTATCTAAGGTATCGATAATATACTTAATCTCTTTTCTAAAAGTTTTAGGTTCCTTTTTGATCACCGGGTTTCTCATCGCAAGATGATCTTCCTTAGAAACTTGTGGCGCTGTAACCTGCGTATTAGAATTACATGCTATTAGCATTACACTACTAAAAATATATAGAAACGAATTCCTTATTTTATTGAAGCTTTTCATAAGACAGTAGTTTAGGTTGATACTGTGAAATTACACACTCCCTACCTTACTACCTGTCAATGAAGAGTTAAGGCATTGTTGGTTTTATGATAATTAACTGAGATTTATGAATATCGGTCTCCAGGTTTGGTTAATTTTTTCAGAAAAATTAACCCTTTATTATAACCTTCAACTGAAGCTTCAGATCAATTATAACAGAATGAACTTGATATTTTAAGGATTTTATTATCTCAATAATTATAAATTTCAAAACCTTTATCGTAATATTGCAATGTAATAATAACACAAATGGGAATTACCAAAACTGAACTCTTCAGTAAAGAACAGAATGAATTGGCGACGGTAGCGAAAGCCTTTGCGCATCCGGCCCGTATAGCTATTCTCCAGTTTCTTCTGGAAGCTGATAAATGTATAAATGGTGAACTGGTAAATGAATTAGGTTTAGCACAGGCAACTATTAGCCAGCACTTACGCGAACTTAAAAACCTGGGATTAATTCAGGGAAATATTGAAGGAGTTTCCATGAGTTATTGTATAAATCCTGAAAAATGGAAGCAGGTGCATATGCTTTTTGATGAATTATTCAATAAAATTGATAATTCAGCCTCCAGGCCCTGCTCCTGATTTTTACTGAAAATCATTATTTTAAAATAATCAATTATGAAACTATCAGAATTCTTACATAATTTATCGGGTCTCGAAAAGGTATATTTCGAACTACCTAATGGCGAATTGGTTCCGGAACATTTTCATGTTACTGAAGTGGGGAAAATTTCAAAACATTTCATCGATTGCGGCGGAACTTTACGCAATGAAGAAAAAATATCATTCCAGCTCTGGGAAGAAAATGATTATAATCACAGACTTCATCCTGAAAAATTAGCGAGCATTGTAGAACTTGCACAAAAGAAACTTCAGCTAAACGACGTGGAAATTGAGGTTGAGTATCAGGGAGAATCTATTAGTAAATATGCTTTGGATTTTAATGGTCAGAAATTCCAATTGATAAATACCCAAACGGCATGTCTGGCTCAGGACAAGTGTGGTGTACCTGCTCAAAAACCCAAAGTTAAATTATCTGAATTACAAAATACTTCCTGTGCCCCTGGCACCGGATGTTGCTAATATTTAACCATGTCGCACACTAAGCTTTTCCCAACGCTGGAACAGAAAATCAAGGAGCTTGAAAAGGCCGAAATTCCTCTAGAAAGGAAAGAAATCTTACAAAATCTTATTGATTTTATTCAGGATAAAAAGGATGCAGATCTTCCTGTTCGATTAAATTTTATTTGCACCCATAATTCCCGTCGAAGTCAGTTTTCGCAAATATGGGCACATCTAGCCTCAAAAATTTATAATATTCCTACAGAATGTTTCTCCGGGGGGACTGAAGTAACTGCATTTCATGCTAACGCTATAAACTCCATGGCTCGCGCCGGTTTTAAAAGTGAAAAAACTACAGAGACAAATCCTGAAATTAAAATGTTTTACAGCGAACAGGAGTCTCCTCTTATTTGCTATTCAAAATTATATGATAGCCCGGAGAATCCATCAAATTTGTTCGCGGCAGTAATGACCTGTTCTCATGCCGATGAAAACTGTCCTGTAATTCCCGGCGCAGATGCACGAATCCCTTTGGATTATTTGGATCCCAAGGCTTTTGACAATACGCCTCAGGTAGAAGAAAAGTATGATGAACGAAGGGACCAGATAGGTGCTGAAATGTTGTATGTATTCCAAAAAATCAAATAAAGCATGTCAAAAAAGTTAAGTTTCCTGGATAAAAATTTAACCCTGTGGATATTTCTGGCCATGGGTATTGGAGTGGGGTTAGGCTATTTGTTTCCTTCTATTCCCGGGAGTATAAATTCCTATAGCTCCGGTTCTACAAATATCCCAATTGCCATCGGCCTTATTTTGATGATGTATCCACCACTTGCTAAGGTAAAATACAGACTGTTGCCTAAAGTCTTTAAGAACGTAAAAGTCCTTAGTATTTCCCTGATTTTGAACTGGATTATTGGTCCATTTCTAATGTTCTTTTTAGCAATGATCTTTTTACAGGATCATCCGGAATATATGGTCGGGCTTATTCTTATTGGTTTAGCCAGATGTATTGCGATGGTACTGGTATGGAACGATCTGGCTGAAGGAAGCAGTGAATACGGAGCGGGATTGGTGGCACTTAATAGTATATTTCAGGTTTTTGCCTATAGTTTCTATGCATGGTTATTTATCACCAAACTTCCTCCTCTCTTCGGTTTTGAAGGGGCAATCGTAGATATTTCTATTGCCACCATTGCTGAAAGTGTGGCGATTTTTCTGGGAATTCCTTTTGCACTTGGAATTCTAAGTCGGCTAATTTTGGTAAAATTAAAGGGTCAACAATGGTATGATGAAAAGTTTATTCCTACCATTTCACCTTTAACCCTCGTGGCATTATTAATGACCATTGTATTAATGTTTTCTCTCAAGGGTGAATTAATAGTGGAGATCCCGATGGATGTGGTGAGAATTGCCATCCCGTTGCTTATATACTTTAGTTTAATGTTCCTTATTGGTTTCTTTTTAAGCAAAGCCATGGGTGCTTCCTATGAAAAAAATGCATCGATTTCTTTTACCGCTGCCGGAAATAATTTTGAACTGGCAATAGCCGTCGCCATTGCCGTTTTTGGGCTGAATAGTGGTCAGGCTTTCGCCGGAGTAATTGGTCCCCTGGTAGAAGTTCCCGCATTAATTTTATTAGTACGCGTGTCTTTCTGGCTGAAGAAAAAATATTATCCTGCTGTTCAGGCTTCATAAATTATATTTTTACTGCAATCCAATCCCCTAACAAACAACATTTTATAGCTTTATACTGATTAAATTTCTATAACTTTATATGAGTCGCATTACAGACCTAAGTTATAGAAGTGATGGAAGAACAGAGTAAAAAAGATTGGAGCAGGTTTACCGTAAATATCCCTATAGATATTTCTCCAGAAAAGATTAAAGAGGCATGGTCCACCCCTAAAACTCTGGAGACCTGGTTTCTTAGACTAGCTGAATTCACCACCCCTTCCGGAGAAAAAAGGAAACGGGAGGAAAAATTTAAGCCCGGAGATTCCTATCGCTGGCAGTGGTATGGCTGGCCGGATTCGGTTGAAGAACATGGAAAAATTTTAAAACCGGAATCCGGAGAATTTTTAAGATTCAAATTTGGAAAAGCCGGTGACGTGGGCGTGTCGGTTGTAGAAGAACACGGTCAAACTATCCTTAGGCTTATTCAGGAAAATATTCCGCAGGATGAAGAGTCCAGAATGAATTTTTATGTAGGCTGCAAAACCGGATGGACCTTTTACCTTCTAAATTTGAAGTCACTATTAATGGGAGGCACAGATCTTCGAAATAAAAAAAGCAATTTGCAAATGGATTAGCCTTCCACTTCTATTAAAACTTCTTAAATTACCCCCCGGCTTTAAGCTCTTTCCATTTTTTTGGAATATTATAACTTTTTAAAAAACTGAGTTTCCTAACAAAATCATAGCTTTAGTTTCCAAAATTGATAAACATTCTTTAATGAAAAAAGTTTTTGCCCTTGTAGCAATTATTTTGGTTCTTTTCCTGATTCTTACTTACTGGTCTACCTCCAGTACCGATAAGAAATTTGAAACTTCTACCATCGAGAATTTTGAGGATCTTGAGAATATAGATTTCAGAGAATTTGACTCTGTTCTGGTGTCGCCAAGTACTTTATATCAAGGCAACTTCATTAAGGAATTAATGCAAGGCGCGAATTATCGCAAAGCCTGGGCTGCTCCCATAAAACTACCCATAGTTTTTCTTGACACCCTAAAAGGTGGAATGAAAATAGTAAAAGAAGGTGGCGGCAAGCAAACCCACTCGCTTAAATTGTTAAATCCTGCGGGAATCATGTACACTCTACGCAGTGTGGTAAAAGATCCTGATAAACTTATTCCCGATGTTGCCGAAACTCTGGGATTGGAAAATATCATTGTAGATGGTATTTCCGGCCAACACCCTTATGGAGCCATTCTCGCAGCCAGACTGGCAGATATCGCTGGAGTTATGCATACTAACCCAAATATGGTATTTGTTCCAAAACAGGATGGTTTGGGAAATTATAACGAGAAATACGGGAACCGTATTTACCTGCTGGAATATGAAACCGAGAGTAAAAAGAACTGGACAAATTTTAACGATGTCAAAGAGATCGTTGAGACAGATGAGCTTCAGGAACTAAAACTTGAATTGGGAGATAAACTTAGTATTGATAAGGATGCCCTTATCCGTGCAAGGTTATTTGATCTGTTTATCGGAGACTGGGACAGGCATGCCGAGCAATGGGGCTGGATCCTTCAGGAGAAGGAAAACAAAATCAAAGCCATTCCCATGGCCGGTGACCGCGATAACGCCTTTTTTAAACTTGAGGGTGTTCTTCCTACAATAATTACCAATAAAAATATAGAGCCACTGGTGAGGCCTTTTGAAGAAGATATTGATTATATGGAAGGACTTGTTTATCCTTTTGACAGGTATTTTCTAATAAACACTACTGAACATGACTTTATACGACAGGCAGAGATCCTTCAAAATCTGCTAACCGATGAGCGAATTGAAGCAACTTTTAAAGTTTGGCCGGAACCGATTGTAAATCTGGACAAGACCGAAATATTTGGAAAATTAAAAAGCAGAAGAAATAAACTAAAGGAGTATGCGAGTTCCTTCCATGCTATAATCCAGGAACAGGGAAAATTAACCGAAGCCCTGAAAGGTTCAGACGATGTGAATTTAGAAAACTCACCTCTGCTAGGGTGTTTTGAATGTAAATAGAAAGGCCCTATTTCAGGGCCCGGTTCTCAAAAATTTTTAATTAATCGTCATCTGT
>NZ_JBLVTL010000001.1:308913-309282 GCF_048285835.1 Christiangramia aquimixticola
GCACTTAAAAAATGCCCCTGGGAATCGAACTCCAGTTCTACCCCATTATTCAGGGTAACCTCATAATTTCCATCATCCTCGATCTCGGCTTCAATGATAGTATTGTTAGGATAGTTTTCAGCAATATAATCGAGAATATTCTGTGGAAGATCAGCAGGATCGATATTTATATCATCTTCATTCTCATTTTCATCTTCTCCCTGACCTAAAAAATTGCCGTCTGCATCAAAGATAAGCTCTATTTTATTCTCAAGTTCGATTTCGTAATTTCCGTTATTTTCACGTTCAGCCTCTTTAATGGCAGAACCAGGAAAATAGGTTTCTATAAAAGTGAGGATTTTCTCCGGAATTTGTGATAACGGGATATGT
>NZ_JBLVTL010000001.1:309314-350189 GCF_048285835.1 Christiangramia aquimixticola
TATTCCCAGGAAGTTCCCTTCAGAATCAAAGATCAATTCCAGTCCGTTACTCAAATAAACCTCATAGTTATTATTATCCTCGATCTCGGCCTTATGAATGGTTACATTGGGATAATTCAAACTAATATAATTAAGAATCCTCTGGGGAAGACTCGAAGTGCTTACCTGCACATCTGCCTTAACGAATTTTGAATTCAAATCCATCTCCAACTGGGTCACCCCTTCATCATCATTACATGATGCCAGCAACATTAAAGAGCTTAGCAACAGTCCATAGATTTTTAAATTTTTCATACTCCTTATTTTTAATTATTACTATCCTTTCTTTAAACGTAAAAGACTATTCAATTGTTTTCTCTTCAATCAAATTTTAACCTATAAATAAACATTACCTGATGGTTACAAAAAATTCAAATAGAATCTTTTCACATTATTGCAATTTAACCCAACTTAAACTTACTTTGAGTTCTTTAAACTAAAATTTCAGAATGCATCACAAAGTTTTAATTTCCATCCTCCTGTCTTTTCTCACATTTTATGCATTTTCTCAAAGTACCGCTTCTGTAAATGTGAATACTTTTGAGTTAGAAACCGGAGAAGATTGTTTTAAAAAAAAGATATGGATCTATCTACCGGCCGGATATGAGAAAACAGATAAGCACTATCCCGTGATCTACATGCACGATGCACAAAACCTTTTTGATAAAGAAACCTCCTATGTAGGAGAATGGCAGATTGATGAGAGTCTGGATAGCATCCAGGAGCCTAAAGCTATTATTGTGGGGATTGAACACGGTGGAGAAAAACGTATAGATGAATTAACTCCTTTTCCACATGAAAATTATGGTGGTGGCAAGGGTGATGCATATGTGAATTTTATTGTTAGAACATTAAAGCCTTATATAGACGAAAATTACCGAACGCTTAAAGACCAAAGCAACACCGGGATATTTGGCTCTTCCCTTGGTGGATTAATTTCTTATTATGCAGCATTGAAATATCCTGACATATTCGGTAAAGTTGGAGTTTACTCACCGTCTTTCTGGTTTAATGAAAAGATTTATGATTTAACCAAAGAAACTCAATTTGATAATACCACCAAATTCTATTTTCTTGTTGGGACTGAAGAATCTGACGAAATGGTCCCTGATCTAAAAAGAATGGTCAAAATTTTAAATGAGAAAGGTCTAGATCCCGCTCAAATTCAAACTAAAATTATTGAAGGAGGAAAACATAATGAAAGCATGTGGGCTGAAAATTTTACTGAATCCTATTTGTGGTTAATGAAAAATTAATGCCGATATGAAATACTTGCTCTTTCTAATTTGTGCATTTGCCCTGCATAACGGCAGTGCTCAGGTGAACCGGGAATCGGAATTATTCCAGCAATTAAAATCAAGGGATAGTTTACTTTTTGAACGTGGTTTCAATAGATGTGAAATTGATAAAATTGAGGACTTCATTAGTGAAGATCTTGAATTCTTTCACGATCAGGGCGGACTTACAACTAATAAAACCGATTTTTTGAATGCCTTAAAATCGAATATTTGTTCTAACCCTGATGCTAAACCTATTCGAAAACTCAATGATTCCAGCCTTGAGGTATATCCTTTATTTACCAATGGCAAATTATATGGAGCCATTCAAAAAGGTGAACACGAATTTTATATCCAGGAAAACGGAAAATCCTTACACCGTACCAGCATAGCCAAATTCACCCATATCTGGATATTACAAGAGAAAGAATGGATCTTAAAAGAGTATTAAGCTACGACCATAAAATCCCTCAAGATGATGAATAAAGTAAATTTAAAAGAAAAACTGAGTAAATTTTCTGACCATTGGAACCCCAGAATCGTGGGAGAACTGAATGGCCAGCAGGTCAAACTTGCAAAACTTAAAGGTGAATTTATCTGGCATTCGCACAAAGATGAAGATGAAATGTTCCTGATCATTAAGGGAAGGTTAAAGATAGAATTTCGCGACCGCATGGTTGAATTGAACGAAAATGAATTTTTTATAGTACCGCGTGGTGTTGAACACAAACCAATTGCAGAAGAGGAAGTGCACGTAATGTTATTTGAACCTGCTGCTACCAAACATACCGGTGAGGAAGTTCATGAACTTACCAATAACAATCAGAATTTCATCTAACCCCTAGATTTATGAAGGTATAAAAACGCCTGACTTTTTTCGTATATTTATCTGTTTTTCAACTATTAACCAATTTTTATCTCAGATGAAACAGATGAAATACCTCATCTTTTTGCTTACTGCAACTATGATTGCCCAGGAGCAAGAAGAACCGAAAAAATACAGCATTGAACAGTTCTATGAAAATACTCGAATAGGTGGTGGCCAGTTTTCAAACGATGAAACCAAATTACTTATAAGTTCAGATGAGTCGGGTATTTTCAATATATATGAGATAGATCTTTCCGAACAAACCATAAGACCAATTACCACTTCCAAGGATGAATCCCTTTTTGCCGTTGACTATGTTCCCGGAACAAATGACATCCTTTACTCTGCAGATAAAGGAGGGAATGAATTAGATCATTTATACCTGTTAAAACCAGACGGTTCTACCCAGGATCTAACTCCGGGTGAGAAGGAAAAAGCTAATTTCCTGGGGTGGAGCGTGGACAATCAATTTCTGTTTTACTTATCCAACAAAAGAGATTCACGTTACTTCGATCTTTACCGCGCGAAAATTGGAGATTGGGAGCCAGAATTGCTATATGAAAACTCAAATGGTCTTATGATTTCTGATGTATCACCGTCAGGAAAATATATTGTCTTAAATCAACCTATCACGACCAGTGAAAACAAGCTTTTTTTATATGATAAAGCTTCAGATAAATTAACTGAGATATCCAAACCAGGATCTTCCTATTCTCCTACTGGTTTTAATAAAGAAGAAACTGCATTATTCTTTACCACAGATCATGGAGGAGAATTTAATAAACTGATGTCATACGACATATCCACTGAAATTAAAGCTGTTGTCTTCGAAACAAATTGGGATGTGATGTACAGTACCCTAAGCAAAAATGATAAATACCGAGTGATTGCTATTAACGAAGATGGATCAAATAAACTAATCCTTAGAGATGAAAAGAACAATGAGCAATTGGATAGGCCAGAATTTTCAGATGGCAATATAGTAGCTGCAAAATTTTCAGATAGCGAGAATTTATTAAGGCTAACGGTTGGGACTTCTAAAACCCCTAACAACATTTACGTTTATAATTTGATAACTAAAGAGGTACAAAAACTTACCAGGACACTAAACCCGGAAATTGATCCTAATGACTTGGTTGCTGGAGAAGTGGTTCGCTATAAGTCATTTGATGATCTTGAAATCCCTGCGATCTTTTATAAGCCTAAAAATGCATCTCCAAACAATAAAAAACCGGCCCTGGTTTGGGTTCATGGTGGGCCCGGTGGTCAATCCCGGGTTAGTTATTTTGCCTTGATTCAATATTTAGTAAATCATGGATATGCAATACTGGCTGTAAATAACCGGGGAAGTAGCGGCTATGGAAAAAGTTTTTATAAAATGGATGACAAAAATCATGGAGAAAAAGATCTTCAGGATATTATCTATGGTAAAAAATGGCTGCAGTCTCAGGACTATATAAACAAAGATCAAATAGGAATCATAGGTGGTAGTTATGGCGGTTATATGACCATGGCAGCCATGACCTTTGCTCCGGATGAATTTGAAGTAGGGGTAAATATTTTTGGAGTAACTAACTGGATTCGTACATTGCGCTCGATTCCTCCTTTCTGGGAAGACTATAAAAAAGCGCTTTATGAAGAACTTGGTGATCCAAATACCCAAGATTCAATACGATTAAAAAAAATCTCTCCTTTATTTCATGCTGAAAAGGTTAAGAATCCGGTTATGGTGCTTCAAGGTGCTAATGACCCCAGAGTTTTACAAATAGAATCTGACGAAATTGTGGAAGCTGTCAGGGCTAATAATGTCCCCGTAGAATATGTGGTTTTTGAAGATGAAGGGCATGGTTTTATAAAAAAGGAAAATGAGATAAAGGGTTACAAACAGATCCTTCTTTTTCTGAATAAATATTTAAGAGATAAAGATTTGAACCTTAAGGAGGAAAATCTAAAAGATTAAATTAGCTTTCCAAACAATAATAATTAATATCTGAAACAGACTGAATTTCCATTGCCTAAGGTTCCTTTTCAGATATTACCCATTATTGTAATAGCACAATTTTGCTGTACTTCGCTGTGGTTCGCCGGAAATGCGGTAATGCCTGAGCTTATCCAGAATTTTGATCTGCCTGTCACAGCGATGGGGCATCTAACCTCAGCAGTTCAATTGGGTTTTATCCTTGGATCCCTGATTTTTGCATTTTTCACTTTATCAGACAGGTACTCACCTTCCAGATTATTTTTTTTTAGTGCATTAGCCGGGGCACTTTTTAATCTGGGAATTTTATGGCAGGATAATAATCTAATTTCATTGATCATTTTAAGGTTCCTTACCGGTTTAGCACTGGCCGGGATCTATCCCGTGGGTATGAAGATCGCGGCAGATTATTACCGGGAAGGTTTAGGCAGATCGCTGGGTTTTTTAGTAGGAGCTCTGGTTTTAGGAACTGCCTTTCCACATCTTATTAAAGAAGTAACCGGGAAAATTGAATTTAAATGGGATTACGTGATCTTAACTACCTCCCTCCTATCACTATTAGGTGGAATTTTCATTTTACTTTTTATAAAAGACGGCCCATTAATAATGCGAAGAACAACTCCCGATTTTAAACTGGTTTCCAAAATCTTCAGAAACAGGAAATTTAAAAGTGCAGCCTTCGCTTATTTTGGACATATGTGGGAATTGTATACATTCTGGGCTTTTATCCCCGTAATTCTTATTTTATATAGAGAAGTACATCCTTCAGTACATTTCAGTATTTCGTTTTTCTCATTTTTAATTATTGGTGCCGGAGCATTGG
Organism: Christiangramia aquimixticola; assembly: GCF_048285835.1. Lineage (NCBI taxonomy): Bacteria > Pseudomonadati > Bacteroidota > Flavobacteriia > Flavobacteriales > Flavobacteriaceae > Christiangramia > Christiangramia aquimixticola. Next base: position 314,300 of record NZ_JBLVTL010000001.1, read on the forward strand.
GTTGTGTAATAGCTGGTTTTATTTCTGAAAAGGCCGGAGTCAAAAAAACCGCGGGTGCTGCTTTATTATTGTCAGGACTTTGTTGTCTACTTTCACCATTTATATTAATTCAAAATTCAGAAGAAATCCTTGTCATGTTTTTGATCTTGTGGGGAATAATGGTGGTAGCAGACTCTCCTCTTTTCTCCACCCTTGTCGCGCGCAATACAGATCCTGAATCTCGTGGAACCGCGCTTACCATAGTTAATGGAATAGGGTTTTTAATTACGATTTTCAGTATTCAAATCTTTAGTTTTATTTCTGAATTTATTGACCTATACCTCCTGCTTCCAATTCTCGCCCTGGGCCCTGTTTTTGGTTTATTTCACCTTCTCAAAACTCCCCGACGAATCTGAGTTCCTGCTATTTTGGATAAATTATTTTGAGTAACTTTAAAGTTAATCCGGTACTTATGAAAATAGAAGCCTCTTCCCCTGCTGAATATATTTCCCATGCTCCATCAGAGCGACACGATGCCCTTAATAAATTACGGCAGCTTATTAGGGATAATATTCCTGAAGGCTTTGAAGAAACCCTGAGTTACGGGATGATTGGATATGTGGTTCCACATTCAGTCTATCCGCCAGGCTATCACTGCACGCCGGAGCTTCCATTACCTTATATGAATCTGGCTTCCCAAAAAAATTTCATCGGGGTTTATCATTCGGGAATTTATGCCGATAAAGATCTTCATGACTGGTTTTCTTCAGAATATAAAAAACGTGTTGGCAAAAAAGCCGATATGGGCAAAAGCTGTATTCGGTTAAAAAAGTTAGACGAGATCCCATTTGAATTAATAGGTGAACTAGCTGCAAAAATCTCGGCCAAGGAATGGATCGAACTCTACGAAAAAAACATTAGGAAGGAGTAATGGTAATGACCACTGCTCACTTTTCCTTTTAACACCCACGAGTATTTCCCGTTAAATATTACTTAACTAATTGGTTCCTTTTCTTAAAGCCTTGGTTAGGAATATTAGCCTTCATAGTTTCCGTTTTTTAAATTTAAAAGGTAAAAAAATGAAGAAGTTAATAAGCAGTTTATGTATTGTAATGGCACTTGGAACTGCCACCACGATGGCTCAAACTACAACTTTGCCTCAACAGGAATCTGTAGAAGTGAGTAAGGATGAGTTAACCGAATTTGCTCAGGTGTTCCAACAAATGCGCATGGTAAATCAACAGGCGCAGCAACAAATGCTTGCCGTAGTTCAGGAAGAGGATCTTGAATTAAAAAGGTTTAACGCCATCCACGAAGCAAAATCAGATCCAAATAAAAATATCGAAACTACCGAAGTTGAGGATAAAAAATATGCTTTAGTGATCGCAGAATTTCAATCCATCCAGCCTGAAATTCAGAAAAAAATGGAGAACATCATAAAGGAAAGTGAGCTTAGTCTGGAAAGATACCAGCAACTCGCGATGGCCCTTAGAAGTAATGCCGAATTGCAGCAGAGATTGCAACAGATCATGAAAAGCTAAGTAGATTGTCAATTGTAATTATTGAAGGAGCAGTATTTTTTACTGCTCTTTTTTTTGGTTTTAATACTGAATATTTTAAGTCTATTTTAAAATTATAATTTTTAGCAGGCATCAATTTTGTTGTATTTTGAATAAATAGAAAATTATATGGCAGGCTATTTAAAAAGTTTCACATTAATAATCAGCTTTTTGGTATTCTTACCGGCATGCTATGCACAGTCTACACCTATGCAGCAAAAAGATAGTTTAAAGTTCAGTAATAAAATAGTTCCGGAGTCAATCTGGAGGGAAGCCTATGTTGCCCTTGGGCATTATCCAGAACTGAAGGATACTCCTATCGAATTTAAATTTAAAAAGAACATTAAGAAGTCTTTTATGCAGGCTCAGCCAAAACTGGGTGGTCTTTTTAAAAAGCGCAAGAACAGGAGTTATATAATCTACATAAATGAAAAGTTTCGAATTGAAGACGAGGTTTTTGACCTTTCCAAAGTTCCGTCAGATGTTCTAATAGGTTGGTTAGGTCATGAACTGGGTCATATAATGGACTACCGTGACAGGACAGGCGCAGGACTTATCTGGTTTGGGATAAAATATGTTACCTCGAAGAATTATATCCGGGAGGCTGAAAGGATAGCAGATACTTATGCCGTAAACCATGGCCTTGGAGATAAAATAATCGCTACGAAAGATTTTATTTTAAATCATTCCCACCTGTCTGAAAATTATAAGAACAGAATACAGAACCTATATCTTTCTCAGGAAGAAATTATGGTCCTTATCGATGAGATCCATGAAGAAGTGGCGCATTAATTAAGTGCGCCCTTTTCTTTTAAAAACTCATCCCATCGAGCAAGTTTTTCTTCGTTCATTACTTTCTCCATTTTCACCTGCCCGCCTTTTTTCTTATTAACCGCATTCCACTCATGGAACATATTAGGGTCTATGGTAGTTACTTTCACCCCGTGTAAAGCTTTGGATCTGGCAACTTTATAATTCTTATTTGCCTCCATCAATGCTTTATCCAATGCATCGGCAAGCTTTTCGTTATCAGCCTTATCTACAGTTCCCAAATACCAGTAATGGTAATATTCGCCATCTTCTGCCCTTTTTGCAGCTACTACAAACTCCGGGATCTTGATATCGAAAATGTTCTCCAGTTCCTTGACCGCATCATTCATTTTATTTACCGATAGTTGAGATCCTACAACATTGAGGAAAAATTTGGTTCTCCCGGTAATGCGGATCTCATGTTTCTCTTTATCGGTAAACTTGATAGTATCGCCAATAAGATATCTCCAGGCACCGCTAACTGTAGAAATTAACAGCACATAGTCTTTTTCTTCCTCTACATCTTCTAATTGAATAACCGGTGCATCGTCGGTTATAGAACCATCTTCTTTTATATACTCCGGTTTAAACGGAACAAATTCAAAATATATCCCATTATCTGTGATCAACTTCATGGAGGAAGTATCCGGTCTGTTTTGTAAAGCCAGAAAGCCTTCTGAAGCAAGGTAGGTATCAATTACCTGAACCGGTTTCCCCAGTAAGGCATTAAAACTTTTTTCATAAGGTTCGTAAGCCACTCCACCGGAAGCATAAACCTGAAGATTTGGCCAAATATCGTGGATGTTATCTACATTATGATATTCAATTACCTTCTTTAGCATAAGCTCCATCCAGGACGGGATTCCGCTTAAAGCGCCTATATCCCAATCTTTAGCGGTTTCTGCAATTTTTTGCACCCGCTCATCCCATTCATCAATTTTAGCGATCTCCTCGCCGGGTTTATAATAACTTCTGAACCAAAAAGGAATGTTGCTCGCACTAATCCCACTGATCTCTCCCTCTTCATGGTCTCCTTCTTTATGCAGATCTGTAGAACTTCCCAGCATCATGATCTCTTTTTCAAAGAAATCTGCAGGAAGATCAAAATTACTCAATGCGCTCACCTGTTTGATCCCAGCTTTTCTAATAGATTCCACCATATCATCTGTAACCGGGATTCTCTTACTTGATTTCCCCGTTGTACCAGAGCTTAAAGCAAAATATGGTGGTTTTCCCGGCCAGGTAACATCCTCTTCTCCTTTGTGGTAGCGATGCCACCATTCTTCATGAATCTTGTTATAATCAAAATAAGGAACCGTCTCCGCAAAAGTTTTACGTATATCTTCAGATTCCAGAATTTTATCGAATTGGTATGCTTTACCAAAAGCGGTGTCTTTTGCTTTGTTCAAAAGATCTTTTAGCACTTCCAGTTGCTCTTTTTCTGCTTCACCTTCAGAAGTTAGCGTATCTTTTATATCGATCAAACTCTTGATCAGGGAACCAAATATTGCCATATGATTTTATATGATTTTTGAACCTTAAAACTAAAGATACCTTTATAGACCTGCTAAAGATTACGAAATATTTAACGTCAATTCTCACGCTTAGAGGCCTAAAATTCTACCCTCAGCTGTATTTTAAAGTCAGGTTTTCTGTACATCTCTTTAGGAGGATTCAAACCAAAAGAATTCGTATCTTTGCAGCCGAATTAAAAATCCTGTTTGGATGAGATATTCTGAATTTTCATTTAGCTTTAACAGCTAATAGCCTTACAGGTACCAATTTTATTACCCTACCAGGTTTTACCCTTAATAAAAGACTTTAAGGTCTTAATGCCATGAATAAAATTTATCTGGTTGATGATCAACCAATATCCAATTTCATAACAAAAAAATTGCTTCAGCTGGAAGGCTTTACAGATGGAGTTATAGATTTTACCAACCCCGCAGAAGCACTTGATGTTGTAGTTGAAGAAGAAAAAGCTTTGATATTTCTGGATCTTAATATGCCTGAAATGAACGGATGGGAATTTCTGGATGCCATGAGGTTAAGGAAAAAAAGTCATCCTATCATAATTTTAAGCAGCAGCACCAGTAATTTCGATCAGGCTAAAGCAAAAGAATACCCATGTGTAATAAAATATGTCGTAAAGCCCATGAATAAGAAGAAATTTTTAGAAATTTCGGAACATTTAAAAGCTTATTAAACTGCAACCCGATCCTCAAAAACTTCTGGAGCTCGCCTACGCGAAAATGCACTTTGGCAGGTATAAGGGATATTATTTATCTGACATCCCGGAACCTTATTTTGTTTGGTTCAGGCAAAAAGGTTTCCCTCCCGGCAAACTGGGAGACCAGATGCAACAGGTATTTGAACTAAAGGTGAATAGCCTTGAGGGCCTTTTAAGGCAAATAAGAATACGCTATCCCAGCCCATCTTTTCGTAAATAATCTGCTGTTAAATACCTCACAATATTAGCCTTTCTAATTGGCCTGTTTTTCTATTCTTCTTTGTAATTTAGCGCCCTGAATAAAACAACACAACAAAACAACTAAAATGGCCAATACCAAGTATATATTTGTAACCGGAGGTGTGTCGTCTTCCCTTGGTAAAGGGATCATCGCCGCTTCTTTAGCAAAATTATTGCAGGCAAGGGGCTTTAGGGCTACTATTCAGAAACTGGATCCGTATATAAACGTAGATCCGGGAACTTTAAATCCTTATGAACATGGAGAATGCTATGTGACTGAAGACGGTGCAGAAACCGATCTTGATCTTGGTCATTATGAGCGATTCCTGAACGTAAATACCTCTCAGGCTAACAATGTTACTACCGGCCGAATCTATCAGAGTGTAATTGATAAGGAAAGGCGTGGGGAATTTCTTGGTAAAACCGTACAGGTGGTACCGCATATCACTAACGAAATTAAAGAACGTATTCAGATCCTTGGAAACAGCGGGGATTATGACATCGTTATTACCGAAATTGGTGGAACCGTGGGAGATATTGAATCTCTGCCTTACATCGAAGCAGTTAGACAGCTAAAATGGGAACTTGGTGATGATAATGCTCTTGTGATCCATCTAACCCTTGTACCATATCTTTCGGCTGCCGGGGAACTTAAAACAAAACCAACGCAGCATAGTGTGAAAACACTAATGGAAAGTGGAATTAAAGCCGACATTCTTGTTTGCAGAACTGAGCACGAACTTTCTGATGATATAAGACGTAAACTGGCTATTTTCTGTAATGTTAGACAGGAAGCGGTGATCCAAAGTATCGATGCTCCTACCATTTACGACGTTCCAAATATGATGCTTAAGGAAGGTCTGGATACCGTGGTATTGAAGAAATTAGCACTTCCGGATGATACTACACCAAATCTGGAAAGATGGAACCAGTTCCTTAAAAGACATAAAAATCCAAAAGCAGAAGTTCACATTGGCCTTATTGGTAAATATGTAGAATTACAGGATTCTTATAAATCCATCCTGGAAGCATTTATACACGCCGGAGCTGAGAATGAAGTTTCGGTAAAAGTGGAATACATCCATTCTGAATTTATCAATGACAGTACCATTCATAATAAGATAAGTCATCTTGATGGTATTCTTGTTGCACCTGGATTTGGTGAACGAGGAATTGAAGGCAAGATCGATGCGGTAAGATACGCCCGTGAGAATAAAATGCCATTCCTGGGAATTTGTCTGGGAATGCAAATGGCGGTTATAGAATTTGCCAGAAATGTACTTCAGTTAAAAGGAGCCAATTCGTCTGAAATGGATCCGGAAACTAAACATCCTGTAATTGATTTAATGCAGGAACAAAAAGAGATTACCCATAAAGGTGGCACCATGAGACTTGGAGCCTGGGAGTGTAGTTTGCGCGAAAAGTCTACTATCCATGATGTATATGGAAAAGATTTGATCCAGGAAAGACATCGCCACCGTTATGAATATAACAATGAGTATCAGGAACAATTAGAAAATGCCGGGATGGCAAGTACTGGTATTAATCCGGAAACCGGTTTGGTTGAAGTTATTGAACTTGAAGATCACCCATGGTTCATCGGCGTTCAATATCATCCGGAATATAAAAGTACTGTTGCCAATCCACATCCACTTTTTGTATCCTTTGTAAAGGCCGCTCATTTATATTCACAGGAAAATAAAAATGCCAAGATGGCACAGAAGTAAAAGTTGGTCATTTTTTTGACAAGGAAGATTAAGCAAAATTAAATAATGGAAGAAAAGAAAATTGACATTCAATCCATAATTGGATTTATTTTAATTGGAGGTATCCTACTCTGGATGCTTTACAATAACACTCCTGAAGAGACAGATACTAATGAGATCACAACCGAACAGGTTGTTCCTGAAAAGAAGGATACAGAAACCCGTACTCCTGAAATACAGGATAATCGCCCTTCGAATGATTCTACGGCACTGGCAGATGCTCAAAGACGCCTTGGAGCTTTTGGTTATTCTGAAACTCTACCTTCAGCCCAGGGTGGTACAACTACCATAGAGAACGATCTTTTAATTTTAAAGGTTGCCAATAAAGGTGGTTATATTGAAGAAGCCCGATTAAAGAATTTCAAAACTTATGATTCTATTCCGGTTTACCTTATAAAAGACGGGAATGCTTCACTTAATATAACCTTCAGTACTACTGATGGCAGAACGCTTAATACAGAGAATCTATTTTTTGAGCCGGAATTAACCGAAAATAACGGAAATCAGATCCTTTCCATGAAACTGAAGGTTTCAGACAAGGAATATCTGGAATACCGTTATGCCATGAGACCGGGAGAATATATGCTGGATTTCAGCATTAATTCTGAAGGCCTTACCGGAGTTCTTAATTCGTCTGTTACACCTGTATTAGACTGGAAACTAAAAGGTTACCGTCATGCAAAAAGTATTTCTTACGAAAATCGTTATACAGACCTTATTTATGAATATGACGGGGAAGATGATGACAACCTAAGCGGCGGAGACGATGAAGAAGATGATGTTAGTTATATCGCATACAGGCAGCACTTCTTTACCTCTATCCTGCTTACAGATACTCCTTTTGAAAAAGCATATTTTGAAGTAGAGAATCTTGTTGAAGATGAGGAGATCGATACCGTTTACACCAAGACTTTTGCTTCAAGTATTCCTTTGAAACTTAAAGCCGGAGAGCTTAATTATAATATGAACTGGTATTATGGTCCTTCAGACTATAAGATCCTGAACGATTATGACCGTAACCTTGATGAGATCATTCCATTAGGTTGGGGGATCTTTGGATGGATCAATAAATATTTATTCATTCCATTCTTTGCATTTCTTTCAGGAGTGCTTCCAAGCTACGGACTGGCCATTATTGCAATGACGATTGTGGTAAGAATTGTACTGTCACCGGTTACTTATAAGTCTTATTTATCACAGGCTAAAATGAAGATTTTAAGACCGGAGATCAATGAACTTAACGAAAAGTACAAGGACAATGCGATGAAAAAACAGCAGGAAACCATGAAGCTTTATAGCAAGGCGGGAGCCAGCCCTATGAGTGGATGCTTACCGGCGCTTATGCAAATTCCTGTTTTCTATGCCTTGTTCCAGTTCTTCCCAAGTGCTTTCCAGTTAAGACAGAAAGATTTCCTTTGGGCAGATGACCTTTCAAGTTATGATGTAATTGCAGAACTGCCATTCACTATTCCTTTTTATGGAGATCACGTGAGTTTATTCCCAATCTTAGCTTCTGTAGCCATCTTTATTTATATGATGATGACAACGGGACAAAGTATGCAGGCAAATCAGCAACCGGGAATGCCAAACATGAAATTCCTTATGTATCTGTCTCCGCTTATCATGTTAATCTTCTTCAACAACTATGCGAGTGGATTATCCTTGTATTATTTCACATCCAACCTGATCACCATTGGGATCATGCTGGTAATTAAATATGTGATCATTGATGAAGATAAGATCCATGCGAAGATCCAGGAAAACAAGAAAAAACCTAAAAAGCAAAACAGGTTTACCAAGAAATTCCAGGAGATGATGGAACAAGCTGAAGAGCAACAGAAAAAACAAAAGAAATAATAAAAAAGCCCTTGCATTTGTAAGGGCTTTTTTGATGCAGCAAATTACATTTTAAAAATTTGGACTATTTTTTGAATTGGAAAAATCAGCTGTAACTTTAAATTTATAAACCTGCTTTAACATGCACATTCAAAAAATCTTTTTTCTTGTTTTATTAATCATTCCATCATTGGTCCTTTCTCAAACAAATCAACTAGATGCTCAAGGTAAAAAGCATGGTGACTGGAAAGTTTATTTTGAAGGAACGAAAAACCCACGATTTGAAGGCAGGTTTGAACACGGAAAAGAAATTGGTGAATTTAAATTCTACAAAAAAGGATTCTATGATCATCCTGCAGCGATCATGAATTTTGAAAAAAATAAAGATTCTGTAAACGTCACGTATTACACGCAGAAAGGTGAACCCATTAGTAATGGAAAAATGGTTGATCGTAAGCGGGAAGGGAAATGGGTATATTTTCACCAGGCATCAGATAGCATTATGATGACCGAGCAATATCAAGAAGATAAACTTAATGGTTTGCAGCAAACTTATTATAAGAATGGAAAACTCGCCGAAAAGACCACCTATAAGGGTGGTGAAAAAAATGGGACAAGTTTAATATTTGCTGAAAATGGCCAGATCACCAGAGAATTGAATTTCAAAGCCGGAAAATTACATGGAAAAGCAACTTATTTTACCCCGGAAGGAGAAAAAACCATGGAAGGTTTCTATACTGAAGGCAATAAATCCGGAATCTGGAAGTATTATACTGAAGGGAAACTGGTTGAAGAGAAAGAATATTAATTTATATATTTAGTCATCTAAAAAAATCTATTTATGAAAAAGATCTTTATTTTATTAGTGGCAGTTAGCCTGTTCATGGCATGTAGTGATGATGATTCAGCAACAGACGATGGAGCGATCCTTGGTACCTGGTTCATGGTAGAGGCAAATAATGTTCCCGGCTATAGCCTGGATGATTGTTCCAGACAGTCTTATATTACCTTTAATATGGATAAATCTGCCAATTCTGAATTCTATTCTACAGTTGACGGGAATTGTGTATCAGATTCTTCCAGTGGGACCTGGAGCAGTTCTTCAAACTCTCAGTATACCTTCGAGATTCCTCAATTAGGCGAGGTAACAGGGACAGTAAGTTTTAGTAGCGATTCAAGGTTTACTTTCAGGCCAAACAGCCTGCCTACTTCAAGCATAACTTTTGAGAAGTAATATAAATCGAACTTTATAGTAGAAGGTGGCTTTCGCCACCTTTTTTTATTTCGTAATTTTGCCAACGATTATTCGACTCTATCCGGGTTAGAATTAAATGCACAAAAGAGATGAAAAAAGTAGTTGTGGGATTATCAGGAGGAGTTGATTCCAGTGTTTCGGCATATCTGTTAAAAGAACAGGGTTATGAGGTAATCGGGCTTTTTATGAAGAACTGGCACGATGATTCAGTAACCATTTCCGATGAGTGCCCATGGCTGGACGACAGTAACGACGCCATGATGGTGGCCGATAAACTTGCTATTCCTTTCCAGACTGTGGATCTTAGTGAACAGTACAAAGAGCGTATTGTGGATTATATGTTCAACGAATACGAAAAAGGAAGAACTCCAAATCCCGACGTGCTTTGTAATCGTGAGATCAAATTTGATGTCTTTATGAAGATCGCACTATCTCTTGGTGCAGATTACGTGGCTACAGGTCATTATTGTAAAAAATCCCAGTTTGAAAAAGACGGTGAAACCATCTATCAATTAATGGCCGGGGAGGATAACAATAAGGATCAGTCTTACTTTTTATGTCAGTTAACCCAGGATCAGTTATCAAAAACTCTTTTCCCAATTGGAGAACTTCAGAAATCTGAAGTGCGAAAAATAGCTACTGAACAAGGCCTTATTACCGCCGATAAAAAAGATTCTCAAGGCTTGTGTTTTATAGGGAAAGTAAGATTACCAGATTTTCTTCAGCAAAAATTGAAACCTAAAGATGGTGTAATTGTAGAAGTTCCTGCAAGTAATGATGTATATGCAGAGGAAGAACTAACTTTTAATTCAAAACTGGAAGAGCTTAAACACCTTTCTAAAAAATATACCTATCAAAAAGATGATGGGAAGGTTGTAGGAAACCATCAGGGAGCACATTTCTTTACAAAAGGCCAACGAAAGGGTCTTGCCGTGGGTGGAACTCCGGAACCACTTTTTGTAATAGATACAGATGTTGAAGAGAATGTGATCTATACAGGTCAGGGGAAAGATCATCCCGGTATATACCGTCAGGCGCTGTATATAGTGCAGGACGAAGTACATTGGGTAAGACCGGACCTTCGCCTAGCCCGAGATAAAGAAATGAAGGTTAAGGCAAGAATTAGATACAGACAGCCTTTGCAGGATGCTACGCTGCATCAAACCGGGAACGGGATGTATATAGTTTTTGAAGAACCACAAGCTTCGATTACAGAGGGACAATTTGTTGCCTGGTATAAAAACGATGAACTCCTTGGGTCCGGGGTGATATCATAATTCATATTCTATGAGATGGTACCTCATCTTTTTTTTGCTGTATGCCGGAACTTGTTTTGGCCAGACAGAACATGCCCGCATTTATTTTATTGAAAAAGCCAATACTGCGGAGGTTCTACAAAACCCCCAATCAATTCTAAGCGAGAAGGCGGTCCAGAGAAAAGAATTACGGGGTACTCCAATGGATCACCGCGATATTCCAGTAGATGAGGAATATATATCTGCACTTAAGAACATGAATGGAATCCAGGTTCTGGCAAAATCCAAATGGTTCAATTGCGCCCACGTTCTTGGAGAAAGAGCCAAAATCGAGGAACTTGCAGATCTCGATTTTGTTGAATCGGTGGTTTTTGAGAGTGATAACCGCAATTCAGATAGAACTACCCAAAAGCCGTTGCTGAAAAATAAATTGGAAGTAACCCCAAAATTCAAATATGGATTGGCAGAAACCCAGGTAAAAATGCTGGGAGTTGATCATCTTCACAATTATAATTTTAGCGGCCAGGGAATGACCATAGCCGTAATGGATGCCGGTTATCCCGGTGTGGATAAAGCCACAGGTTTCGCGCGTTTAAGAGGCGCAGGAAAACTATTGGGCGGTTATGATTTCACTACCCGCTCAATAAATTACACCAATCCTTCCAGACACAATCACGGGACTATGGTGTTATCTACCATGGCTGGATTTATAAAGGATCAGTTCGCCGGAACTGCACCAGATGCCTCTTACTATTTATTTATAACTGAAGTCGCTGCAACTGAAACCCCGGTCGAAGAATCCTACTGGGTTGAAGCTGCCGAAAGAGCTGATAGTTTAGGGGTGGATATAATTAATACTTCCTTAGGCTATTCCCTTTTTGACGATCCAAAATATCATTATTCTCCTGAAGATATGGACGGAGTAACCGCCTTTATTTCAAAGGGTGCTAATATGGCTTTGGAAAAAGGAATACTGGTAATAAGTTCAGCGGGAAACAGTGGAAATGCAGAATATTTCCATACAGTAGGTGCGCCTGCAGATGCTTCCGGTTTAACCGTTGGAGCGGTTTCTCCAACCGAAACTTACGCCAGTTTTAGCTCCAGAGGCCCTACCGCAGACGGTCGGGTAAAACCGGATGTGGCCGCTCAGGGAATGGACGTGACGGTAATTAACGAAAACAATCAATTTTTACAGGTTAACGGAACTTCGTTTTCTTCACCTTTAATGGCGGGAGCGGCTGCAAGTTTCTGGCAGATCAATCCAGAATGGACAAATTTGGAGGTTTTAGAGATGGTGCGCGAACTTGCACATCTGTATGCTAATCCAAATGTATTCTTAGGCCTTGGAATTCCTGATTTTTCTCTGAGTCCCGACTTTAAAACGGAAGTGGAAATTATCGAAAAAACCGGGCTGGAGCTATTTGTCTATCCCAATCCGGTAGAAGACTTTCTTAAAATTGGGAACTTTAAAAATGATCCTTATACCTTAAGATTGTTCGACATTACGGGAAGGCTGCTTTATATTACAGACCAGAATCAGAAAGAAATTGACCTTTCAGGTTTTTCTCGCGGAATATATATTGCTATGTTTGAAAAAAATAATTCCAAAAAATCGTTTATCCTTATTAAAAAATAATGGCTACTACCAATAACCGCATCACAACCCTTTTTAATATTGATTATCCAATTATCCAGGCAGGAATGATCTGGGCCAGTGGCTGGAAACTTGCCAGTGCAGTTTCTAATGCCGGCGGATTAGGAATTATTGGCGCAGGAAGCATGTATCCGGAAGTTCTTAGAGAACATATTCAAAAGTGTAAAAAGGCTACATCCAAACCCTTCGGCGTAAATGTCCCCATGTTATATCCAGACATTGATAAAATCATGGAGATAATCATTGAGGATGGGGTTAAAATTGTTTTCACCTCTGCCGGGAATCCTAAGACGTGGACCAGGCACCTTCAGGAGCATGGGATCAAAGTGGTCCATGTGGTAAGCAGTGTGAAATTTGCTATAAAATCTCAGGAAGCAGGAGTAGATGCCATCGTTGCTGAAGGCTTTGAAGCCGGTGGCCATAATGGTCGTGACGAAACCACCACTTTCACTCTTATTCCTATGGTTAAGGAAAAGATCGAAATCCCATTGATCGCTGCTGGTGGAATTGCCACCGGTAGAGGGATGCTTGCAGCCATGGTACTTGGTGCCGATGCCGTTCAGGTAGGAAGCAGGTTTGTAGCTACTCCGGAAGCTTCTTCCCATCAAAATTTCAAAGATAAAGTAGTGGAAGCCAAAGAAGGTGATACTGTGCTTACCTTAAAAGAGCTGGCCCCGGTAAGACTTCTTAAAAATAAATTTTTTGAGGAAGTTCAACAACTTTACACTACCTCTCCTACTAAAGAAGATCTTATTGAGTTACTGGGCCGTGCCAGAGCGAAAAAGGGAATGTTTGAAGGAGACCTTGAGGAGGGAGAACTGGAAATAGGTCAGATCTCAGGATTGATCAATGATATAAAACCGGCTGCCCAGATCGTAGAGGAAATGATGGCTGAATTTAAAGCAGCACAAACTGAAGTTGCCTCTTTTTAACAAATTTCAACTTCGTCATAAATTCTCCTTTTAGGATATCAACAAAATTTAAGGGTAGATGAATACGATATTCTTCTCAATCTCCGGGTGTAAACTATAGTAAACCGGGCAGGTTTTAGCTGCATTTTCCAGAATCTTTCTTTCTTTTTCTGAGTGATCGTTATGGAAGTAAATGTTCACCTCAACCCTGGATATTCTACGCGGATTGGAAGCCATGGTTTTTTGAACCTCAGCAGAAGTCCCAACCAGGTCCACTCCCATTTCTTCAGCCTTTATTCCCATAATAGTAATCATACAGGTAGCTAAAGCATTGGCGACAGTATCTGTAGGCGAAAAGGCTTCACCTTTCCCATGATTATCCACGGGTGCATCAGTTAATACTTTAGATCCGCTCTGTAAATGTTCAGATTCAGTTCTAAGATTTCCAAGATAGGTTACTCTAGAGGTCATTAGCTTCAGAGATGGTTAGGTCTTCGTTTAATTTCAGAATATAGATTGCATCGTTTAAATATCCACCATTCGGTTTAGGCATATAATGGAATTTACTCTCGTAATATTCAGTATAACCAGGAAATTTCTCAAAAGATTCATACAGGTTTTGAGAAGATGCCAAGCGTAAAAGCACATCCAGAGTTAGGTCATAACCGCGAATGGCATATTGATTTGGCTGGATTTTATACTTCTTTTCATAATCCTCAATAAAATCCTTTGTTTTTGCTGTATCATACTCCTTATCTACAGATGGGTAATGCATTTGTAATTTACCAAGGTGATTATTTGAAACTATGTCACTTTCGTAACTATTATTTTTATTCGTAGTAAACAGTTTAATATTATGAGCTCTGGCTAAACGGTTAAGCGCAGCAGTTACACTTGAAACAAGATTAATACTTTCAGATTCCAGGATAACCCAGTTTTCTCCCGGTTTCAGCATTTCTGCAAGTTTAGATTCTGCAATATAATTATCTGATGGATTTGCAGCCCGGGCAGAAGGAATCGCGTTCATGATCTTGTTCTTTATGGTATAAGATTTACCATCGGCAACCACGATCACATTTTTTCCGGAAGCATTACGGGCAATATAGTCAACCATTTTCTCCTGCATATATTCTTCATTTGGCCTGGATTGAACAAGATTGGTATAACCCTTCATCTCACGATTGGATAACGGATTGATTACCGGAACATTTTTATTTTGCAACAACGAGGCAGTAGTCTCAGTAACATCTTTCATCAGCGGGCCAATTACTGCATCTACATTATCAAAATTATTGGAGTAAATGATCGATTGGATCTCCGAAGCTTCTCGTTTGGTATCAAACACCCTTAAATTGGTAGAAATTCCCAACTTTTTAGCTTTTTCAACTGCCATAAGCACACCACTGTAAAAGTCAAGGGAAATTCTTAAAACCCTCTCATCCATAATGGCCTTACGGTAAGTTTGCAAGGAATCTTCCTGTACCATATTTAAATGATATGGTAAAAGCAATACAATTTCCTTAGTTTTGCTTCGATTGCTTAAAGAAGTACTAAGATCTACAAGGGTGTTAGCCGTTCCGGGTTGTACCTCAAAATCGGAATCATTTTCAATATCCTCACCCTCTCTTGCCGGAACTTTAAGAACCATCCCGAATTTTAATCCTTCATCCAGTGCTGGATTTAATCTCCTTAATGAATCCTGACTTACTCCAAATCTCTGAGATAAACTGTAAAGAGTTTCCTGAGGTTTTACCTCATAGAATCGAAATCTGTCATCTGTAATTATCACAGGCTCATCTTCCAGAACATTGGTACCAACCCTTATCATCATTCCAGGTTGAAGCACCTCCACCTTAGGATTTAATTCGTTAAGCTCTGTAAGGGTCATCCCATACTTTCTGGCGATCCCGTATTTGGTTTCTTTAGGCAGAACAATATGCTCTCTTGTTTTAAAATTTTGAGAAACTGCTGAAGGTTTTGGCGCTACAGTAGTTTCTTTCTTTGGAAGGACAGTTGAAGGAATTTGCCCAACCGGAATTTGAAGCACTTCTCCCATTTGCAATTCACTGGAATACAAATGTTTGTTATAACGCTTAATATCGTCCACACTCACATTATATTCACGGGAAAGGCTATATAAAGTTTCCTTCTTTTTTACCTTATGTTCTTTAAACTGAACCGAAGTATTTGAAGAAGTTGCATTATTCTCAATTGGAATAACCAGTTTCTCATTTATACCAATGCCTTGTCGAGCATCTGGGTTGTATTTGTAAATATCTTCCTCATCTATACTATAGGACTGAGAGATACTGAATACAGTTTCCCCCTTTTTTACAGTGTGGTATTTAAACGACTGCGCATTAACTGCACTCGTCAAAGACAGAAAAAGAAAACATATTACAAACAAATACTTCATTCTTATAAATTTAAGTTCAAAAGGTAATCTATTATTCCCACTCTATGGTTGCCGGCGGTTTAGAACTAATATCATATACCACTCTATTAACGCCTTTAACCCGGTTTATTATTGTATTCGATGTTTTTTGCAAAAACTCATAAGGTAAATTTACCCAATCTGCAGTCATTCCATCTGTAGATTCCACCGCGCGTAATGCAACCACCTGTTCGTAGGTTCTTTCATCTCCCATCACTCCAACGGACTGGATTGGTAACAGAATTGCACCTGCCTGCCATACTTTATCATACAACATCCAGTCACGAAGTCCCTGGATAAAGATATGATCTACTTCCTGAAGAATTCTAACTTTCTCTGCGGTAATATCACCAAGGATTCTTATTGCTAATCCAGGTCCCGGGAATGGATGTCTACCTAATAAGGTCTTATCTATTCCAAGCTCCTTCCCTACTCTTCTTACCTCATCTTTAAACAACATACGCAAAGGTTCTACAACCTTAAGCTTCATAAAATCTGGTAATCCTCCTACGTTATGATGTGATTTTATGGTTACTGAAGGTCCGTTTACAGAAACCGACTCAATAACATCGGGATATATGGTTCCCTGAGCCAGGTAAACCACATCCTGAATTTCATGTGCCTCATCATCAAATACCTCAATAAAAGTATTTCCAATGGCTTTTCTTTTTTCTTCAGGGTCGCTTAAGCCTTTAAGTGCATCCAGAAATCGTGCCGAAGCATCGACTCCTTTTACATTTAGGCCCATATGCTTGTATTGGTCCAGTACACTTTCATATTCATTTTTGCGCAACAATCCATTATTTACAAAAATGCAATATAGGTTCTTGCCAATTGCCTGGTGCAATAAAACTGCAGCAACGGTAGAATCCACTCCTCCGCTTAATCCCAGCACAACTTTATCGTTACCTATCTTTTCTTTTAATTCTGAAACCGTAAGATCAACAAATGCACCCGGAGTCCAGCTTTGTTCTGTACCCGCAATGGTTACCAGAAAATTTTCCAGCAGCTGTTTCCCGTCTGTTGAATGATAAACTTCAGGATGGAACTGGATGGCAAAAGTTTGTTCCCCTTCGATCCTGTAAGCTGCATTTAACACATCTGATGTGCTGGCAAGCCGAACGGCATTTTCAGGTAAATCGATGATAGAATCACTATGACTCATCCATACCTGAGAATTTTCTTTAATATCTTTAAATAATGGCTCTGCATCCTTAATTACGGTAAGATTCGCTCTTCCATATTCACGGGTATCTGAAGGCTCCACTTTCCCACCATTAAAATGGGCAAAATATTGCGCCCCGTAACACACGGCAAGTATTGGTAATTTTCCACGGATTTGCGAAAGGTCCGGATGAGGAGGATCTTCTGCTCTTACAGAAAACGGACTCCCGGAAAGTATAACTGCTTTAAAACCTGAAAGGTCTTCCGGAATTTTTGAATAAGGATAAATTTCGCAGTAAATGTTGAGCTCTCTAACCCGTCTTGCGATAAGTTGAGTATACTGCGAGCCAAAGTCAAGGATAAGTACGTTGTTTTGCATGCGCAAAAATAGGAAAATGAGGGTAAAATTAAACCCGGGAAAGGATTAAATTTAATTAGTTAGGTTAACATTTTGCTAATAAATAAATCCTTTAATCCCCCAGTAAAATGACCAAAGCCTCATGGTTTTTATCCATGAGGCTTTGATATCGGCTGGCTATTATTCAAATTTACTTATTCACAGCAGAATAATTATTGAATTCTGAAGATACAAAAAAAATCCAATTTTAAATAATAAACATTTAAAAAACAGCTGTTTACCTTTTTCTAAAGGGTTGCCAGTATCTCGTCAATATCTTTTTCGGTAGTATCTGGATTGATAAAACAGAACCTGATTACCGTCTCGCCTTTCCAGCTCGAAGGAGTGACCAGTGCAAATCCCTCATTGTGATTTTTGTAGGTCCAGTCTCTGTAATCTTCAGGTTTCCATCCTTTACGTTTAAATAGAACAACCGATAAACTTGCCGGCCTTACCAGCTCCAGTTCAGGATTATTCTTAACCTTTTCCGCAGCTATTTGTGCCAGTTCTATTCCCCTTTCAATTGCTTCCTTGTATTTATTGGTCCCATGCATGGCGAGAGAAAACCACAGAGGCATTCCTCGTAATCTTCTGGTAAGCTGGATTTGATAGTCGGATGGATTAAAACCCTGCGCCCCTTCATCTTTGAATATATCGAGGTAGGCTCCTTTTTGTGAATGTGCTTTCCTTGCTAAATCCAGATTCTTATAAATAACCGCTCCGCAATCATATGGCGAAAACAACCATTTATGGGGATCTATGGTAATACTGTCTGCTCTCTCAATTCCATTAAATAAATGCCTTACAGAGTCTGCTGCAAGAGCACCGCCGCCATAGGCACAATCCACATGAAACCAAATATTTTCTTTTTCACAAATAGCGGCTATACTATTTAAATCATCAATAATTCCGGCATTGGTGGTTCCTCCTGTAGCTACTACTGCAAAAAGCCTGCGCCGGTCTTTTTCACTTAATCCGGTTATTTCTTTCTCAAGGTCAGTTCCGGAGAGATATTCTTCTTCAGAATCTACTAGTAGAACATCTGCATCCATAACTTTCGCCATGGATTTTATGGAGCTATGAGCCCCGGTTGATGTCAGTAACAATGCTCTTTCCCGGGCCTGATCGGGTTGTTGCTCGCGCCACTCCTCTCTTGCAGTAACCAAAGCCGAAAGGTTGGCCGCTGTTCCTCCGCTGGTAAATACTCCAAAGGCACCTTCAGGTAACTGAGTAAGCGAAACCAGCCATTTCATCGCCTGATTTTCACAAAATATCCCGCCTGCTCCTTCCATCCAGTAGGCACCATGAATACTGGAAGCAGAAGTTACCAGGTCAAACATAATTGCCGCTCTTGTGGGAGCAGCAGGCACAAAAGCAAGGTGTCTTGGATGGTCGATTGGCACGGTTGCTTTAACCAGTACATCGCGAAACAGACTGAATGCGGTTTCTCCACCAATCCCTTCCGGGGTGATGGTTTCTCCTACCATTTTGTACAGTTCCTCCTCCTTTTTAGGAGAACCTAATTCCGGAGTAATATTTGAGATACGGTCGATGGTATATTTCATGACATCAAGAGTCATTTCCACCAGATCCATATCTATGGTATGCATTCTATTCTTTTCCAAAAGTGATGATTTTAAAGTTGGCGTCTAACGGATTCAGCTCTTCGAGCAGTGTATCTATCAATTCCTGCCCATACTCTGCGTAATATTCTGAAAAGTTGGTTTGCCTTTCCTGAAGACCTCTGTTCGGAAACAGCTCATTTTGCAAACTGGCAATACGTTCCACCTCATCTTTAAGTTTTCGCTTTTGAGCTCTAAGCAATCTTTTTTCAAGATTATCAAGACCTTTCAACTGCTTTACTTCCTGAGCTTTCACTGCTCCAAGAAAAGAAGGGTCAGTTTTTTCGGCCAGGTCGTACATATTCTTAAACTGTTCCTTCAGATGTTCCTTTTGTCCTGATAAATCAATATTGATATTCGAGATTTGCCTTACCTTCCTGTTGATAAGCTCATGTTGCTTCAGAAATAATTCAGATAAAGAAATGTTCAGTTTTCGTCGTTTTTCGTCCTGTTTCACTGATTGTAACAGTGCAGAATTACGAAGCAGCAACATAGGAAAAGTAATTTTCTGACTTTTAAAATATTCTTTCAACTCCAGCCAGTAGGCAAGTTCTCCTCCTCCTCCAATGTAACATAGATTAGGTAATATCACTTCCTGATACAGAGGACGCATCATTACATTTGGACTAAAGCGTTCCGGATGTTTATCTACTTCCCCAAATAGTTCCTGCCTGGTACAGGAAATTTCAGTTCCATGAACATAAAAATTATCATCCTGCTTTATGATTCTTTCCCTGAATTCATCCGTGAGGTAAAATAAATTGATTTCCCTTGGATTTACCTGTACATTATACCCCAACTCTTCAAACTCTCCGGCCGTAGAGCTGGAGTATTTATGAGAACTCTGTTCCGCAAATTCGTTCTTGATATAATCACGAAAATGTTTCTTTAAGTCCGGCGTTCCAGCAGCTAAGATCACCAGACCCTGTTCCCCAAATAGTTCATTTGCGATATACCGGGTAGCATCAGTTAAATTGGTATGTTTTAAATATGCATGTTCAAATAATTCTTTGAGATAATCAGCATTGGCACCACCACCAATTTCTGCGGCAAACAGTTTAAAAACATCTTCAAGTCCACTGGTGGACAAACTTCCTACCGCTGCATTCCCGGCCCGAACATCGGCATTATTCCATTTGAATTTTTTCCCGTTCAGGTTAAAAAAATTGATCTCTTCAAAATCGTGATCTTCGGTAGCCATCCAGTAAACAGGGACAAAATCATATTCGGAATACTCTTTTTTTAAGCGTACCGTTAGATTTATGGTTGAAACGATCTTGTAAAGGAAATATAATGGCCCTGTAAATAAATTTAGCTGATGCCCTGTAACTACCGTAAAAGTTTTATCTGATTGTAGCAAGTCCAGATTATCACTAACCGCTGATGTTACCTTAAGATCTGAATATTGTTTCCTTAGAACTTCAACCAGATCCTTACGAATTCCATGATCGTAATTCTGGCGTTTTTCTTCTATCTGAGCCTTAAAATTCTCAGGCTTTGGAAAGCGATTATAGAATTTCTGTAAATCTTTTTTCTCTTCAAGATAATCCAGAATCAGTTTAGTGTAGTAGTTAGTTTCGGAATAAGGAATTTGATCTGTAGCCATCCATCAATTTAAAAATTAGCGTAAAGATAAAACCTTTTGAAGAGGAAACTAAATTATGGCCTTTGCCATCCCCATCCTTTACTATAATATTAACATTCTAACCGGCGTAGGTCCTCAAAAAAATATATATACAGAATTGAAGTAGTAATCAACTTAACATCAAATTTCAACCCGATTACCATCGATCTAAAGACTGAAGGTATTTTTACTTAATTTTGGATTTCATCAATTGAAAACCGAATATTTTGAAGATCAAACCTGCATTCCTGTTCCTTTTTTTAATTTCCGTTTCCCTTAATGCGCAAAATCTTAAAAGTCCGTCAGACTTTTTAGGATATGATCTGGGCAGCCAGTTTACCAGACACGCCCGGGTGGTGGAGTATTTTAATTACATAGCCAGTAATTCTCCTTTGGTACAATATCAGGAATATGGGCAGACCAATGAGAGGCGACCTCTTACTTATGCCGTGATCTCTTCAGCTGAAAATCTCGGTAACATTGAAAAGATTAGATCCAAGCATTTAAAAAACACTCTGAATACAGGAAAAAACGAAAGCGACATTGCCATTGTATGGCTTAGTTACAATGTTCATGGAAACGAAGCTTCCAGTACCGAGGCTGCCATGAAAACCCTTTATACACTCGTAACCGAAAAGCAGGAATATCTGAAGAATTCGGTAGTTATTATCGATCCGTGTATCAATCCTGACGGTAGAGACAGGTATGTGAACTGGTACAATCAGGTCAAGACTGAACCATTCAACACCTCCCAGGATGCAATAGAGCATCATGAACCATGGCCGGGAGGAAGGCCAAACCACTATTTGTTTGACCTTAACCGTGACTGGGCCTGGGCCACACAAATCGAAACCAAAGAGAGATTAAAGATTTATAATAAATGGCTTCCCCATATCCACGCCGATTTCCACGAACAGGGGATCGACGATCCATATTATTTTGCACCAGCAGCAGAACCTTTTCATGAGATCATCACACCTTTTCAAAGAGACTTCCAAACCAGGATAGGAGAAAATCATGCCGGTTATTTTGATGACAGGGGCTGGTTATTTTTTACCGGAGAAAGATTTGATCTGCTTTACCCAAGCTATGGCGACACCTATCCTACTTATATGGGAGCTATAGGAATGACCTACGAACAGGCAGGCCACGGTCGTGCCGGATTGGGAATTCAAACCAACGAGGGGAATGTGCTAACTTTAGAAGACAGAATCGAACATCATTTTACCACCGGAATCTCCACAGTGGAAATAGCATCCCAAAATGCAACTGAACTGAATAATGAATTTCAAAACTATTTTAAACCGGGAGATTATACTTACAAGAGCTATGTTCTTAATGGAAACCCTGATAAAATAAACTCTTTAACTTCTTTGCTTAATAAGCATGAGATAGAATATTCCTTTGGATCCAGTGGAAGCGTTAATGGATACAACTTCAATACTGGAAAGAAAGGAGATCTTAGAACCAGTGATAATTCACTGATCGTTTCTACAGCTCAACCTAAAGGCAAAATGGTCAAGGTGTTATTTGAGCCAAAAACCAACCTGGTTGATTCTTTAACTTATGATATTACCGCATGGAGTTTACCCTATGCTTATGGTCTGGATGCAGTTGCCAGCTCGAAGATTCTGTCCGGAAAATCGGCGACTCCAACTAAAGAAGTACGCAATGGAATATCCTCAACTGCAACCGGTTATATTGGTAAGTGGAACAGTATACAAGATGCTGAATTTCTTGCCGAGCTTTTAAAACAGAGAATTAAAGTAAGGTTCACAGAAGTACCTTTTCAAAATAAAGGTGAAAAATTTGACAGAGGAAGCCTTATCATCTCTAAAAGTGACAACGCAAGGAACCAAGATTTCAATAAGAAAGTTGCGGAAATTGCGAATAAATACGAAAGGAAACTTTTTGCTACTGAAACCAGCTTTGCCGGGAATGGACCTGATTTTGGTTCACCGGATGTAAAAATTACAAATCCGCAGAAAATAGCTGTTTTAAAAGGAGATGAAGTTTCCTCCCTGAATTTTGGGGAGATATGGTATTTCTTTGAACAGGAACTCAATTACCCTATCACTCCAATTGGAATAGGTTATTTTAACCGGATTGCCCTAGAAGATTATAATGTTCTTATAATTCCAGCCGGAAATTACGGAGGATTTTTAACCGAAGAAAATATTGAAAAAATAAAAGGCTGGATAAATAAAGGAGGTAAACTCATTGCAATTGGCAATGCGGTTTCTTCATTTTCCGGGCAGAAAGGCTTTGGAATTACCGAAAATAAACCTGTAAAAGACTCCCTTTCCATTGAACCTAAATTAATCCCTTATGCTAACAGGGAAAGAGAAAGTATAAAGAACCTCATCACCGGGAGCATCATTAAAACCCAGGTGGACAATACTCATCCGCTTGCATACGGTTATACTAATGAATATTTCACCTTAAAGTTAAGCAGTGATAGTTTCTCCCTACTCGATTCCGGATACAACGTCGCCTATATCCGTCAACCTGAGGTAATGTCTGGTTTTACAGGTAGTGAAGCTTTAAACAACCTTGAAAATTCACTTGTTTTTGGCGAGCAACCCATGGGCGCAGGAAGTGTCATCTATATGGTAGATAATCCTTTATTCAGAGCTTTCTGGGAAAACGGAAAATTGTTCTTTGTCAATGCAGTTTTCTTTTCAAATAATACCGGCTACGATTACAAAAAAAATTAGAATGAAAAATTTTTACCTCTTAATAACTATTTGCCTTGGACTTACTTTCAATCTCCAGGCCCAGACCAACTCATCCAAATTTACCGTTGACTTTGAAACTTTCAGCCTGGAAAACGGATTAAAAGTAATCCTGCATCAGGACACATCAGACCCGGTGGTAGCTGTTGCCCTCACCGCTCATGTTGGCTCGGCCAGAGAAAAGGAAGGAAGAACAGGTTTTGCCCATCTTTTTGAGCATTTGTTATTTCTTGAATCTGAAAATTTAGGCAAAGGCGGACTTGATAAACTTTCAGCCAGAATTGGAGGCTCCGGAGCAAATGGTTCGACCAGCAGGGATCGTACAAATTATTTCCAGACCGTTCCAAAAGACGCGCTTGAGAAAATGATCTGGGCAGAAGCTGATAAACTTGGCTTCTTTATAAATACCGTAACAGAACCGGTACTGGCAAAAGAAAAACAGGTTGTTAAGAATGAAAAAAGACAGAGCGTGGACAACCGCCCTTATGGCCATACTTTTTACGTAGTTGACAAAAACCTCTATCCCAAAGGCCATCCTTATAACTGGCAGGTAATTGGGAGTCTGGAAGATCTTCAAAATGCCACTCTGCAGGACGTAAAAGACTTTTACAATCAATGGTATGTTCCAAATAATGTCATCCTTACCATTTCAGGAGATTTTGACAAAGCACAGGCCAGGGAATGGGTTCATAAATACTTTGATGAAATTAAAAGAGGCCCGGATATTCTAAAACTTGAAAAGCAACCCGTAAACCTTGAAAAGACCAAACGCCTATATCACGAAGATAATTTCGCTAAACTTCCCGAGCTAACCCTCACCTGGCCTACAGTCTATTCCTATCATAAAGACAGCTTTGCCTTAGAAATACTGGCCACTTACCTGGCAAAAGGTAAAAATGCGCCACTCTATAAAAAGATAGTTGAAGAGGAAAAACTTTCCGGCAGTGTAAGCATGTTCAATTATACTTCTGAACTTGCCGGACAGCTAATGCTTCAGGTAAGAGCATATGAAGGCAAAGATCTGGATTCGGTGAAAACTGCCATAGATCAGGCATTTAAAGAATTCGAAAAAACCGGAATTCCGCCGAAGGACCTTACCCGTATAAAAGCCGGTCTTGAAACAGATTTTTACAATTCGATTTCCAGTGTTCTGGGAAAAGGATTTCAATTGGCTCAATATGAAATATTTGCCAATGATCCCAATTTCATAAATAAGGAGATCACAAAACTACTGGCAGTGACTCCTGAAGATGTAAAAAGGGTTTACAACACTTATATCAAGGATAAAAACCTTGTTGCCACCAGTTTTGTCCCGAAAGGACAACCGGAGCTAGCCTTAAAAAATTCCACAAAGGCTGAAGTGGTAGAAGAGGTTATTAAAGAGAATACTGAAGATAATTTCGACGCGAGCAAAACTGCAACTTACAAAAAAACCAGATCTTCATTTGACCGAAGCAAAGAACCAGCTTATCATGGAAAGCCGGAACTGGAGTCCCCCGATATCTGGACCGCAAATATGCCAAGTGGAATGAAAGTTATGGGAATTACCAATAATGAAGTTCCCCTTATTAGGTTTAGTCTTGAGATCAAAGGAGGTCAAATGCTGGAACAGGTTAACAAAGCCGGAGTATCCAATTTACTGGCCGGGCTTATGACGAAAGGAACTGCCAGCAAAACTCCCGCTGAACTGGAAGAAGCTATAGAGATGCTTGGTGCTTCGATTAGAGTAAATGCTTCCGAAGAAAAAATTAGCATTTCGGGGAATACACTTGCCCGCAATTATTCCGAAACCATGGAGCTGGTAAAAGAGATTTTGCTTGAACCAAGATGGGATGAAAATGAATTTTCCCTGTTAAAGCAACAAACTTTAAGTGATCTTCAGGAACAAGAGGGTGAACCGCGAAGTATTGCCAGAAATCAATTTAAAAAACTGGTATTCGGCAGTAATATTTTATCCTTTAACCAAAAAGGAACTCAGGCTACAGTGGAACAACTTACGCTGGAAGATCTCAAGAAATATTACCATGAAAATCTTTCTCCAATGATGGCTACTTTTTTAAGCGTTGGAGCTGTAACCAAAAAAGAGGCTATTCAATCCCTTAAATCCATTTCAGCAAATTGGGCTCCCAAACCTGTAAGTTTCCCGGATGTCCCTGAATTCAAAGCTCCGGCTAAATCCAAAATCTATTTTTATAATGTTCCCGGCGCCAAACAATCTGAGTTATTTTTTGGGGCTCCGGCCCTCCCGGCTACCAATGAGGATTTTTATCCTGTTGAAGTAATGAATTACCGGCTTGGTGGCGGAGGATTTGCTTCAAGACTTACGCAGGAATTACGTGAAGGCAAGGGTTACACTTATGGAATAAGATCTGGCTTTAGTGAAGGGACTTATAAAGCTCCCTTTTTCATTACCAGCGGGGTTCGAACCAATATCACTTTTGAAGCAACAAAACTAATTCAGGATATCTTAAAAGAGTATTCCAAAAGTTTTAGCGCTGAAGATCTTGAAGTGACCAAAAGCTTTATGATAAAAAGTAACGCCCGCAAATTTGAAACCCTGACATCTAAACTTAGAATGCTTCAGGATATTAGCGCTTATGGTTATTCTCAAGACTATATTAAGGAAAGAGAAAAATTAGTAGAAGAACTAAGTGTCCTTGAAATCCAGGATCTGGCAAAGAAATATATCAACCCTGATAAAATGTACTTTTTAATAGTTGGAGATGCTGAATCCCAATTGAAAAAATTGGAAGAGCTTGGTTATGGAAAACCAGTCCTCTTAAATCCTGAAGATTAAAACAGAAAAAAGTCGGACAATCTACTGTCCGACTTTTTTTATTCTAATTCCTGAATGCACCATCAAATAATTGAATAATTGACTTTGCAGCTGGAATATTAAATTGTTTTGATCTTCAATTCTTTTCTCGAAGGTTTTTCTGTAGTAACATTTAAAGGCTCCCCGTAAAGGTCAAAATCTGCCGCCTCGGTGATCTTCACCTCATAGTAATCCCCGGTTTTTAAATAAACCTTGCTAGCGTCAATCAATACTTCATTATCCACATCTGGCGAATCAAACTCGGTACGACCAACAAAGTAATTACCTTCTTTTCTATCTATGATCACCTTGAACACTTCTCCTATCTTCTGTTGATTCAATTCCCAGGAGATCTGAGACTGAATTTCCATGATCTCATTTGCTCGCTCCTGCTTCACTTCTTGAGGCACATTATCCTCCAGATTATAAGCATGCGTATTTTCTTCATGAGAATAGGTAAAACAACCCAAACGCTCAAAACGCATCTCCTGAACCCATTCTTTCAATTCCTGAAAATGTTCTTCAGTCTCTCCGGGATAACCTACAATAAGTGTGGTTCTAATAGCCATTTCCGGAACTCTTTTTCTGAATTCCTTTAATAGTTTAGTAGTCTTCTCATGCGTGGTTCCACGTCTCATGGATTTTAAAAGCTCATCAGAAATATGCTGAAGCGGAATATCCAGATAATTACAAATCTTAGGTTCGCGTTTCATTATTTCCAGCACATCCATAGGGAAACCGGTTGGAAAAGCATAATGCAACCTGATCCACTCAATACCTTCAACCTTTACAAGGTTTTCAAGTAATTCGGCCAGGTTTCGCTTTTTATAAAGATCAAGCCCATAATAAGTAAGATCCTGAGCTATAAGAATAAGTTCTTTAACACCGTTAGCCGCAAGCTTTTCAGCTTCGGTAACCAAATGTTCTATAGGAGTGGATTTGTGCCCTCCACGCATTAACGGGATCGCACAGAATGAACATGGACGATCACAACCTTCAGCAATTTTTAAATAAGCGTAGTTCTTTGGAGTTGTAGTAAGACGTTCCCCAATAAGTTCATGTTTATAATCGGCTTCCAGAGCGCTTAATAAACCCGGTAATTCGGTAGTTCCAAAATACTGATCTACATCTGGTATTTCCTTTTGTAAATCCGGCTTGTAACGTTCACTTAGACATCCCGTCACAAAAACCTTATCCACATCTCCCTGTTGTTTCTTTTCAACAAATTCAAGAATGGTATTTACTGACTGTTCTTTGGCATTATCAATAAAACCACAAGTGTTTATCACAACAATGTTTCCTTCTTCTTCATGGACAACATCCTTATCGTTGGCCTTAAGCTGGCCCATCAATACCTCACTGTCATATACATTTTTACTGCAGCCAAGGGTGACTACATTAATCCTGTTCTTCTTGCTTGATTTTGTTCTCATATAATTGTCCTCTTTATTGCTGAAAATACTCCGGAAGAATATTTAAAGCGGGTGCAAAGATACAATCTATAATTAGATATACCTGAAGGTCTTTAGTCTGAAGATTTTAAGCGAATTTTTCCTGAAGCTGAAGCATCCAGTCCAGCTCATAGTACCTTACCACACTAATAAGGATCACACCTGCAATTACATAGGCCCAGTGATACCTGCTATTTTTAACTATAAGTCCACCAATCACCGCGAAAATTAAATATGGCAGGGAAAGAATTAAGTGAGGAACTACCCAGGGTCCCTGGACCATGGCAATGGCTTTCATGATCACATAAAACACGCTGTAAAAAAATATAATTTTGGTAATTAGTACCAGATATCTGTCTGAAGCTTTACTCATTATAATTCACAGGGGTTTTTCGGCGTTTGCTATTCTTTTCAAAAACGTAAGCGAAACTTAGAAGTTCTTTTTCTGATAATGGTTTACCAATAAAGGTAAGTCCCATGGGTTGATTATCTGATTTATATCCCATAGGAACAGTGATCGCAGGATAATGTGCCACAGCAGCAAATCCCGCATGAGAATTATTTATAGAAATTATGGCGTCCAGATTATGGTGCTGCATGGGCTCACTTAAAAATTTGGTACCGCTTAATCTAAGACTGTCTTTAATGGCTCTGAATTCTTCAGAAGAAGCGGAATCTTTTAGGATCCCCAGAAATGAAGCCTGTCCATAAGGAGCACGTTTTAGCGAATCAAGATTATTATAATCCACTATTTCCTGAACATTCTTCACTTTTGAAGTTCCCCCATAATTTTTGAAATAATCCGGCAGGTCTTTTTTCATGTCATGATTAAGCAATCTTACAAAATTTGTTAGCTTAATATCTTCAGCTTCAAATTCAACGATCTCCGCTCCGGCCTTTTCCAGATCGGCAATTGCTCTTACATACAGGCTATCCTTTAGCAGGGATTTAAAAACTCCAAACCTCTTGCCTTTTATATCAGAATTCTGGATTCCGCTTAAATATGAATTGTTATTTTTTTTGGCAATGCCAGATGCAGGGTCAGAATTATCAACTCCGGTCATGGCCGATAAAAGGATAGCATTATCTATCACATTTCTGGTCATGGGTCCCGGTGTATCTAAAGTACCTGAAATAGGCACTATTCCTCCTCTGCTCAATAAACCTATGGTTGGTTTTAAGCCTACGATGGAATTAGAACTGGATGGAGAAAGGATAGATCCTGCAGTTTCAGATCCTACTGCAACCGGCGCCAGATTAGCTGCAACCGCAACGCCGCTTCCTGAACTTGAACCTCCGGTATCATGGATCTTTCTTCCATAAGGATTAAGAGTTTGTCCCCCTATGGCAGAATAACCGCTTGGACAATCTCCACAAAAGAAATAAGCCCATTCACTAAGATTCGCTTTCCCGAGGATCAAAGCTCCATTAGCCTTTAACTGCTTAACAATAAAAGCATCTTTGGTCTTGTTGTTTTTAAGCACCTCGGCTCCCGCAGTTGTGGGCATTCCTGCCGTATTGATATTATCTTTTAATAATACCGGAATACCATAAATTGGGTGTGAATTTTTTGAAGATTTGCGTTGAAGATCTTTTTCCCGGGCCTGCTTTACCAGATCGGGATTTAGAGAAATGACTGAATTCAGTGAAAGTTCATTTTCCCGGTCATATTCCATGATACGGGTAAGATAGAATAACGCAAGTTCTTCATAGGTAAGTTTTCCCGAGTTAACCGCTTCCTGAATCTCCGGAATTGATTTTTCAAAAACAAGAGCTTTCACTTCTTCATAAACTTCAGCTGAAAATCCCGCTAAATCCTCTTCAAAAGGTTTCCATAAACTGTCGTTAACAATAAACTTCGAGTCTAAAACCTTATACTCCCTTTTTTCAAGAGTATCGATCTCTTTTTCAGGAACCATTTCAGGTTCTGTTTCAGGAGTATCTTTACAACCGGTCAAAAAGATAAGACCTAAAAGGAAGAATAGTTTTTTCATGCTTTGGGATATTGGAGGAAATCTATGGAAGTAAAGAATTTAAGAATTAAGACTGCTTCTTAAAAAAGGAATCTACGAATTCATATTTATTAAAGACCTGTAGATCTTCAATCCCTTCACCTACTCCAATATATTTAACCGGGATCTGGAATTGATCGCTAATTCCAATTACCACTCCACCTTTGGCAGTACCATCAAGTTTAGTCACAGCCAGAGAGGTAACCTCTGTAGCAGCTGTAAACTGTTTAGCCTGTTCAAATGCATTCTGGCCGGTAGAACCATCCAAAACCAGCATAACCTCATGAGGCGCCTCAGGAATGGTTTTTTGCATCACTCTTTTTACCTTGGTAAGCTCCTTCATAAGATTCACTTTATTATGAAGTCTTCCGGCAGTATCTATAAGTACGATATCTGCCCCCATTTTTACCGCACTTTGCACAGTATCAAACGCAACTGAAGCCGGGTCACTTCCCATTTTTTGTTTTATAATTGGAACATCTGTCCTGTCTGCCCAAATTTGAAGCTGATCAATAGCTGCCGCTCTAAATGTATCTGCTGCTCCTAAAACAACTTTCTTACCTGCACTTTTAAATTGATGAGCAAGTTTCCCGATAGTAGTGGTTTTTCCTACTCCGTTCACTCCTACAACCATGATCACGTAAGGAGTTTTATTTTTAGGAATAGATATTTCTGAAGCTTCTCCTGTGTTGGTTTCAGATAATAATGCTGCAATCTCTTCGCGAAGAATTTTATTCAGTTCGTCTGTCCCAAGATATTTATCTCTGGCCACACGTTCCTCAATACGGTTTATGATCTTTATGGTAGTAGCAACACCTACATCACTGCTTACCAGTACATCTTCAAGATCATCCAGAACTTCATCATCTACGGTAGATTTTCCGGCTACCGCCTTACTCATTTTATCAAAGAAACTATTCTTGGTTTTCTCCAGACCTTTATCCAGATTCTCCTTTTTTTCTTTCGAAAATATCTTTTTAAATAAACTCATTTTAAATGGAAGGTTTAAATCACAAAAGAAGGTTACAACCCTCTCTGAACGCGGCAATAAATATACACAAAAAGAAAAAGCCGCCCAGATTAAATCCAGGACGGCTTTTTAAGATTATTTAAAATCGTTTGTGAACGATTCTTACTTCTTCAAGAAGTCGTTTACGTCTTCCGGAGCCATGATTTGTTCTACAAAAGTGTAGGCACCGGTTTTCTCAGATTTAACCATTTTGATTGCTTTGGTTAATCTTTTAGATCCTGTTTGAATAGATGCTACTGATTTCTTTGCCATGACTCAATTATTTTATTTCTTTATGAACCGTCATTTTCTTAAGAATAGGGTTGAATTTTTTCAACTCCATTCTATCCGGTGTATTCTTCTTATTTTTTGTAGTAATATATCTTGAAGTACCTGGTTGTCCAGAAGATTTATGCTCTGTACATTCTAGAATTACCTGAACTCTGTTACCTTTCTTTGCCATTGTGAAATATTTTTAGGTGCTATGGATTACTTCTGAAGAAATCCTTTTGCTTTAGCTTCCTTAATTACGGCAGAAATGCCTTTTTTATTGATATCTTTTAATGCAGACGTACACACTTTAAGTGTTACCCATCTATCTTCTTCAGGAAGAAAGAAACGTTTTTTAACTAAGTTGGCGTTAAATTTACGTTTAGTTTTATTCATGGCGTGAGAAACATTATTCCCAACCATTGCTTTTTTCCCGGTAAGTTCACAAACTCTTGACATTGCTCTATACTTTTCTCGTTATTTCAAAACAGGCTGCAAATTAACGATTTTTTTACCTAACCGGCAACAAAATCAAAAAAAATATTTACAACTTGGGTAAATTAAAATTTATGCGACGCAGGACGCCATTTTTCTGCTAATTCTCCTGCAAAAATATATAATTAAAGCAAAGAGAACAAGAAGTTTTTACTACTAAAAACCAGATATTTAAATTTTAAAGGAAAATTTACAAACCTCTTTTATAATCATTCAATGCCCGTTGAAGCAGTTCCAGGCTTTTATTTACAGATTTTCCTATCACTTTTTCCCGATGGTTACCAAACATAAATTCATGAGCCTCCACTCCTTGTGGAGTCGCAATCCCAATAAAAACAGTACCAATATCGGCTTCACTGTCTCCTTTGGTTGGCCCGGCATTTCCGGTTGTTGATATTGCAAAATCTGTATTAAATCTTTCTCTGGCTTTCTCGGCCATAGCCTTAGCAACTTCGGCACTTACTACGGACTTTTCTTCGATCAAATTTTCAGGCACACCCAGAATATCGATCTTAGATTCAGTCGCATAGCTAACAATACTTCCCTTAAAAGAAGCAGAAGAACCCGGCGCATAGGTAAATTTAAAAGCCAGTCTTCCACCGGTACAACTTTCAGCAGTTGAGAGTGTCCATTGATTTTCTGCCAGCATGCGGCCTATTACAACTTCTGTGGGATCCACATCTTCAAAACCGGCAATGATATCACCAATGAATTCATGAAGAGCGGTCACCTGGTTATCGATAAGGTTTTCTAAATATTCCTTATCCTCACCATGCGCTGTAAGTCTTAACCTTACCCTACCCGGACTTGGCAGATAGGCTAGTTTGACCACTGCCGGTAAATTATTTTCCCAGGTTTCAATTTTTTCAGCCAGGGCACTTTCCCCTAAACCATAAGTAATTACTGTTTTATGTACAATGACAGGTCGGGAAAATTCCCGCATTAGTTTAGGAATAACCTCCCGTTCCATAAGGCCCTTCATTTCGTAAGGCACACCGGGCAGAGAAATTACCACTTTTCCATTTTCCTCAAACCACATTCCCGCTGCCGTTCCATACTCATTATGCAAAGCAGTGGCTTTAGAAGGCAACAAGGCCTGATCACGGTTTAGCTGAGAAATAGGAGTATCAATATATTTTTCGAAAAGCTTTTCTATATGAGCCAGCACTTCATTATTCAGCACCAATTCATCCTCGAAGAATTCACACAGGCATTTTTTAGTAATATCGTCTTTGGTGGGCCCCAGCCCGCCGGTAAATATTACCACATCAACCCGTTCTCTGGCTTCTTTTAAAGTTTGAAGAATATGGGCCGCATCATCCTGAATGGTTGTAATTTGATGCACATTTATCCCGATCTTGATTAGTTCTTTGGCAATAAATACCGAATTGGTATCCATGATTTGCCCAATTAAGATCTCATCTCCAATAACAACAATCTCGGCTTTCATTACAAATTGAAATCTCTCTTTAACGCCGCTACGGCCACGTTTACTTTCTGGGATATCTTATCGGCTGCTTCCGGCACATCGTCTTTTTGACGTCCATGTTTGGACCAGGCTTCGATAATTTTTATTTGTTCCATCAATTCCAAACCGAACAACTGTAGGTTGGGTTTCATTTTATGAGCAAATTGATAGGCCAGTGATGGGTTGTTATTATTGATAGCTTCGTTCATGGCTGCAACATCTGGCGGAATTTCTTCCAGAAATGTTTGTACTACGACTTGCATAAAGTCCTCATCACCCCCAGCCATTTCCCTTACATCGTTAAGATTGTAATTGCTCATTAAAATTTATTTTACTTTAATTGAAAACATCTTTTTGTCTTCCAGGTAACCGGTTAGCCTTTCGTCTGGAGATACTTTTCCAACTCCTGCCGGGGTACCGGTAAAAATAATATCACCAATTTTCAAGGTGAAATACGTCGAAATATAAGCAATTAATTCGTCAATTTTCCAAAGCATATGCGCAGTTGTGGAGTTTTGAACGATTTCATCATTTTTCTCCAAACGGAATTTCAGATCATTTAAATCACCTAAATCTTTCTTATCCAACCATTTTGGAGAAACTACAGCCGCTCCGTCGAAAGCCTTGGCTTTTTCCCAGGGCAAGCCTTTTTCCTTCAATTTTTGCTGAAGATCACGTGCGGTAAAATCTATTCCCAGACCAATTTCATCATAATATTTATGAGCAAATTTTTCCTGAATATGCTTTCCTATCTTCTTGATTTTCACCAAAACTTCAACTTCATAATGCACATCATTAGAAAAATCCGGTATAAAGAAAGGCTGCTTCTTTAAAAGAATAGAAGTATCCGGTTTTTGGAAAAGCACCGGTTCTTCCGGCTTTTCATTTTCTAATTCGGCAATATGATCTGTATAATTTCTTCCTACGCAAATGATTTTCATCAGGACAATTTATTGTTCAGTTTACGTAATTTAATTGCGGTTAACACCTTTTTGGTATAAAGTGGAAAATCTGCGTTCTGGATCCAGCCAAAATATCCCGGTTCTTCTTCCAGGACCTGTTCTACTAATTTCCCTTTATATTTTCCGAAGGCAAAAACTTCTCTTCCCTTTTTATCATAGCTTATAAAGCCTGCAAAATCTGCGAATTTCTTTCTTGCACTAAAATCAGCAAGCCATTTCATATCGTTTTCCAGATCGTCGTATTTATCCAGCTGGGATTTAAGGACTTCATAGGTAGCTTCGGTATCTGCCTCAGCACCGTGAGCACCTTCAAGTTCTTTCCCACAATAGAATTGATAAGCCGCAGAAAGGGTTCGCTGTTCTTTTTTATGAAAGATCGTCTGCACATCCACAGCAACCACATTTTTCATTTCAAAATCTATACCTGCTCTCAACAATTCCTCCACCAGCAAAGGGATGTCAAATCTATTGGAATTATATCCTCCAAGATCGCAACCTTTTATAAGGTCGTGGATCTTCCCGGCCAATTGTTTAAAAGTTGGCTCGTTAGCAACTTTTTCATTGGTAATACCGTGAATAGCGATGACCTCTGCAGGAATTTCCCGTTCCGGATTTACCAGCCAGGTATGACTTTCCTTATTTCCATTTGGAAAAACTTTTAAAATAGCGATCTCTACGATCCTGTCTTTTGAAATATTTGTCCCGGTAGTTTCCAGGTCGAAAAAGCAAATTGGCTTGGTAAGCTTAAGCTCCATAGATAAAAATTTCAGTAAAGTTAATATAATTTGAGCCCGTGGATAAACTTCAATTAATTTATAAACAAACTTGTATTCAAACTTAAAATAAAGGAGCCGGAATAAATCCGGCTCCATCATATTTTTTTATTGAATTTTAGATCTCTCTTTCTTTATCAAAGCTTTCCAGATATTGCGCAACACGTTGCACAAATTGTCCTCCAAGAGCTCCGTTCACTACTCTATGGTCGTAACTATGAGACAGGAACATTTTGTATCTAATTCCAATGAAGTCTCCATCCGGAGTTTCGATAACCGCAGGAACCTTTCGTATAGCTCCAAGGGCAAGAATACCCACTTGTGGCTGATTGATAATTGGAGTACCCATGATGCTTCCAAATGTCCCCACATTGGTCACGGTATAAGTTCCACCCTGGATATCATCCGGTTTAAGTTTATTATTTCTTGCGCGATCTGCCAGATCATTTACGGCCTTGGCCATTCCTACCAGATTCAATCTATCTGCGTTCTTAATCACAGGAACTATCAGGTTCCCGTCTGGCAATGCAGCCGCCATTCCCAGGTTGATGTTCTTTTTCTTGATCACCTTGGTCGCATCTTCGCTAACCGAGATGTTTATCATCGGGAAGTCACGGATGGCCTTCGCTACTGCTTCCATAAAAATTGGAGTGAAGGTAAGTTTCTCTCCTTCTTTCTTTTGGAATTCGTTCTTATTCTTATTTCTCCAGTTCCAGATATTGGTAACATCTACTTCTATAAAAGACTGAACATGAGCAGATTTTTGAACACTTTCCACCATATGATGTGCGATCATTTTACCCATACGGCTCATCTCAATGATCTCATCTTCACCGCTAACAACCGGTTCCGGTTTACTGGAAACAGTTTTTTCCATTGCTTTATCCGGCCTTGACTGAGATTTTGCCGGAGCAGCCTGCTGTGAAGCACTTCCTCTGTTCTCTACATATTTAAGGATATCGTTTTTCGTAACCCTTCCATCTTTCCCTGTACCTTCAAGCCTATCAAGCTCTTCAAGAGAAATACCTTCTTCCTTGGCAATATTTTTTACCAGAGGAGAATAAAACTTATCAGAGTCAGAATAATTAACTTCTTCCCCGGCTGAAGCTGTTTGCTTCGCTGTTTCTACTGTTTCTTCAATTTCTTTTGCTGTTTCAGGCTGT
>NZ_JBLVTL010000001.1:350228-354267 GCF_048285835.1 Christiangramia aquimixticola
GTTTCTATAATCGCGATAGTTTGACCTACTTGCACCACATCATCAACTTCGAATAGCTTTTCTACAAGTTTACCATCAACTTCACTGGGCACTTCACTATCAACCTTATCTGTAGCGATCTCAAGGACCGGTTCGTCCATTTCAATAGTATCTCCAACTTCCTTAAGCCAGCTTGTAATAGTTGCCTCGGCAACACTTTCACCCATTTTGGGCAATTTCAATTCGTATTTTGCCATATCGTTAAATCAGATGCGATTTTTAATGTTTAAGTTGCGAATTTAATCAAAAAACCACTTTATAAATATTAAAATATCAATAAAATTAGCTTTTACTGAATTTTCTATGGTAGTATTTGACTAATATTTTCAGGTTAAAATTACAATTTCAGCAACGCAATTGAAAAATAAATCCTGAATTTTAAGTTTTTAATTGGTAGAATTTCCTGTAGATCTTAACTCTTCAGGGAATTTTCAAATGGGATTCTGTTGGTAATACTTCTTCCTAAAGTAACCTCATCTGCATACTCCAGTTCATCTCCAACAGAAATACCTCTGGCAATGGTAGAGGTTTTTACATTCGTCCCTTCCAGTTGCTTAAAGATGTAAAAATTAGTGGTATCCCCTTCCAGGGTACTGCTCAAAGCAAAAATGATCTCTTCAACTTTCCCGGCAGAAACTTTTTCCATAAGCTGCCTGATGGTTAATTGCGAGGGCCCTACTCCATCCATAGGACTTATCTTCCCGCCAAGCACATGGTAATGACCTCGGTACTGGCCAGTATTTTCTATCGCCATCACATCTCGTATATCTTCCACCACACAAACGATTTCTGAAACCCTTGCCGGATTTGCGCAAATTTCACAAAGCTCTGTGTCACTAATATTGAAACAGTTCTGACAAAGTTTGATATTATTCCGAAGATCCATCAGGGATTTTGACAACTGTGCGGTTTGATCTTCCGGTTGTTTTAATAAATGTAAAACCAGCCGGAGTGCAGTTCGCTTCCCGATACCCGGCAACTGAGACATTTGGTCTACTGCCTGTTCCAGTAATTTTGAAGAAAAATCCATACGCGAATTTATGATTTTTTTGACGGATGAAATTACTTAAGGCTTAATTTGTAAATTGCCCGCCAGAATAACTACTTATGCAACCTTATCAAATTTTGATCCTTATCGCCGCCTATTTTGCGGTGCTTATTTTAATCTCTTATTTTACCGGGAGAGGCGGCAGCAATGCTGAATTTTTTAAAGCTGATAAGCAGGCGCCATGGTACCTGGTGGCATTTGGAATGATAGGAGCGTCCCTAAGCGGAATTACCTTTATCTCCATTCCGGGAACGGTGGAAAGTGACTCCTTTAGTTACTTTCAGGTTGTATTGGGCTACACAGTAGGTTATGCTGTGATAGGACAGGTATTACTCCCACTTTATTACCGGCTGAATCTAACCTCTATATACACCTATTTAGATACCCGTTTTGGAAATTCATCTTATAAAACAGGGGCATCTTTTTTCCTGCTATCCCGGGTCGTAGGTGCCAGTTTCAGATTATTTCTGGTAGCCAATGTGCTTCAGCTCATTGTATTTGACGCATTAAATGTTCCTTATTATATCACCGTATCCATCACCATATTATTGATCTGGCTTTACACTTTTAAAAGCGGGATCAAAACAATTATCTGGACAGATACCTTACAAACATTTTTTATGCTGCTGGCCTTAGGAATCAGCATCTATTTTATTTCTGAAGATCTTGGATTTTCAGTCACCAATTTAATGGGATATCTGGCAGAAAGCGAACATTCACAGATCTTCTTTTTCGACGACTGGAAAAGCAAGGATCATTTTGTAAAGCAATTTTTATCTGGTGCTTTTATAGCAATAGTAATGACCGGATTGGACCAGGATATGATGCAGAAAAACCTTACCTGCAGGAGTTTAAAAGACGCGCAAAAAAATATGTTCTGGTTTACCATAGTGCTCGTGATCGTAAATTTCCTTTTCCTTGCCCTAGGTGTTCTGTTAACAGATTATGCCGATATAAACGGTATTACTGAAGTTAGAGATGAGCTTTTCCCGGCTATCGCCACCAGCGGAGAGCTTGGTTTTGCCGTGGCCATATTTTTTATACTTGGTTTGATCGCTGCAGCATATTCCAGTGCAGATAGCGCGCTTACCGCCTTAACTACATCGTTTAGTATCGATATTCTGGATATCGAGAAAAAATATGATGAAAAGAAACAGGTTAGAATAAGAAAGCAAATTCATATCGCAATTTCCATCCTTCTCATCTTGGTAATGTTAAGTTTTAAATATGCCATTGCAGATAAAAGTGTGATCAACAAATTATTCCAGTTCGCCGGTTATACTTATGGCCCTTTACTCGGTCTTTACACCTTTGGCCTTTTCACTAAATGGAATATTAAGGACAAACTGGTACCCGTTGTAGCAATTACGGCACCGGTATTATCCTACATCATTAGCCTGAACAGTATGCTTTGGTTTGGATTTGAATTTGGATTCTTTATATTAATCCTGAACGGAGCGCTAACATTTCTGGGATTAGTACTGCTGAGAAGAAAGCATGACTAAGGTGCATGCATTCTCATAAGGGATCCTATTTCGCTCAAGAAGTTGATACAGTTCTGGATTTTCTGTCCCCGGATTGAAAATCACCCTATTTGGTGCAAGGGAAATGATATAATCATAATAATCCTTCTGCCTTTGAGCATTGAGATATAAGGTTATAGTGTCTATATCCTGAAACGGAAACATTTCAGTTTTAATTTCTACTCCATCAACTTTTCCACTTCTTAAACCAATTGCTTCGGTAGGCTGGTTATGTCTCACCAATTTACTTATCGCAAGATTCGAATAGCGAGTTGGTTTTAAAGAAGCTCCTAAAACAAGTGTTTTTTTCTTCATAATTCAAAGTAAACAAAAATCACTGTAACAAATAAATTCAATTCCGGTCTTTTATACAAGGACCGGCCCCTAAGACTTAATCTGTTAATTATGATGGTTAGTGTTAATTAGGTTAAGTCTAATTAGCTTCACCTCCTAACCGGGGTGCAGTTTTTATTAGTAACTCATTCTTAGATGAAATGTTCTTCTGAATCTATCTTTCAATATCACAAACAATTAAACCCATAAAAAAAGCCCTGCGATGCAGGGCTTTTGACATTACTATTGGAGTAGATTATGCTTCTACAGCATACATTTTCTCTCTTTGCTCTCTTATACTCTTATCACTCATATACTCATCAAAACTTAAGTAACGATCTATCACTCCACCAGGAGTAAGTTCTATTACTCTGTTTGCAACAGTTTGTGCAAATTCATGATCGTGAGTTGTAAACAAAACGGTTCCTTTGAAATTCTTCAATGAATTATTGAAAGCCGTAATAGATTCAAGGTCAAGGTGATTGGTAGGCTCATCAAGCATAAGAACATTCGCTCTTATCATCATCATCCTACTTAACATACAACGCACCTTTTCACCTCCGGATAATACTCGGCAGGTTTTAAGCGCCTCTTCTCCACTAAATAACATTTTCCCAAGGAATCCGCGAATATAAACTTCTTCTCTTTCTTCTTCAGTTTTTGCCCACTGTCTTAACCAGTCTACTAAACTTAGATCGCTTTCAAAATATTCAGAATTATCTGCCGGCAGGTAAGATTGTGAAGTGGTTACACCCCAGGAATATTTCCCTTTAACAGGTTCCTGCCTTCCATTTATAATTTCGTAAAAAGCTGTTGTAGCACGGGAATCCTTAGAGAATACCACTACTTTATCACCTTTTGCAAGGTTGATATCAACATTTTTAAATAATGTTTCACCTTCTAAACTAGCTTCCAGTTGTTCTATATTCAAAATCTGATCCCCTGCTTCACGTTCTCTTTCAAAAATAATTGCAGGATATCTACGGCTTGAAGGTTTGATCTCATCAATATTCAGCTTATCGATCATCTTCTTTCTGGAAGTAGCCTGTTTACTCTTAGCAACGTTTGCACTAAATCGCAGAATAAACTCCTGAAG
>NZ_JBLVTL010000001.1:354316-358439 GCF_048285835.1 Christiangramia aquimixticola
GCAGCAAGCTGAGAAGATTCATACCAGAAAGTATAGTTACCACTAAAGTGATTGATCTTTCCAAAATCAATATCAGAAATATGCGTACAAACCGAATCCAGGAAGTGACGGTCGTGAGATACCACGATCACGGTATTATCATAATTAGCTAAAAAGTTTTCCAGCCAGGTAATTGTCTCGTAATCCAGATCGTTGGTAGGCTCATCCATGATAAGCACATCCGGGTTTCCAAATAATGCCTGAGCAAGTAAAACCCTTACCTTTTGTTGACCATCAAGATCTTTCATTCTGGAAAAGTGATGCTCTGTTTTAATTCCAAGGTTAGAAAGCATGGAAGCTGCATTACTTTCAGCATTCCAACCATCCATTTCCTCAAACTTCACCTGTAGCTCTCCAATTTTATCTGCATTTTCATCAGAATAATCTGCATACAGCGCATCCATCTCTGTCTTTACTTCAAAAAGAGGTTTATTTCCTCTCATCACTGTTTCTAAAACAGTATATTCATCATATAAATTGTGATCCTGTTCAAGAACAGACATACGTTTTCCTGGCTCTAAATGAACATGACCGGAAGTAGGCTCCGATTTTCCCGCAAGAATTTTAAGGAAAGTAGACTTTCC
The DNA here is from genome assembly GCF_048285835.1 of Christiangramia aquimixticola. Taxonomy (NCBI): domain Bacteria; kingdom Pseudomonadati; phylum Bacteroidota; class Flavobacteriia; order Flavobacteriales; family Flavobacteriaceae; genus Christiangramia; species Christiangramia aquimixticola. The sequence continues at coordinate 354,940 of NZ_JBLVTL010000001.1, forward strand.
GGCTCCATTGGCTCCAATGATTCCGTAACAGTTGCCCTGTGTGAAAGTAGTATTCACCTCATCGAACAAAACCCGTTTTCCAAACTGTACAGAAAGATTTGATACTGAAAGCATAAACTATAAAATTAATTTTTTGCAAAAGTAGTTATAATCAACGTTACTAAGAAAGATTAACGTTTTAAAAATACGTTTTAACGCACGCTTAACATCCCTCGTATGCCATAGGGAATATATTTGTTAAAAATTGAGGTAACCTTAAACACGTTTCTACCCCCACATTGAATGAAGTACTTAAGTTTCTTTTCTTTGTGTTGCATCCTCCTATTGTCTGGATGCAACAAGAATAACACTGACTCCAATTCTGTCTACATTGGCGGCCAGATCAATAATCCGGAAACCGACTTTGTGGTATTCTCCCGGGAAAATGAAACCATAGACACCCTTTATCTGAATGCCAAAAACCAGTTCGGGAAAAAATTCAGTAATCTGGAGAGCGGCATCTATACCTTTAATCACCCACCGGAAAGTCAGATAATGTACATGGAACCCGGAGATAGTATTATGATTTATCTCAATACCATGTCTTTTGATGAGTCTTTGAACTTTAGCGGAAGAGGTGCCGAAAAGAGCAATTTCCTGCTGGATATGTTTCTTAAGAATCAGAAGAATAACGACCTTATTCTAAGTTATTATAAAATTGAACCTTCAGAATTCGCTCAAATCACTGATTCTATCCGGTCACAAAGAATTAAAAAACTTGATCGTTTAACAGAGAATAAAGAATTTTCAGAAGACTTCCTCAAAATCGCCAGAGCCAGCATAGATTACGAATATTTTGATCTGCGTGAGCGCTATTCCTTCTTAATTAGAAAATACAGGAAAAAATATGCCAATAAAATTCCTGCCAACTTCAATGACTATAGAACGGAAATAGATTTTAATAATCAGCAATTGCAGGATTATTATGTTTACACCAATTTAATCGATGATTATTTGAGGTCACGCGCAATTGAATTTTGCACCCTGGAACATGATAATCACAAGGAATGTTACAATATAAATTCCTTCAGAAACATTAAAAGAAGGATCATTTTGATAGATTCTTTATCAAACATTGAATCTTTAAAAAATAAATTTTTGGACAGGCTAGCCACTCAGGCTATTGTAAGCTCTGAAACCGAACCAAGGATCGATTCGGTTTTAAACCTGCTTGAGAAAATCAAATACACCAATCTTCAAGGAGCTCAGGAGCTTGCTGAAATTCAAAAATCTTATTTAAACGGAAAATCTCTCAATAATCTTTGGGCAAGCAATACCAAAGGAGAGGAAATGAACTATTCCAAAATCATAAATAGACCTACGGTTACCTATGCATGGTCTCTGTATGCGCCTTCTCATCACAGATGGCAACATAACATTATAAAAGATCTAAAGGTCAAGTATCCTGAGGTAGATTTTATCGGGATCAACGTTGATAAGGGCGAGAAAGAAGAATGGTTGCGCACCATAGAAACTTTTGGCTACGACAAGGATTACGAATACCAGATCACCCGGCGTCAACCCGGCAGGGACACTTACAAACGTTACCTTAATAAAGTAATTTTTGTGGACCGCCATGGAACCATCGTTAAAGGAGATGTTCAATTTGGAAGTCCGGAATTCGAAGAGGAAATTCTCGAATTTTTAAACCAATAAAAAAAGGCTGCCAAATGGCAGCCTTTTTTATTTATACAGGAATTTATTACTTATTCCCTTTATTATAATCTGCAAGGAATTTTTCAAGACCAATATCTGTAAGAGGATGATTCAGCAAACCTTCAATTGCAGAAAGCCCACCAGTCATAACATCTGCTCCTAACTTGGCACATTCAATAACATGCATAGTGTGTCTAACAGAAGCAGCTAGAATTTCGGTTTCAAAACCGTAGTTATCATAGATAAGTCTGATCTCCGCGATAAGGTTCATCCCATCTGTAGAGATATCGTCCAGACGTCCAATAAAAGGAGAAACATAAGTTGCTCCTGCTTTAGCAGCAAGCAAAGCCTGTCCTGCTGAAAAAACAAGAGTACAGTTCGTTTTGATTCCTTTATCGCTAAAATATTTTAAGGCCTTTACTCCTTCTTTGATCATAGGAATCTTAACCACGATCTGCTCATGCAGTTCTGCCAGCTCTTCTCCTTCTCTAACCATCCCTTCAAAATCTGTAGCGATAACCTCTGCACTCACATCACCATCAACCAGCTCACATATTTTTCTATAGTGTTTAAAAATATTGTCTTTCCCGGTGATTCCCTCTTTGGCCATTAAAGAAGGATTGGTAGTTACACCATCCAGAACACCAAGATCCTGGGCTTCTTTAATTTGATCAAGGTTAGCTGTATCAATAAAAAATTTCATAGTTGTGTTTATTTATATTGCTTAGTATAGAATAATTGTAAAATTACAATTTATAATGTTTTAGTAACATTTTCTCATAGAGTTTGTCCGGAAGCAAAGCTTTAAGTTTAACAGAAATCTTTTGAAGCCTTTCCCCTACTTTATAATGCACATTCGGCTCCTCTTCATGAATGATCCTGAAAATTTCTTTAGCCATCAACTCAGGGTCCTGTCCCGCATCCACATGTTCATTCATAATATCCAGAGTTCTGCCGTATACTTCTTCATAAGGAGAACCATTTACCACGGGAGCATGATATCTCCCGGCCGCAATATTGGTTGCAAAATCACCCGGTGCAACATTGGTCATTTTAATCCCAAACTGTTTCACCTCCATCCGGTAAGCCTCTGTCGTAACTCCAAGAGCACCTTTGGTAGCCGAATATATTCCACGGTAAGGCAATCCCATATAACCCGCTATGGAAGTAATATTAATGATAAGACCTGAGTGTTGCTTCCTCATATGAGGCAGTACATGTTTTATCAAATTTAGAGGACCAAAATAATTGGTATCGAAAGCCTTTCTCATTTCGCTTTCCGGAGTTTCCTCAATAGGACCGGTAATACCAACCCCGGCATTATTTATAAGAATATCGATCTTTTGTTCTTTGGAAATGATGCTGGCTATGGCGGCTTTGATAGAATCTTCTGAAGTAACATCGAGTTGAACGAATTCGAACCCTGCTTCAGCAGAATTTTTCACAGACCTGCTGGTCCCGTAAACCTTAAAATTTCTTTGACTTAGATAGCTGGCGACAGATTTTCCAATCCCGGAGGAGGCACCTGTAATTAGAACAATTTTTTCTGAAGAATTCCCCTTTTTCATATCGCACAAATATGCAATAAATTTAGGACTTTGTAGAAACAAAAAAAGGCAAGCGACCCACATCACACCGCTACGACCGCCTACCCTTGCTGCGTTCCCGCCCTGGGGGATTCAGCAGGAGCTGGTTGTGTGGGACTTGCCGGTGCAAATATACAATCTTTGTAACTTTAGACAAGCTTTTTTTAATGCGAATTGGTTAATTTTACACAAACACCCAAGGCTTTTAAAACATGAATA
>NZ_JBLVTL010000001.1:358473-375501 GCF_048285835.1 Christiangramia aquimixticola
TTTGATTATTTCCTGCGGAAGTAAAAATGGCGATAAAAAATCTGATTTTTCTTTAAATATTTCGGGAAATAAGACCGAATTCAAACAGAATGACACCTTAAAAGTTGAAGTAATAAATAAAGAAAGCAAGGCCATTGATTCCATCCGTTTCTTTTTGGGAGATACCTATCTAAAAAGCCAGCAAAAAGCGGAACCTATTAATTTCGATTTTTCAAAAGTGCTACTGGGTAATCAGGTTTTTAAAGCTATTGTTTACACTCTTGAAACAACAGATACTTTACAAAAGAGTCTGAAGATAATGAACCAAAATGCCCCAAAGGTTTATACCTATGAAATAATAAACACTTATCCTCATAATACGGAATCCTATACTCAGGGGCTGGAATTTTATAACGATACTCTTTATGAAAGTACCGGTCAATACGGAAGATCCAAACTTATCAAAGTGGATCTCGAAACCGGTAAAGCATTAAATGAAATAAAATTAGATAATGAATATTTTGCGGAAGGAATCACCATTTTAAATGACAAGATTTACCAGCTTACCTGGCAAGAGGATGAAGGTTTTATTTACAACCTGAATACCTTTGAGAAATTGGGCAGTTTCGCCTATAATCAAAGTAAAGAAGGCTGGGGTTTATGCAATAATGGAAATAAGATCTTTAAAAGTGACGGAACTGAAAAGATCTGGATCCTGGATCCGGTAACCCTTGCAGAAAAATCTTATATACAGCCAACCACAAACACTTCTATTAAATCCAAATTCAACGAACTGGAATGGGTTGACGGGATGATCTATGCAAATACCTATCAATTTCCAAGTGTTGCCATGATCAATCCAGAAACAGGAGGAATTGAAGGTATTATAAATTTTAAAGGATTAACAGACCAGCTAGGTAATAAAGATGACCTTGACCCTCAAAACGATGTTCTAAACGGGATCGCATATAATCCGATAACTAAAAAACTATACGTCACGGGGAAAAAATGGGATACCCTTTTCGAGGTTAAAATATTAGAAAGGTAATGGAAAGTAATCCGGAAATTTACGAGAAGCACATTAGTGTTGAAAAGGATCATCTGGACGATCAAAATCACGTAAACAATGTACAATATGTGCAATGGATACAGGACGTTGCTCAGGAACACTGGGAAAAACGTGCCTCCAGTGAGCAGAAATCAAAAATGATCTGGGTAGTTGTAAAGCACGAGATTGATTATAAGAAAGAAGCTTTTATGGGTGATCCCATTTCCCTTCAAACTTATGTTGGTGAAACCACGCATGTTACTTCAGTGAGACATGTGATCATCAAAAATTCTGAAACAGGGAAAGTTCTAGTAGAAGCAAAAACAACCTGGTGTTTGTTGGATTCAGAAACAAAACGCCCCATAAAGATATCTGAAGATCTTAAAAGTGTATTTGAGCAGTAAAACAAAAAAAAGCCATTCTGTCGAATGGCTTTTTCTTTTAAATATTATCGGGATTATGCTTTAAATAAAGGAAGCCCTTTCATCATTGCATTCACTTCTTTCTTCACCGCCTCAAGTTCAGCATCATTCTCAATATTTGAGATTACTCTGTCTATAAGGTCAACGATTTTAGACATATCTTTTTCTTCAAGTCCTCTGGTGGTCACTGCCGGAGTTCCAATTCTAATTCCTGAAGTTACAAATGGAGATTTATCATCAAAAGGAACCATATTCTTATTAACGGTTATATCTGCCTTTCCTAAAGCCTCTTCAGCTTCTTTCCCACTTACGTTTTTATTTCGAAGGTCGATAAGCATCATGTGATTATCGGTTCCGCCGGAAATAACTCCATAGCCTTTATCTACAAATGCCTTGGCTAAAACCTTAGCATTCTTTTTAACCTGTACCATATAATGAAGGAACTCATCTGTAAGCGCCTCCCCGAATGCCACAGCTTTTGCCGCGATAATATGCTCCAAAGGTCCTCCCTGGTTCCCCGGGAAAATTCCGGAATTCAGAAGAGTGGACATCTTTTTAAGATTTCCGTTCTTTAATTTTTCTCCAAATGGATTGTCAAAATCCTTACCCATTATAATGATCCCTCCACGTGGTCCGCGCAGGGTCTTGTGAGTTGTAGAAGTTACTATATGGCAATAAGGAACCGGATCCCCAATTAAGCCCTTGGCAATAAGACCGGCAGGATGGGCCATATCTGCTACCAGGATTGCCCCTACACTATCTGCAATTTCACGGAATCTTTTATAGTCGATCTCACGGGAATAAGCCGATGCTCCGGCGATGATCATTTTTGGTTTTTCTCTTTCAGCTATCTCAGCTACTGCTTCATAATCTATAAGTCCCGTTTCTTTATCTACTCCATAAAAAACAGGGTTATATAATTTTCCTGAAAAATTCACTGGAGAACCATGTGTTAAGTGCCCTCCATGAGACAGGTCAAAACCTAAAAATTTATCTCCCGGCTCCATACATGTATGAAAAACGGCAGTATTTGCCTGTGAACCTGAATGAGGTTGCACATTGGCATATTCAGCATTGAATAATTCTTTTAGACGGTCTATCGCAAGTTGTTCCACCTGATCTACTACCTCACAGCCTCCATAATATCTTTTGCCTGGGTATCCTTCAGCATATTTATTTGTAAGTACAGATCCTGCGGCTTCAAGAACAGAATCACTAACAAAATTTTCACTTGCAATAAGTTCCAAACCATTTAACTGGCGCTCTTTTTCTTTAGCTATTAAATCAAATACCTGGGTGTCTCGTTGCATTACAATTGTTTACGTTAAATATTCGGTAAAAGTAACAAATACATTCGGTTAATTACAGGAAAATAATATATTTGAGTCAACTAGATTTTAACAAAAAACCAACATTTTTATGCCAATTACCGCTAATGATCCAAAAAGAAAAACCTGGCTGGATATCCCTGGCGACACCGATTTCCCTATTCAAAATATTCCCTTTGGAGTATTTTTAACTCGTGACGATGTTATTACCATTGGCACAAGGATTGGCGATTATGCGATAGACCTTGGGGCACTGCACCAATTAGGTTATTTTGAAGGGATCCCGTTGACAGACGATATATTTTTACAGGATACTTTAAACGATTTTATTTCTGATGGCAAGAAAACCTGGCGACTGGTTAGAAACCGGATAGCCGATATTTTTGATGCCAATAATCCAAAACTAAAAGACAACCAGGATCACAGAAATACTGTGCTCTTTACTTTGGATGAGATAGAAATGCAAATGCCTGTTCAGGTTGGTGATTATACAGATTTCTATTCTTCAAAAGAACATGCTACCAATATTGGAACTATGTTCAGAGATCCGGATAATGCATTGTTACCAAACTGGCTGCATATTCCGGTTGGATATCATGGACGTAGCTCCTCGATCATCCCTTCAGGAATTCCTGTTCACCGTCCTCAGGGACAAACCAAACCTGCAGATTCTGATACTCCGGTATTCGGGCCTTCTCAAAGGGTGGATTTCGAACTGGAAATGGCTTTTATTACAACCGATGCCAATCATCTTGGGGAACCAATTCCTGTGGATGAAGCTGAAGATTATATTTTTGGGATGGTACTTTTCAATGACTGGAGTGCACGAGACATTCAAAAATGGGAATATGTGCCCCTGGGCCCATTCCTTGCTAAGAATTTCGCATCTTCTATTTCGCCATGGATTGTGACCATGGACGCATTGGAACCATTTAGAACGGCCAGCCCTAAACCTGAAAAAGAACTGCTTCCTTATTTGAAATATTCGGGAGATAAGAGTTTTGATATTAACCTGGAAGTTTTCCTTCAGCCTGAAGGCGGAGAAGAAACATCACTTTCTAAATCAAACTTCAAATATCTTTACTGGAATATGAGTCAACAGCTGGCGCACCACACTGTAAATGGATGTCCGGTGAATTCGGGAGACATGATGGCTTCCGGTACAATTTCAGGATCTTCTGAAGATTCTTTCGGATCCATGCTGGAACTAACCTGGAGCGGAACAAAGCCAATTAAATTAAAAGACGGCTCTGAACGTAAGTTCGTTGAAGATAATGATACGGTGATCATGAGAGGATATTGCCAGAATGGCGATTCCCGAATTGGTTTTGGGGAAGTGAAAAGTAAATTGCTTCCGGTATATCAGCCGAAGAAAAAATAAGCGATATAAAACCCATAAAAAAAGCCTCTTCAGAAATGACGAGGCTTTTTTTTTATTTTATTATATAACTTAAGGATTACACGAGAGCAGAAATTTTATAACAATTATACTGTTCCTATATCCCTAAGTTAGCTGCAACCAATAACGAAAATTTTAGTAAGAAGAAAATGGAAAATATTAGGATTGAAAAAGTGAATTTTGAAGAGATCGATGAATTACAAAAAATTGGTAAGGAAACTTTTGCAGATACATTTGGTTCTGAGAACGAGCCAACTTATATGAAAGAATATTTAGAAAAAAGCTTTTCCAAAGAGAAACTAAAAACTGAGCTTTTAGATAAAAATTCAGAAGTTTTTTTCGCTAAAAATGATAATGACATAGTTGGATATTTGAAAGTCAATTTTGGTCAATCTCAAACAGAATTAAAAGATGAAAATGCGTTAGAAATTGAACGGATTTATGTGATTAAAGAATATTTAGGCAAAAAGATTGGTCAAATATTATATGACAAGGCGATTAATATAGCGAATGAGAAAAATATTGAATATATATGGTTGGGGGTTTGGGAAAAAAATCCTAGAGCAATTCGATTTTATGAAAAGAATGGATTTATAAAGTTTGATGAGCATATTTTTGATTTGGGCGGAGATAAACAGACAGATATTTTAATGAAAAAGAAATTGAATTAAAATATGTGCTCTTTGGCAGCAGCTAACATCGGTTAAGCGCAAATAGCGGGCATTCGTATTAAAAGTGCTATTTTAGACACCAAGTAAAAAACAACTAAGCCGACAAGAACGCGCCCCTACTCCACGCTACTTGCCTTAACCAAGACCGTTCTAGATAAGCTCCTTTAGCTTTTCGGCTGAAATTCCCTGGTGAGAAGAATGATGCACCACTTCTCTGTTTTTCAAAACAATTAGTTGCGGACTTTCATGTCTCACCTTATAACGTTGAGCAATTTCATTCGAGATATCTCTGTAACTAATTAGATCCAGAAAGAAAAGAGCTACCGGCTCATTTTCATCAAGATCATATTCAGATTCAAAAGTCCTTAAAACCATTCGGCTAATCCCACATCGTGTAGAATGCTTCAGAATAGCCACGGTTTTTTCTTCAGATATTTTTTCTAATTCATCTAATTGCTCCATAGAATTAAGATCTATCCAGGGAGTAGATTTTTTGCTTTCTTCGCCTTCTTTTTTCTCTGAACTGAATATTTTGTCAAATAATCCCATAATTATCTTTTCCCCAAAAGTATATCTAACTAACTTTAAATAAATAAAGAAAAACCTAAAATTTCGGCTCTCTTCCCTAAAACTGCCGTTTTGTCGTTTTAAAACCTATTTTAAATGTCAATTTGACATTTATTTGAAATGGTACATCTATTGACAATAGCTTTAGAAAAATACGAAGATGAATTTTAATAATTACACCATAAAATCACAAGAGGCTATCCAGCAGGCACAACAGCTTGCTCAGGAGATGGGCCATCAGCAAATTGAGAACGAACATCTTTTTAAGGCCATTTCCATGGTTGATGAGAATGTGACGCCATTCCTGCTGAAAAAACTGAATATTAATGTAAACCTGTTTACCCAGATCCTTGATAAAAGTCTGGAGAATTTTCCGAAGGTAAGCGGTGGCGATATCATGCTTTCGCGGGAAGCTGGGAAAACTGTAAACGAGGCTTCAACCATTGCCAAAAAGATGGAAGACGAGTATGTTTCCATCGAGCATCTTATTCTTGCAATTTTTAAGTCTTCAAGTAAAGTGGCTCAGATCTTAAAAGATCAGGGAGCTACTGAAAAAGGTTTAAAGGCTGCCATTGCTGAATTGCGCCAGGGCGACAAGGTTACTTCCCAAAGTGCAGAAGAAACCTATAATTCTCTTGACAAATATGCCCGTAACCTGAATAAACTGGCGGAGGATGGAAAATTAGATCCTGTAATTGGCCGGGATGAAGAGATTAGAAGAATTCTTCAAATCCTTTCCCGAAGAACAAAAAACAACCCTATGCTTGTTGGGGAACCCGGAACCGGGAAAACCGCCATTGCAGAAGGTCTGGCTCATAGGATCGTGGATGGAGACGTTCCTGAAAACTTAAAGGACAAGCGAATTTATTCCCTGGACATGGGAGCTTTGATCGCCGGGGCGAAATACAAAGGTGAATTCGAGGAAAGACTAAAAGCGGTAATTAAAGAAGTTACTTCAAGCGATGGAAATATCGTTCTGTTTATCGACGAAATTCATACACTGGTTGGTGCCGGAGGTGGGCAAGGCGCGATGGATGCCGCCAATATCCTGAAACCCGCACTTGCTCGTGGTGAATTACGCGCCATAGGAGCAACCACCCTGGACGAATATCAAAAGTATTTTGAAAAGGATAAAGCTCTGGAACGTCGATTCCAGAAAGTGATCGTAGAAGAACCGGATACTGAAAGTGCGATCTCTATCTTAAGAGGAATCAAGGAAAAATATGAAACCCACCATAAAGTTAGAATAAAGGATGAAGCTATTATCGCCGCGGTAGAATTATCACAGCGATATATCACGAATAGGTTTTTGCCGGATAAGGCAATTGACCTTATGGATGAGGCTGCTTCTAAGCTTAGGATGGAAATAAACTCCAAGCCAGAAGAACTGGATGTGCTCGATCGCAAGATCATGCAACTGGAGATCGAGATCGAGGCGATCAAGAGGGAAAAAGATGAGACCAAACTTAAATCCTTAAGAGCAGATCTTGCCAACCTTAAGGAAGATCGCAATGACCTGCATGCCCGCTGGATGAGCGAAAAAGAAATTGTTGACAATATACAGAGCGCGAAATCTGAAATCGAAGAATATAAACTTGAAGCAGAAAGAGCAGAGCGCGAAGGCGATTATGGTAAAGTTGCCGAACTACGTTATGGAAAAATAAAAGAAACTCAGGAAAAACTGGAGAAACTACAGGAAAAGGTTGCCCAGAATCAAAACGAAAAATCTTTAATTCAGGAAGAAGTAACCAACGAGGATATTGCAGAAGTCGTTGCTAAATGGACTGGTATTCCGGTCACTAAAATGTTGCAGAGTGAAAGAGAGAAATTACTGCATTTGGAAGATGATCTGCATAAAAGAGTGGTTGGTCAAAATGAAGCAATAATTGCGGTAAGTGACGCTGTTCGAAGAAGCCGGGCAGGTTTACAGGACCAGAACAGACCCATAGGTTCATTCCTTTTCCTGGGAACAACGGGAGTAGGAAAAACAGAACTTGCTAAAGCTCTGGCCGAATATTTATTTGATGATGAGTCCGCAATGACCCGAATTGACATGAGTGAATATCAGGAAAGGCATTCAGTAAGCAGACTGGTAGGAGCACCTCCTGGATACGTTGGATATGATGAAGGTGGACAATTGACTGAGGCGGTTAGAAGAAAACCTTATTCGGTAGTACTTCTGGATGAGATAGAAAAAGCGCATCCAGATACTTTTAATATCCTGTTGCAGGTATTAGACGAAGGAAGGCTAACCGACAATAAAGGAAGACTTGCCGATTTTAAGAATACCATTATTATCATGACGTCCAACATGGGGAGTCAAATAATTCAGGATAAGTTTGAAGCGATCAAAGATGTGGACACTGCTCTGGAAGCGGCTAAACTGGATGTTCTGGGATTATTAAAACAAAGTGTTCGCCCTGAGTTTATTAACAGGATCGATGATATTGTTATGTTTAGCCCGCTTACGCAAAAGGATATTACCAAGATCGTTGGTTTACAGTTGAAGGGAGTCAAAAAAATGCTGGCTCAGCAGAATATTGTTCTTGATGCCACAGAGGAAGCCATTAACTTCCTTGCTGAAAGAGGCTTTGACCCGCAATTTGGAGCAAGACCGGTTAAAAGAGTAGTTCAAAGAGAAGTTTTAAATAAGCTATCGAAAGAAATTCTTTCCGGAAAGATCCACACAGATAGTATAATTCTACTTGATGAATTTAACGAAGAACTGGTCTTTAGAAACCAGGCAGAGTTAACTGAAAACAAATAAGATCAAAAAATAAGGGCTAATTAGTCAGTTATCTTACTGATTAATTAGCCCTTTTAACTGATCATTCAAACAGATCAGTTCCTAACTACATTCTATTAAGAAGTCCTGAAGTTTTTTGTATCATATTCCTTTCTATCATAAAGTGAATCATCTTCAGGATAAGTCATATTTTCATCCCTGTTATAGGATTCCAATACCACAACCTCATAATTTCTTTCCACCAGTGCCCCTCTTTCCTTTCGTTTGGTTTCCGCGAAAGTTTGATGGGTGATTTCATTGGTTAGAACTCTTTTGTTATCTGCATCCAGATTTACCAGCCCAATAGGAATAATGATATGGTTTTCACCATCTTTATTTAAAAATTCATGAACTCCCTTACTTGCTGAACCTGAATAAGGTTTGTGGTTCGCTTCGATTATGGATGAATCTACCTCAACATCAAGGTACACAACTTTCTCAGTGCTCTTATTTACCAGAAGGTTGTCCACCTTACCAACTTTTCTTCGGTCTTTGTCAATGACCTCCCAACCTCTTACATCAGGATCGTCGCTCTTGACCTTATAATCTGATAGTTCATCTAAATAATATAAATTCTTATTTTTCTGATCTTTCATAACGTTTTTTATTTCATTGAATTTAATAGTGATGAAACCTTCGTAAAAAAGGTTTTAACTTCTTCTTTCTGATTCAAGGTTTCCTGCTTTCCTTCGATTTTTGCAAATGCCTTATCCACATCTGAATAAGCTCCGCTTAGATCAGGAAATTTTTCATTCTGTATCGTTTTTAATGCCTTAAGAATATGCTGCCCGGCATCTTTGATACTATTGGCATGAGTGACCTTCATAGGATCTTTCTTGATCGCCTGGGCTTCACTTCTTGCATTTTCCAGATCGGCATCAATGTTTACCCCATTATTATCTGCGACAGCCTTCACCGCCGCAATAAGTTTTAAAAGAGCTCCATTGGTATATTTATGGTCAAGCCCCATATCAGGATTTTTGATATAAGCATCAAACTCCTGGACTGCAGTGGTATCAACGGCATTATTTTCCATATCACTACTTTCATCGGTGATATTTTCGTTCTCAACGACTTGTTCTGTAGTAACATTTTCCATGTCATCTACTTCATCTACATCATCGGCTGCCCAAACAAAGAAGTATAACAAGGCTGCAAGTATTAATAAAGCCACTAAAATCCATGGCCATTTAGATTTTTTCTTTTCAATTTCAATTTCTGCCATAATGGTTGATTTAGTTTTTAAACAATTTTAAATTAAGATTATACCTTTTCAGGTTTTCTGAAAAGCAAAAAGACTGAGGTTGCTCAGTCTTTCATTCTAATTTCCTTAAATAACTACCAGTTATCAATTTCTTTTTTAAGTTCTTCTTTAGATCTACCGGTCTTTTCTTGCATACGACCAAGCATTTCATCAAATTTACCTTCTGAATAAGTTACGTCATCATCGGTAAGTTTTCCATACTTCTGTTTAAACTCACCACGTATCCTTTTCCATTTTCCTTCAAACTGATCATCATTCATATGTATTCATTTTATGGTTATACTGTAAAGGTATTTAATCATAACGCCGGCCTGTGCTAAAATAGTCCCATAATTGTCTTAAACATTTGTTATTTTAGAGCCTTAAAATTGCCCCATGAAAAACTCCCTATTCTTCTGTCTTGTCCTGTTATGCCTAACCGGATGTGGGGTTACCCGGACCTTAAAAAATGACAATGTTCAGTTAAAATTCCTGGATGATTTTGTCCTTCCCGCTGATCTTAATTTCGAAAATACCCGTGTAGGTGGGCTATCTGGGATAGATTATAAGAATGGAACATATTATCTCGTAAGTGACCAGGCTTCAGATCCCAGAATTTACAAAGCCAATATCCAAATTGAGGACAGTAAAATTGAAAAGATTGAAATCAATGAGCTTATAAAAGTTACGGGAAAGGAGAACTTTTCAGACAAATATTTTGATCTGGAAGCGATAAGGTATGATGAGTTAAGGGACGAATATCTTATTGCGAGCGAGGGAATGATAGACTCTTCCCGCGATCCGGGCATCTTCCGGTTAAATAGTCTGGGAGAGGTAATTACAGAATTCAACCTTCCGGATTATTTTAAGGCAAAGGGTCAACAGAAACCAAGAAATAACGGAGTCTTTGAAGGACTTTCTGAAAGTTTTGACCAGCAGGGATATTGGGTAGCCACAGAATTACCTCTTGAAATGGATAGTTCCAAACCTAAGGTCTACCCAAGCAAATCTCATGTACGCATCACCAAATTTGATAAGAATACCGGCGAACCGGTAAGGCAATTCATTTATCAACTGGATGGGATCGCCAAGCTCCCCATAAATTATTTTGCAGTGAACGGGATTACAGAAATCCTGGAATACGCCCCAGATAAATTTTTAATTCTCGAGCGAGCATATTCAGCCGGATATGGATCTCATGGCAACACGGTGAAGATCTTTGAGGCAGATGCGACTGAAGCCAGCAATACCCTTGAGATGAAAAACCTGCGAAAATCGAAGTATAAAAAGTCCACAAAAAATCTTTTATTCAATTTTAAAAAGGTAGAAAAACAGCTTTCAGATAAAATTATTGATAATATTGAAGGAATGACGCTGGGCCCGGTTCTTGAAAATGGAAAGCGATCTTTAATACTGGTTTCAGATAATAATTTCAATAGCTTCGCCAAACAGATCAATCAGTTCATCTTAATGGAGATAAACTTTCAGAATTAAAACCTAACACGGAATAATTAAAACATCCTATAGTATGGCCAATATCATCAGCATCATTTTTACTTTTTTCTTTTTCGGTATCAATCCTTCTGAAGAATCAATTCTAACAGAGCAGCAAGAGATCACTACCTATTACTTTATTAGACACGCTGAAAAGGATCGTTCCAACAAAGAAGATAAAGATCCTTCCTTGACTGAAGAAGGTCTGGCCAGAGCGACCAAATGGGCTGAAGTATTAAAGGATGTAGAATTAGACGCGGTTTACAGCACTGATTATAACCGAACCATGCAAACTGCTTTTCCCTGTGCAGAGAAGAATAAATTATCTATTTTAAAATATGACCCCAGCAATGCGTATACTGAAGATTTTCAAAATGCCACCCGAGGGAAGACTGTCTTAATCGTGGGCCATAGCAACACGACTCCAACATTCGTAAATAAGATCCTTGGAAAGGAAAAATATGCAGATCTGGACGATTCTGAAAATGGTGCTTTATTTATAGTTCAAATTTTACCCGGAGGTATTAAAACCAGTCAGGTTCTCTATTTCAATTAATTTTCCGGCTTCAGTTTAACCTTTATATTCTTAGTTTCTATTAAGGATAGAAGATCAAGATCCCTTTCTTCATATAAACTATCAAGCTTGGAAAGGGATACTGCTGCATCTTTATATTTGTAATTCTCATAATCCACGAAACTGATTCCTTCGATTACGCGGTGGTTAAAAGCTTTTCTAAACCTTACACCCCCATCATTAACCACAAAATTATAAGCCAGGTAATCTACTTCGAAATTTTGGGTGTCAATCCAGTACATGTATTCGTCTTCATGGTCTGTCCCTCCACCATCAGCTGAAAAAGTTACTTTCACCTCATAATATTCCCTGCCGGCAATACTATCTTTCCCCAGCAATTCCTTTTTAGCTGCCGGAGCATTTAAACCATAAGGTAAGTGGACAAAATAATGTACCGAGTTAATTGAATTTCCAATAGGCGCGATCAAAGAATCTTCCACTTTCACAAGACTGTCATTCACATGCCTTACCAAACCATCGTTATCCAGCCTATCATAAATCTTATTTCCCAGGGAGTCTTTCATAGTCCTTTCGTAGCTGAACTTACCGCCGTCTCGCTTACTCTTATAGGATTTGTTTCTGAATGTAAAATCGATTTCAGCATTTTCATACCGCTCCCCTCCTGCTCTTTCAATCGCTTTATCAACAATTTGATGCGCTGTAAGCTCCTTAGTTGCATTTTCGCAACCAATAAATAATATGGCAATAAGTATAATGTGATAAAATTTCATAATCCAGATTTGATTGGCACAAAAATAAAAAACTTTAATTAGCGTCACCCTTGACTGAATTTTAAAATTGCTTTAGTATGAAATTTGCTTAAAGCTTGTATTTTTGTGCTATATGAAGAATTCGATCAATATTAAAAACCGCAAAGCAAAATTCAATTATGAATTTCTGGACAAGTATACGGCCGGTATCAAACTTGCCGGGACAGAGATAAAAGCCATCCGCGAAGGAAAGGCCAATATCGCTGAAAGTTTTTGCGAATTTAATAATCACGAACTCTTTGTGATCAATATGCACGTGGAGGAATATTCACATGCCACCCACTTTAACCACAACCCTAAAAGTGAACGGAAGTTACTCCTTCAAAAAAGAGAATTGAAAAAGCTTGAAAAAGAAGTTACCAATTCAGGTTTAACCATCATCCCTTTACGTTTATTTATTAATGACCGTGGTTTGGCTAAACTGGAAATTTCTCTGGCCAAGGGTAAAAAGTTATACGATAAAAGGGAAACTATAAAGGATCGCGAAAGCAAGCGTCGTCTGGATCGCATCCAGAAGGAGTACAAATAGATTTCTCCTTTCATTTTTTCATTTTAAAATAGGTCTATGCTAAAATATTTAATGGCAATATGCCTGTTTTTAAGCTTTCTCACTGTTCAAGCTCAGGTGACCGGTCACGTTACAAATGATGATGGGAATCCCCTTCCATTTGTTAATATTTATACTGAAGCAGGTTCCAACGGTACCACAACCAATAACGAAGGTTATTATGAATTAAAAGTTCCCAGGCCCGGGAATTACACCTTGGTTTTTCAATATTTAGGCTACAAAACTTTAAAAAAACCTGTTAGCGTACATAGCTCTCCCGTAAATCTGGATATCGTTTTAAAACAGGAAAGCACAGGTTTGGATGAAATTGTATTGGAAAACAATGCAGATCCTGCCATAAGAGTTATTCAAAACGCAATTCAACACAGGAAGATTAATGCAGAAAAACTTGAAAGTTTTACTGCCAGTTTCTATTCCCGCGGACTTTGGCGAATAAAAAATGCTCCTGAAAAATTTCTGGGTCAGGAAATTGGAGATCTTGGCGGAGGGCTTGATTCCACAAGAAGTGGAATAGTTTATTTAAGTGAAACCATCTCCAATATAGCCTTGCAAAAACCGGACGATTTTAAAGAACATATCATAGCTTCTAAAGTGAGTGGAAATGATAATGGTTTTAGTCTGAATTCAGCTCAGGAAGCCTATTTCTCTTTTTATGAAAATACTGTAGAAGTTAACAGCGAACTGGTCTCTCCCATAGCCGACTATGCTTTTAATTATTACCGCTATAAACTGGAAGGTACTTTCTATGATGATCGTGGCAACCTTATCAATAAAATTAAAGTTACTCCCAAAAGAGAAGAAGACAGGATTTTTTCCGGTTACATCTATATCGTGGAAGACCTTTGGCAGATCTACGGAATTGAACTTACCGCAACCGGAAAAGCCATTCAGGTTCCGCCTATCGAGAAACTTCTGTTTAAACAGAATTACCGTTTTTTTGAGGAACCCGGCAGGTATGTTCAAATCTCACAAAGTGTGGATTTCAGTTTTAAGATGTTTGGTTTTGGTGGGGATGGAAGATTTACTGCTGTTTACAGCGACTATAATTTTCAGCCTGAATTTAACAAAAGGAGCTTCGGAAAAGAGATCCTTAGTTTTTCAGAAAAAGCGAATAAAAAAGATTCAGTTTTTTGGAATGAAGTTAGACCAGTGCCGCTTACAGGGGAAGAATTGGGAGACTATATCAAAAAAGATCAGATCCAGGAACACCGGAATTCCAGAAAATATAAAGATTCTATTGATGCCGTTCAAAATAAGTTTGAAGTAAGCGATATACTATTTGGCTACACCTATCAAAACAGCTGGAAAAACCAGAGATTTAGTCTTAGTGCACCCTTAAGAGGGATTGATTTTAATACTGTGCAGGGTTGGAATTCAAGTCTTGAACTGTCCTATCTCAAACGAACAGGAGAAAATCAGGAAAATTACTGGAGTTTATCCTCCATGGTAAATTATGGTTTTGAAGAAGACAGGTTACGGGTTAGCGCTGAATTTGAAAAAAAATTCAACAATTTTGATAAAGACTTTTTAAGAATTTCGGGAGGTACAAAAATTGCTCAGCTAAATACAAATTCTCCACTTTCTCCCTTTTTAAACAGCATTACCACCGTCCTTTTTGAACGGAATTACATGAAACTTTTTGATAAGAGTTTCGTGACAGCTGGTTATGGAAAGGATATAATCCCGGGCATACGGGTTTACGGGGAATTGGGATGGGAAAACCGGAAACCATTGATCAATAATACAGACCATGTTTTTATTGATTATGATGACAGAATTTACAGTTCTAATAATCCATTGCAGCCTCAGGTCTGGGGAAGCAAAGCTTTTGAAGAACATTCACTTGTAAAGTCTAATTTTACTGTAGATATAAGTTTTGATCAGAAATACTTAAGCTATCCCGATGGGCGGTACAATGTTTATGAAAATAAATATCCCAAACTAAGACTCGGCTGGGAAAAGGGATTTGGAAGTAGTGATCCAAAATACAATTACGACCAATTTAAAGCCCAGATTCGGCAGAATTTGAAACTGGGTAATAAAGGAGAATTTAATTATACCCTTAGAGGAGGTTTATTTTCCAATGCCGAAGAGATAAGTTTAATAGACTACCAGCATTTTAATGCCAATCAAATTCAAATTGCTTTTGGCAGTTATGTTGGCTCCTTCAATTTAATGCCTTATTACGAATTCAGCACTAATCAGAATTATGCCGAATTTCATGCAGAGCATGATTTTCAAGGCTGGGTGCTTGGAAAATTACCCTTGATTAATAAACTAAATTATAATCTCATTTTAGGAGCTCATCGGTTAACCACCTTTGAGAGAAATCCATATTCTGAATACTCCATTGGAGTAGATAATCTTGGTTTCGGGAAATTCAGATTCCTGCGACTTGATTATGTAATTTCCACCTATAATGGTAAAAAAGACGGGGCGTTTGTATTTGGCCTAAAATTCTAAAATAAGAAAGGCCGGAATCAGATTCCGGCCTTTGTATATACTTCAAAAGAAGAAATTTCTATTCCTCTTCGTCTGATTTTTCTGCTTTAGCTTCTTTGGAAAAATCTGTCATTCCATGGTCAATCAAGATATTATACCACTGGATAATCTTTTTCATATCGCTGGCATAAACTCTGTCTTCATCATAATCTGGCAGGATCTCAGAGAAGAAAGATTCCAATTCATTCTTGGAAGCTTTATGGCTTATGGTTTGTTTACCGTCTTCTTTTTCCTTTATTTTTTCAAACACTTCACCTAAAGGAATCTCCTCAGTATACGTGTAGATGGCTATCTCGCTTAGGATACTAACGTTATGACGCATATTTACAGCGATCTTTTTACCGTCAAGTAAAGATTTGGCAACAAATCCACCTCTGGTTTGCGCTGTAAGTTCATATAGACCGGGTTTTCCCGAAATAGCAAGAATTTTATCTAATCCCATATCATTTTTTTATTTAGGTTGGCAAATATCATTTCCCAGAATTAATTTTCAAAGCCTTTAGCGGGCTTTTTTCGCATTGGGAAATCTCATCTTATATTCCACATTGATTTTTCCTTTGGAAATATTAGCGAGTTTGCTCTTTATTAGTCTCTTTTTCAGGCTGGAAAGCTTATCTGTAAACAATATTCCTTCAATATGATCATATTCATGCTGAATTACTCTTGCCGCAAGACCGGAATATTTTTCTGTATGCTTATTGAACTCCTCATCAAAATATTCAATGGTGATCTCCGGTTTTCTAAAAACATCCTCCCGAACATCCGGAATACTTAAACATCCTTCGCTAAAAGCCCATTCTTCACCTTCTTCCTCGATAATCTGCGGATTGATAAAAACTTTTCTCAGATCTTTTAATTTTTCCTGTTCAGCCTCGTCAAGTTCTTCATCTTCTGCAAAAGGAGCCGGATCGATCATAAACATTCTTATGGGTAGTCCCACCTGCGGAGCCGCCAGTCCAACTCCATAGGCATTATACATGGTATCCCACATATTATTGATAAGCTCTTCAAGCTTTGGATAATCCTTATCGATATCTTTTGCTTTTTTCTTTAAAACGGGATCTCCGTAAGCTACAATTGGTAATATCATTCTTTAATGTTTTCAGCTGTTGGCATTTTGGCAACGAGCTTCATTATTCTTTATTTTAAGGTTCCTGTTTGGTGAATTTAAAACTCACCGAAAATTTTATAGGCTTATTTATATAGCCAGGATTGCAAAATGATGGTTGCACTAATTTCATCCACCAAAGCTTTATTCCTTCGCTTCTTTTTTCCCAGACCACTATCGATCATAGTTTGAAAAGCCATTTTGCTGGTAAATCTTTCATCTACCCGCTCCAAAGGCATTTCCGGAAATTTTTCCGCAAACTTTTTCAGGAATTCCTGTATATGCACTTCACTCTCAGACGGCGTATCATCCATTTGCTTCGGTTCTCCGACCAAAACCCGTTCCACATTCTCTTTTTGAAAATAATCTTCCAGAAATTTAATTAAAGATGGTGTTTCTACGGTGGTAAGACCGGAAGCGATAAGTTTTAATTCATCGGTAACCGCTATTCCTGTTCGCCTGGTTCCGTAATCCAGTGCTAAAATTCGGGCCATTTATAAATTTTATGCAAAGGTAAGGTTTATATTGGTTTGTCCATAAATATTGAGTTGTAGCTATTATATTTGAAAA
>NZ_JBLVTL010000001.1:375540-403273 GCF_048285835.1 Christiangramia aquimixticola
GGCCTGGGATAACCGAGACCTGTTACAAGAAACTGAAACTACAAATGCCATAAGAGAAGTGATCGAACTTCTTGACAAGGGTGAACTTAGGGTAGCCGAGCCGGTTGCAGACGGATGGCAGGTGAATGAATGGGTAAAAAAAGCAGTGGTATTGTATTTTCCAATTCAGAAAATGGAAACCCTGGAAGCCGGGATTTTCGAATACCACGATAAAATTCCTTTGAAGACAGGATATAAAGAAAAAGGCATTCGTGTGGTACCAAATGCTGTAGCTAGACATGGCGCATATATATCTTCTGGAGTTATCATGATGCCGAGTTATGTAAATATTGGAGCTTATGTGGACGAAGGGACAATGGTCGACACATGGGCTACTGTAGGTAGTTGTGCCCAAATTGGAAAAAATGTGCATCTTAGCGGGGGTGTCGGAATTGGTGGAGTATTGGAACCACTTCAGGCTGCTCCGGTTATTGTAGAAGATAATGCCTTTCTTGGATCCCGAAGTATTGTGGTGGAAGGTATTCGAATTGAAAAAGAAGCCGTGCTTGGTGCCAATGTGGTATTGACCGCTTCAACCAAGATCATTGATGTTACCGGAGATGAACCTAAAGAATTTAAAGGTTATGTACCTGCAAGATCTGTAGTTATTCCGGGAAGTTATACCAAAAAGTTCCCTGCCGGAGAATTTCAGGTTCCCTGTGCACTGATTATTGGAAAGAGAAAAGAAAGCACCAACAAAAAAACATCACTTAACGACGCTTTACGTGAATATAACGTAGCTGTTTAGTAAAATTTAGATTTGAAGATACTTGTAATACAAATGAAAATGATTGGGGATGTACTAACATCCTCAATCCTGTTTGAAGCCCTACGTAAAAAGTATCCTAAAGCCCAGCTTAACTATCTTGTTTACGATCATACTTTCGCGGTTGTTCAAAACAACCCGTTTATAGACCGTATTATTTTCTATAATAAAAGCCAACGATTTACCACACTTGTAAGGGATATTAGAAAAGGAAAATATAATGTGGTGATCGACGTGCAATCGAACATTAAAACAAGCCTACTTTCAGCAATATCTGGCGCTCCGGTCAGGATCGCCTATGATAAATTTTATACCCGACCGGTATCAAATCACGTCTTTAGCCGAAAAATTGAAGCTAAGACCAATGCCGGTGCTGCCATAGAAAAGAGATTAAGATTACTGTCTCCACTTTCTGCTGAAATTCCGGCAGAAATAAAACCGAAAATTTATCTGAAGGAAGAGGAAATTACAGCCGCCAGACATATTCTCGAGGGTTATGGAATTGATCTTTCAAAAAAACTCTTTATGATAGGTGCTTTGGGCAGCAACGAAAAGAAAACCTATCCGCTTGCTTATATGGCCAAACTCCTGGATCAGATTGCAGAAAGAACAAATGCGCAGTTAATTTTCAATTATATCCCCTCTCAAAGGACAGAAATTGATGAGCTAATGGGCTTTTGTAAACCTGAAACCCGAAACAACATCCACCTGAATGTTTATGGCACCAGTTTAAGACAGTTCTTAGGACTGGTTTCACACTGTGATGCTTTGATTGGGAATGAAGGCGGAGCTGTAAACATGGCCAAAGCTTTGGACATCCCGAATTTTGCCATCTTTTCTCCGGCGCTTGACAAAGCTAACTGGAATATGTACGAGGATGGTAAACGCTATGTCTCAGTTCATCTTAAAGATTATAAGCCGGAACTGTTTGAAGGCAAAGCTGAAAAGCAACTTAAAAGTGACTGGAATAGACTTTACGCCGAATTCAAACCGGAATTATTAGAAAATGACCTGAATAATTTTTTAATTAACAATTCCTGATGAATTACCGCTTCCTTATATATATCAACCATGCCTATGCGATTCCCATTGGGAGTCCCCTACAGCAAGAAATTATAAAAAGAGGCGATACGGTAAAGTGGTTTTCAGGAATGCCCGGTCCAAACAAACTGTTTCCTGAAAATGGAGTCCTGTTGGATAAAATTGAGGACGCGATTGAATATGAACCGCATATAGTTTTAACTATAACAGATACTGTTCCCGATTTTCTTCCCGGATTAAAAGTGCAGGTTTTTCACGGTTTTCCCGCGAACAAACGAAAAGGAACAGACCAGTTTACCATCCGCGGTTTTTTTGATCTTTACTGTACTCAGGGACCCTCCAGCACCGGCCCTTTTAGAGAACAGCAAAAGAAATATCGAACATTTGAGGTAATTGAAACGGGATGGTCCAAAATGGATCCATTATTTCCTTTGAATTCGCAACGCAATGAAAAGCCGGTAATTCTCATTTCTTCCACTTTTACCAAACAATATAGCCTGGCTTTAAAAGAGGAGGTTGTAAAGGAAATTGAAAGATTGTCTCACACCGGGAAGTATCGCTTCATGGCAGTTTTACATCCAAAACTCGATAAGACTATCGTAGAAAAATTTAAAAGCCTCGAAAACGAGAACTTCAGATTTTATGATACCACAGATCTTATCCCGCTTTTTAAGGAAGCCGATATTATGTTTTCTGATACCACTTCAGCCATCATAGAATTTCTGATTCAGCGAAAACCGGTGGTTACTTTTCAAAACAATATGCCCGGACCTTATCTAATTGATATAGATCAGGTTTCAGAAATTGAAAATGCTTTTGACAAAGCCCTTGCCTATCCTGAAGAACTGATAAAGGAAATTGATGAATTTGCCCAATACTCTCATCCTTATTCCGATGGTAATTCAAGCAAACGTGTAATTGAAGCCTGTATAGAATTTCTGCATAAAGACAAGTCTTATCTAAAGGACAAACCTTTAAACCTTCTGAGAAAATATAAAATAAGGAAACAGTTGGGACATTGGTCGCTTAAGAGCTTCAACAAGGCTCCTAAACTTTAGCCTTTATTTTTTCCAGAATTTCAGTTTTTTCTTTAATCGCTTTTTTCGATGAAATTTTTCCTGAAACTGGTTGGTATAGAACCACATCTTTTCAAAAACCTCAGTTTTGGATTTATCGATTAGTTTTGAATATTCATCGGCCATTACCTCGATCATTTCCTTTTTTGGTGTAAGCCTGGAGAAATTTAGCATTCTTTCTTCAAAAGTGAGCTCCTTAAAATTCATTCGGTTAAGGTCCACCAGATAAAAGTCGTAAGCATCACCGTTACGAATTATAAGCGTATTCCCCGGGGAATGATCAAGAAACTGAACCTGGTTTTGATGCAGTTTATAGGTAAACCTTGTAAAAGCCCGAAGAATATTTTCATGATCCGGATACTCAGGTTCTGTTACCAGTTCCCGAAATGTAAGATCATAGGCTAAATGTTCACTCACGTAAAAACTGCGTCCAAAAGTTAAACCCTGAGGCTCTTCAGCATAGGCTACAGGATCTGGCGTTCCAATTCCTTTGGTTTTTAAAATAGAAGCATATTCAAAAGATCTTTGTGCTTTTGATTTTCTAAAAAAACGGTAGACTACTTTATTTACAAGATTAGGTACACGAAATGCTTTCACATTGAAATCCCGGCCATTAAGCTTGAAGATTTTCAGCTTGTTTCTGCTATCTTTTATCGTCTCGCCACCGGAATGAAAACTTTCCAGAACCGGAAGTATTTCAGAGCTTTTCGATTCATAGTCTTTTGCGAAGTGTACCTGCATATGGCAAAATTAGAATAAGCCGGAGTATTACAAAACAAATACAATTAAATAAATTATCTTCGAAACCGATTTTTAAAGCTTTTCCCATGTCATCCCAACCTCGCATCTTTCTGGAGTCTCATCACTTAAAGAACCAATGCACCGGTTTTGGCCAGTTCAATTACTGGCTGATCAAAAAACTTTCTGAACAGAATAAGGACTATAAACTTATTGTAAACGCAAAAAAGCGTGAATACCTTTCAGATTTTAAAGATGTGACTTATCATCGTTATTTTCCTGTTTCGAGATATAAACCATTCCGTACATGGAAAAAATATGAGCTATGGCATTCGTTAAATCAGAATACCAAAACGGAGCCTCGTTTTAATATTCCGTATTTGCTGACTATCCACGATGTGATCCTGATGGAACAACATAATCCATCCCGGGATGATAAGAGCTGGATACATATCAACGAGAAAATAGAAAGGTCCAATATGATCACCTATATTTCTGAATATGCAAAAAAAACCACCAACCATTATTTCGACATTCCGTCGCATATAGAACAAAAAGTAATCTATAACGGAAATCCGGTAGAAGCATTACCTGCTATTAAGAATATTAAAACCGAAGTCGATATAAATAAACCTTTTCTATTTAGCATAGGTCAATTCATGGAAAGAAAAAATTTCCATGTGTTGTTGCCAATGATGGAAAAACTTAAAGATTACAATCTTGTCCTCGCCGGAAATAATAATAAAGAATACGGGGAGATGGTGAAGCAGCAGATCGAAAAATACAATTTACAGGACCGTGTTTTCCTTGTTGGAAAAATTTCTGAGGAAGAAAAGCATTATTATCTCCAAAATTGTGCTGCTTTTGTATTCCCTTCCTTATTCGAAGGTTTCGGCTTACCTCCAATTGAGGCCATGGCTTATGGGAAACCAATATTTATGTCCAATAAAACCTCTCTCTCGGAAATTGGTGGTGATGATGCTTTTTATTGGGATAATTTTGATCCGGAATCCATGCTAAAGGTTTTTGAAAATGGAATGAATGCAGTTTCTGAAAATAAAGCTGCCTGGGAATCTAAATTAATAACCCGGGCTAAATCTTTTAACTGGGACAAGACAGCTGCAGAATATTTAGAAGTTTACGACAGGATTTTAAGGAATTCCTAATCTATGAAAGTACTCCACGTCTCTGCCGCCAAAAACTGGGGAGGTGGTGAAAATCACCTCCAGAATTTGTGTACAGAGCTGAAGGGTGCAGAACATTTTGTGTTATGCTCCAAAGGATCTGAAGTACAGAAAAAACTTCCAGTTTTAAGAATTAAAACAATTGCAGCAGCTCTGCCGGTGAAATTCGATCCAAGATACATCCGCAAGCTTATAAAAATTTGTAAACGAGAGAAGATCGATCTTATTCATATACATGATACAACCGCCCTTACCCTGGCGATCATGGCTACTAAAATTTCCGGGAAATTACCGCCATATATATTGAGCAAAAAAACATCCTTTCCCATTAAGCAAAGGAAACAGACTTTATATAAATACAATCATCAGCAAATTAAGAAGATCCTCTGCGTATCTGAGGTAACTAAAAAGATTACTGCCGAGGCTATAGTTGATCAAAGTAAACTGGTAACGGTTTATCATGGTACAAAGATTCCGAAGGACAGTTCTGCGGCATTTGATCTGAGAAAAAAATATAATATTCCATCTGATAGTATTTTAGTAGGAACAATCGCCAATCATATCCGGGCAAAAAATCTGGATACCTGGGTAGACACCATAGATCATTTGGTGAATACTTTGGGCCATAAAAACTTCTACTTTCTGGAAATTGGGAATATAACTGAAAGAACAGCTGATTTTGAACGAAAACTGAAGGAAAGAAAATTGGAAGCCTATTACAAATTCACAGGCTTTATCCCCGACGCCTCTGCCCTTATCCCGCAATTTGATATCTCCCTCATGACTTCTCAAAGCGAAGGAATCCCTCAATTTATCTATGAAAGTTTTTATTACAAAGTCCCGGTAGTCTCCACAAACGTTGGTGGAATCCCTGAAATTATTGAAGAAGGAAAAAATGGTTTTTTATCTGAATCACATAATGGCAGGTCGCTGGGAGATAAATTAGTAATTTTGTCGAAAGATCCGGAAATGCAAAAAGAATTTACCGCGATCTCTTATAAAAAGTTAGTTGAAAATTATACTACAGTAAAAATGGCCAGTGATACTTTGGCGCAATATAAAGAAGTGCTTTATGGATAAAATTCAGGAAGAAGTAAGAAATTGTCTCGATGTAATTAAAAAAGGTGGAATTATTCTTTACCCAACAGATACGGTTTGGGGAATTGGTTGCGATGCAACTAATGCTGAAGCCGTGGATAAGGTGTACCGGTTAAAGAAAAGAGAGGAATCCAAAGCCTTGATATGTCTGGTTTCTAATTTTAAGATGCTGGAACAGTATGTTGAAGAAGTTCCGGAGATGGCTTACGATATCCTTAAGCATGCTCAAAAGCCAACCACTGTGATATATGATAAACCAATTCGCATTGCCGAGAATTTGGTTAGTGAAGACGAAACATTGGGAATAAGAGTGGTAAGAGACACTTTTTGCTCAGACCTTATTAAAAAAATGAAGAGGCCTTTGGTTTCAACATCTGCAAACATAAGTGGGGAGCCAACTCCTCAAAGTTTCGCTCAAATATCTCCGCAAATTTTAAAAGGTGTAGACTATGTAGTAAATTTGCAGCGTTCAAAAAAATCACCTCGACCATCAGCAATTATCAAGCTGAGTAACGACGGACAGGTGAAAGTGATACGCAAATAGAAGATGCCGAAATACCACAATTACCGCAAAGCTTTACATCATAAAATATTCAATATAATATCTGAAGCAGCAGATGAACTTGCTGTGGATGCATATGTAATTGGCGGTTTTGTACGAGACCATATCCTTGAAAGAGGGGAACCAAAAGATATTGATATAGTTGCCGTGGGCAGCGGGATCGAACTGGCCAGAAAAGTATCTGATAAACTTCCCAACAAACCAAAAGTCCAGGTTTTTAAAAATTTTGGAACGGCCATGTTGCGTGCAGATGACATGGAGATCGAATTCGTTGGCGCCCGCAAGGAGAGCTACCGTAAAGATAGCCGTAAACCAATTGTGGAAGATGGCACTCTGGAAGATGACCAGAATCGAAGGGATTTCACCATTAATGCACTTGCTTTAAAGTTAAATGAAGATGGATTCGGTGATTTATTAGATCCCTTTGACGGCTATCAGGACCTTAAAAACAAAATAATTAAAACACCGCTAGATGCGGATATCACCTATTCTGATGATCCGTTAAGGATGTACAGAGCAATCAGGTTTGCAACTCAACTTAACTTTATGATCGAAGCCGATTCTCTGGCGGCGATCAAAAGAAATAATGAGCGTATAAAGATCATTTCCAGAGAGAGGATCATGGATGAGCTTAATAAGATTTTATTAAGCGACAAACCATCCAAAGGCCTTGCTTTACTTTATAAAACCGGTTTACTTGAGAAGATCCTTCCGGAATTGACTGCCTTACAGGGCATCGATGAGGTGGAAGGTCAAACTCACAAAGACAACTTCTGGCATACGCTCGAGGTGGTGGATAATATTTCTGAAAACACAGATGACCTTTGGTTACGATGGTCGGCGTTATTGCATGACATTGGAAAAGCACCAACAAAGAGATTTCATAAAAAAATAGGCTGGACTTTTCACGGACACGAATTTGTGGGTGCTAAAATGGTGTATAAATTATTTAAACGCCTTAGACTACCACTAAACGAAAAGATGAAATTCGTTCAAAAAATGGTGCTAATGAGTTCCCGCCCTATTGTGATCGCCGATGATAGTGTTACCGATTCTGCGGTGCGTAGATTGATATTCGATGCAGGAGATCACATAGAAGATTTGATGACTTTATGCGAAGCAGATATTACGACCAAGAATCCAAAACGTTATAAGAAGTATCATAATAACTTTAAGCTGGTTAGACAAAAGATCCAGGAAGTGGAGGAAAGAGATCATGTGCGTAATTTCCAGCCACCGGTAAGTGGTGAGGAGATCATGTCTACTTTTGGAATTAAACCAAGCCGGGAAGTAGGCCTTATTAAAGATGCAATAAAGGAAGCAATTCTTGAAGGTGACATCCCTAATCAATACGAGCCTGCGAGAGATTTTATGTTGGAAAAAGGCAAGAAATTAGGCCTTACACAGGTTGAAACCAATTCCTAAGTGTAAAACATTAGCTCCATATTAGTGTAGACCCAAAACCACCTAAGCCGGGAATAACATGTATCGAAAATTTGTAAAAATATCTCTTATTCTTGTTTATCTGGTGATCATAGCCGGTGCGGTAGTTCGAATGACCGGTTCAGGAATGGGTTGCCCGGACTGGCCTAAATGTTTTGGTTATTATATACCGCCTACTGAAGAAACTGAACTTCGTTTTCAACAGGACAGAACTTATAAAAAAGGCCAGGTAATAATTATAGATGAGTCCCTCAAAGTAGCTGCAAAAGATTTTACTTCGGGAGAGAGCTTTGATGAAACCAATTGGGAAAATTACACCAAACACGATTATGCAATTTTCAATCCCACGCATACCTGGGTCGAATACATAAACAGATTATTTGGAGCTCTGGCAGGCTTTGCTGTACTTATTATGGCCTTCTTATCCTTCAGGAAAAGAAAAGTAAAAAAACAGATTCCTATACTTTCAATTATTTGCGTATTCCTAATGGGATTCCAGGCATGGCTTGGTGCGACCGTGGTATATTCAGTTTTAGCTCCGGCAAAGATCACCATTCATATGGTTATGGCTTTTGTGATCGTGGCACTACTCCTCTACCTCCTTTATATTTCAAAGGAAAAGAAAGTAGAGCAATTTAAAACCTCCACCTTTAAGAATTTAATCATCCTGGCCGTTATAATGACGCTCTTTCAGGTGATTTTAGGAACTCAGGTGAGACAATTTGTAGATGAACAGGTTAAGAGCTTAGGTTATGAAGTCAAAGATCTATGGCTCGCTCAGCCATCGGTAATGTTCTATATACACCGTTCATTTTCGATTATCGTTTTGCTTGTCAATGCCCTACTATGGTGGAACAACAGGCAGCTAAAACTGAAATTGAATAAAATAAACATGGTAATTTTCCTTATTCTTCTGGAAGTTGCAACCGGTATTGCTATGTATAATTTTGATTTTCCATTCCTTTCTCAACCCTTACATCTTGTTATAGCTTCGGTGTTGTTTGGTTATCAGTTTTACCTGTTAATGGAAACTATTTATGCCCAAGAGAAGATTAAAAAATCGTAACTTTGCCCTCCAAATTTTTTAGATATGGTATATAGATTTCGAGTAATTCTCGACGCTCAAGAAGATGTATTCAGAGACATAGAAATACTTCAGGAAAACACTATGGAAGACCTGCATAACTCTATTGTTCAATCCTTTGGATTTGACGGGTCTGAGATGGCTTCCTTTTATATTAGCGACAATGAATGGAATCAGGGCGAGGAAATTCATCAGTTTGATATGAGCGGACAGGATGATTCGATCAAATTAATGAACGAAACCAGATTGGACAGTATCTTATCTGAATCTCAAACCAAGCTTATTTACGTATACGATTTCTTAAAGATGTGGACTTTCTTCGTGGAGCTTGCCCAGATCGCCGAAATTGAAGAAGGCAGAGATTATCCTAATCTTATGTATGTTCACGGGCAGATCCCGGAAAATGCTCCGGAAAAGGAATTTACCGGCGAAGATGAAGGTCTTTTGAACGGTGATTACGACGATAATTATGACGAAGATGGGTATGAAGACTTTGATTTCGACGAGAACTGGAATTAATAAATCTTTATAACTCTTCTGAAAGCTACTTTCAGATCTAAAATATTTCAACTTTATTTAGGCAAAACTTCAGAGATAAATGATCAACCTTTTTAATGCTCAAATTGAATCGCTTTCCATTCACCGTGTAGGGAATAAAAATCGCGGGGAAAACATATTTCTTTCAGCTTCAACTTTTCACCTGAATGATGAAATCAAACCTCTTATTAAGGAATATTTTCTGAAACCATTTCGTGAAAAAGAAGAATCTTACTATAGGTTTACCCATGATACCGATATTGAATTCAATGAGCTTTATGATTTATCGAATAAAATTTTCAATGATCCCTATAATACTCACGAGTATTCAAAAAAGATAGCTACTCTTTTATATGAGCAGTCCACACATCCGCACATCAAAAGTGGAGAAGTGTATGTGGTATATTTTGAAGGGATGCAGCTCGACAACGAAAAGGTTCCTGCAATTGGGATCTTTAAGTCTGAATTAAAACATGATTTCCTTCAGTTCGAACAGAAACAGAGCAATCTGGAAATGATCGTGCAGCAAGGGGTTAACCTTCAGAAACTTGACAAAGGAGCCATCATTTTCAACAAGAATCAGGCAGAAGGTTACAAGATCCTTTCCGTAGATTCAAACCGATACGATACTAAATACTGGCTTGAAAATTTCCTTGGGGTAGATGTACTTGCAGATGAGAACTACTTTACCAAGAACTACCTGAATTTTGCCAAGAACTTCGCAAAAGACGTGGTGCTTCCAGCTGAGGACAAAAAGCAGGAAGTAATGTTCATGAACCGTAGTATGGACTATTTCGCCAAGAACGATGATTTCGAGGAGTCAAATTATATAAATTCTGTGATCGACAACCCGGATCTGATTCCTGAATTTCAGAATTATAAAACCGAAAAAGCTCCAAAATATAAAGTAGAGGATCTTACCAGTTTCCCTATTGCGAATAAAGCAGTGACCGAAGCGCGTAAGAAGATCAAAAATGTGATCACTCTTGATACCAATATCCAGATAAAAATGGATTTTGTAAATGCTGAATCTGCTGAAAAATTCGTGGAAAAAGGATGGGATGAAGAAAAACAGATGTATTACTATCTGGTTTACTTCAATAAAGAAGAAAAAAAGTAAATTCTACCAGATAAAAATATTTAAAAGCGAAGCGGTCTTAACAGATTCCTTCGCTTTTTTTTATTCCAACATGCGCTGCATATTTATATTTTCGTAATTTCTTCTTACGAAATCCAGAGCAGTTCTTAAGATCTGCCCCATGGTGCTGGCTCTTTTAAACTTCATATCCTTGGAGAAGGCATAAAGATCGTTCCGCAGTTCCTTTACATTGTCTTTGGTGGAAACATGATCATTAATCATACATCTTATCAATTCCTTATATCGGCTTTGGGTATTGATCATTCTCTTGGCCAGCAACGAACGTTCTTCTTTCCGGTATTGTTCAATAGATGATTCCTCGAGTTTATCTGAAACCAGTTTCACCATCTTATAGTTTTCCTTAAAAAATTGTGGGCGATATACTTTTAGATTCCCTTCAAAACACTGCTGATCAAAATCTATTGCTCTTATCTGATATTCCACATGATCAAAATCATGCGTCGGGATCACTACATAATTATAGGACCTCATATCACCCAGTAATCTCACCGTACAGCGCTCATTGAATTTCACAAACTGCTTGGCGATCTGGGTTTGCGCCCGCAGGTCACATTGAGGTAGATGATCTTCAATAAAAACATCACCTGGAATCCCCGCTATATGTTCTTCAATAAGAGTATCCTTATAAACCAGAAAGTTGATCCGGTGTGGGGATAGCAGGTGTTCAAATTCAAGTCCGTACAATCGGGAAGCATCCGCTTTTTTTACATAGAAATAGGTAAAACTATCGTTAAGTATATTTCTAACCTTTACCCGGAAAGGCTTGGAATTACCAAAGGTGCAGTAATCAATGGCATCAACATTTAGATAGTTAAGGGAATCGTCACTACCATCTGAATGCAGGATGGTATAAACTTTCTTTAAACTATTGTCGATCTCGATACGTTCATGATCGGGATAATAACAACGCACCCAAAAGGTGTCCTCATCATGCTGATCATACACTACTATGGAACCAGAAAATCGTAAGAGGTCATCGTAAAAAACAGGGATTTTGGTATTTCGGTTATATTTCGCGAGATATCTGTTGAATCGTTCATTTACCGGAAAGGCCGGTTTTTTCTTTGACATCAGTTTCTCTTCCATAAAAATCCTCGTTTTTCTCAAAAATAAGGTTATTTAAACAAAAGCTGTAACAAAAACCTAACTTAGTCAACACATATCAAACAATTCATCGATCTTGGAAACAATCTTAAGTCTTAATAATCTCACTAAAAAATACGGAAAAGTTACTGCGGTAAAAAACCTGAGTTTCGAAATTACCCGGGGAAATGTTTACGGAATTCTTGGACCTAACGGTAGTGGTAAATCAACTACTCTGGGCATGATCCTGAATGTGGTGAATAAAACTTCAGGAGATTTCAAATGGTTTGAGGGCAACTATACTACTCATGAAGCTTTAAAAAAAGTGGGCGCTATCATCGAGCATCCAAATTTTTACCCTTACATGACTGCGGAGCAAAACCTTGCGCTGGTTTGCAAGATAAAGGGAACAGTAAAATCAAAAATTCAGGAAAAACTGGAAATTGTAGGCCTTCTGGATAGAAAGGACAGCAAATTCAGAACTTTTTCCTTAGGAATGAAACAGCGATTAGCCATCGCTTCTGCCCTGTTGAATGACCCGGAAATCCTTATTCTGGATGAACCAACAAACGGCCTGGATCCTCAGGGAATACATCAAATAAGAGAGATCATTAGAAATATCGCGGCCGGCGGAACCACTATTCTGCTTGCATCCCATTTATTGGATGAAGTGGAAAAAGTATGTTCTCATGTAGTGATCATTAGAAAAGGCGAAAAATTATACAGCGGACCGGTCGACGAGATCGTAAGCAGTCACGGATTCTTTGAACTTAGAGCAGCCAACATGACAAATTTGAAAGAATTATTGAGGCAGCATCCAAATATTGGAAAGATAGTTACCAAAGAGGAAACACTTACTGCCTTTTTAAATGAACCTATGGAAGCTGAAGAAATTAACACCTTCTTATTCCAAAAGGGCCTTTCACTTTCCTACCTGAACAAACGAAAAGAAAGCCTGGAAGAGCAATTCCTTCAATTAACCAATAAAATCGCTGATAAATAATGTTACGACTCCTCGAAATAGAATATAATAAACTACGATATAGTCGGTCAGCCAGAATCCTGATCATTACTTATTTTATCCTGATCACGTTCATCGCTTTAATTGCTTCCATTGAATTTAATCTGGGAGCCATCCAGTTTCGTGTTGCCGATCAGGGAATTTTCAATTTCCCATATATCTGGCATTTTAATAGTTATATCGCCTCCTTGCTGAAGATATTCTTAGCCATTGTGATCGTTTCCATGATGTCCAATGAGTACAGTAATAGAACCATAAAACAGAATCTTATAGATGGGTTAAGCAAAAAGGAGTTTATCCTTTCCAAGTTTTTAACTGTTCTGGTATTTTCAGGTATTTCTACCATATTTCTGTTTGTAGTAAGCATCATCCTTGGATATTCCTTTTCAGATTTTACTGAGTTTTCAATTGTGGTTTCAGATCTTGAATATTTACTCGCCTACTTTGTAAAACTTACCGGGTTCTTTGCCTTCTGTATGTTTTTAGGGGTATTGGTCAAAAGATCGGCTTTTGCTTTAGGGTTTCTGGTGGTTTGGGCGATTTTCGAAAGTATCCTATACGGGATCTTAAACTTCAAAGTCTTCAAGGGTACCGATATTGCCACTAATATTATGCAATTTTTCCCTTTGGAATCTATGAGTAACCTTATCATAGAACCGTTTTCGCGCTTAAATGCAGTACAGGCAGCTGCGACTCAAATTGGCGGCGAACTGGACAAAGATTATGGGATACACTGGTATCAATTAGCCATCGTGATTATCTGGTGCATCATCTTTGTGTATTTGTCTCTGCTGATTTTACGTAAACGGGATTTATAGGGAACATTTTCATAATGGGTACAACGAGCTGTTTCTACTTTAATGAAGCAATTCAACCACCTGGACACATGTTAGATGAATCCTAAAAAATTGATTTCGGTCTTATTATTGCTTAATTTCGTGGAGCCAGGAAAAGAAACCCAACTACATGAAATTCAATATCCAATCTGATTATAAACCTACAGGAGATCAGCCCAATGCTATAAAGCAGTTGGTAGCCGGCCTTAATAAAAATGAGCAATACCAGACACTTCTTGGGGTAACCGGGTCGGGTAAGACTTTTACGGTGGCCAATGTAATTGAAGAAGTTCAAAAACCAACTCTGGTCCTGGCCCATAACAAAACCCTGGCAGCTCAATTATATTCAGAATTCAAGCAGTTCTTTCCTGAAAATGCTGTTGAATATTTCGTGAGTTATTATGATTATTATCAACCTGAAGCATTTATTCCAACTTCGGGAACCTATATAGAAAAAGATCTTTCCATTAACGAGGAGATCGAAAAATTAAGATTAAGCACTACCTCGTCCCTTTTAAGCGGAAGAAGAGATGTGATCGTTATCGCCTCCGTTTCCTGTCTTTATGGTATTGGTAACCCCGTGGAATTTAAAAAGAACGTGGTTTCCATCGAAAGGGATATGGAGATCTCCAGAACCAAATTTCTACATAGCCTGGTACAAAGTTTATACTCAAGGACGGAAGCTGAATTTTCTCATGGAAACTTCCGAATTAAAGGAGATACCGTGGATGTTTATCCAAGTTATGCTGATAATGCCTTCAGAATTCACTTTTTTGGAGATGAAATTGAGGAGATTGAAGCCTTTGACCCCGGGACCAATGATATCATTGAAAAATACGAACGCCTGAATATTTATCCGGCAAATATGTTCGTTACCTCGCCGGATGTTTTAAAAGGTGCTATTCACCAGATCCAGGATGATCTGGTAAAACAAGTGGATTACTTTCAGGAAATTGGAAAAACGCTTGAAGCAAAACGCCTGGATGAACGTACGAATTTTGACCTGGAAATGATCCGCGAGTTAGGTTACTGTTCCGGAATTGAGAATTACTCCAGATATCTTGACGGCAGATTACCAGGAACCAGACCTTTCTGTCTTCTCGATTACTTCCCTGATGATTACCTGATGGTAGTTGATGAAAGTCACGTTACTATCCCACAGGTGCACGCCATGTATGGTGGGGACCGGTCCAGAAAAGAAACGCTGGTGGATTACGGATTTAGGCTACCTGCAGCCATGGATAACCGTCCATTGAAATTTGAAGAATTTGAAGCTCTTCAAAATCAGGTGATTTATGTGAGTGCCACTCCCGCAGATTATGAACTTCAGAAATCTGAAGGAATCTATGTAGAACAGGTTATTCGCCCAACAGGATTGCTGGATCCTATTGTTGAAGTTCGCCCAAGTCTTAACCAGATCGATGATCTTATCGAAGAAATTCAGATAAGGGTTGAGAAAGACGAAAGAATTCTTGTGACTACGCTAACTAAACGAATGGCGGAAGAACTGGCTAAATACCTTACCAGAATTGACATTAGATGTCGTTACATACATTCAGACATCGATACCCTGGAACGAGTTGAGATCATGCAGGATTTAAGAAAAGGGATATTTGACGTGCTAATTGGTGTAAACTTATTAAGAGAAGGTCTTGACCTTCCGGAAGTTTCATTGGTTGCGATTATTGATGCAGATAAGGAAGGTTTTCTAAGAAGTAACAGGTCTCTTACGCAAACGATTGGACGTGCTGCACGACATGTGGACGGGAAAGCCATTTTATATGCAGATAAGATCACTGACAGTATGCAAAAGACTATTGATCAAACCGAATACCGCCGCCAGAAACAGATGGATTACAACAAGGAGCATAATATCACTCCTACTAAACTAGTGAAGAAATTCGATAGTGCCTTGATCAAGGAGAAACTTGATATTTACGATGAAGAATCACGACCAGATCTTAAAGCTGCTGAAGCGGAAGCGAATTATTTAACCAAGCCACAGATAGAAAAGAAGATCCGGGAAAAGCGAAAAGCCATGGAAACCGCCGCTAAAGAACTTGACTTTATGATGGCTGCAAAACTGAGAGATGAAATTAAAATGCTTCAGGAAAAAATTAGTGAAATAGCTTAATATTAACAAGTTAGGTTTTTAAATTTTGTTATATTTATTTCATCCTAAACATTTGATCCCTGCTCAAATGACAAACCTAAACTGTTTGTCGATGAAAAATTTTTATGCTTTTTTGAGTCTTTGGCTCCTGAGTTTTGGCCTATGGGCGCAGGTAGGGATTGGGACTTCTGAACCTAAAGCGCAGCTGGATATCGTTGCTACCAGCAGGAACAACCCATCAGTCATTGATGGACTTCTCATCCCCCGTCTGGATAAATTCCCGGAGCAAAATCCAGGTGCAGATCAGCACGGTTTACTTATTTTCTTAGCCCAGAACGTTATAAATTTTAATTCCGGTTTTTATTTCTGGAACAGCCTGGAAAATAAATGGAAACCTCTTACTTCAGAAGTATCCGGCGGTAATTTCTATAAACCCGGCTCCACAATAAACCCGAACAATATTTCGGAACCTATTTACAGAGATGGAAATATGGGGATTGGAACAGACCAAATAAGCTCAAGACTGCAGGTGGCGATCCAACCGGGGAAAGATCTTAGTTTAAAGAAGGGATTTGAAGTCGACAATGCTAATTCAGCCACAGATAACCTTACCACCTATGGAATTGTAAACGACAACCGCAGCCAGACTAACGGAAATAAATACGGTATTAAGTCGAATGTTGGTGGCGTGGGAACCGGCATTCATTATGGATTTTTTAATGAAACTTATCAAAATACCGGCACTAATGATATTTACGGAATTTTTAACCGGGTTGGAAGAACCTTTGGAGCGAAGAGTAATAACTACGGAATCTACAATGAGATTGGGACCATACAGGGAGTTGGCAATATCTACGGGATTTACAGTATTGCCACAGGAGATAATAACAGCAATGTATATGCAGGTTATTTTGCTGGCAGAGTTGGGATTGGAAGCACACCGGAAACCGAATATGTATTACCTGCTAACCGCGGCACCGAAGGCCAGGTAATGACCTTAAATGCCGGTGGGCAGGCCAGCTGGGCCAATGCAGGATTTCAGAATTATTCATCAACTACCAGTTCAACCGGAGATTTTCCTATTGGGGATGAAGTGGGCACCTTAAGGATCAATAATCAGATTTCTGGGTTGATACTCCCAGCATCTGCTGCCAATAAAGGCCGAATAATTAGATTGATCAACTGGCCGGGAAACTCAGAAAAGCAATTCATTTTTACAGGTGGAGATGATCTTTTCGATCCAAGAACCAATGCTAAAGTCACCAGCATAAAAGGAAGTCAGGTTTTTACCATTCAAAGTGCAGGAAATAGGTGGATACTACTAAGTCAATAAAAAAAGCGCTCCATAGAGCGCTTTTCGGCATTAACTAATCAAACTACATTCAGGTTAAGAGATTTCGATCAATCTTTTTGGCTGAACTCTTGCTTCTTCTTTTTTAGGAAGACCAATCTCCAAAACTCCGTTATTGTACGAAGCAGAGATTTGAGAACTATCTACAGAATCTGGTAAACTAAAGGCTCGTTTAAAGTTGGTGTAACTAAACTCCTTTCGGGTATATCTACCTTCATCGTCTTTTTCCTCGTTTTCCTTCTTCTGCTCAGAAGAAATGGTGAGCACATCGTTATCTAATTCAATGCTAAAATCTTCTTTAGACATACCGGGTGCGGCAACCTCCACTTTAAAATTGTCTTCAGTTTCCATAATGTTCACCGCTGGTATACTGGTTCCAATACTATTTACATTGGTAGTCCCTCCTAACCAATCGTTTTTAAACATATCATCAATTACTGATGGTAACCAACCTGTTTCATTTCTTGTTATTAGACTCATAGCTATATATTTTTAAGTTATTACTTTTTGTTTTCACTTAATTTTTAGCAATTCAAATACCAATTTTAAAATACTGTCATTTTGTCTGTATTTCCATTTATTTTAATGCCTTTTTGTCATTTTCGTTTTTTCCGAAATAACTGTACGGTTAGGAAGCTTTATGTAACTTTAAATTAAAATTATTAGATGAAGCAATTTTTCAATCGCAGCATATCTTTCTTCAACGTACTGGAAAGTAAGATTGCCTTTTACCCCACCGTTTTTGCTTTCGCAGGCTTCAATTTTGCTTTTATAATGCTGTATCTGGAAAATTTAGGAGCTTCCAGATACCTTATAGAACACATTCCCGTACTGGTGGTGGATAATGGTGATACAGCCATGACCATTTTAAGTTCCCTTATAGGTGGTTTGATCTCCATGGTGGTTTTCAGTTTTTCGATGGTAATGCTTTTGCTGAGTCAGGCTTCCAGCAATTTTTCACCCAGATTATTACCCGGGTTGATTAGTGACCGCAGGCACCAGATAATTTTAGGGATCTATTTATTTACCATCCTGTATTGTATTTTTATTCTTTTCTCCATTCAGCCTACCGGTGATGAATATCAAATTCCGGGATTTTCGGTCTTACTTGGAATCCTGCAGACGGTTTTCTGCATCTATGCTTTTATCTACTTCATTCATAACATCTCGCAGAGTATTCAGATTAGCAACATCCTTCAGAATATTGCTGAAACTGCGGAAAGGCGATTAAAACAACTCATCGATCAGGAAGAAAAACAAATTGATGATTTTCCAGATTCAGCAGACTGGTATGAATACCATAGTAATAGAAGTGGTTATCTTCAAAACATATCATTTACCAACCTTGTGGATATTTGTATTGCGAATGAAATAAAAATTCACATCTTACCTGTTAAAGGGATGTATGTACTAAGTGGCATTCCTCTATTTAAAGCAAATAAAGAACTTGATGAGGAAGACGTAAAACGTATTCTTTCCAACTTTAATTTTTCGAGGGAAGAACTGGTTGCAGATAACTATGTGCTTGCATTTAAACAGATTACTGAAATAATTGTGAAAGCAATGTCACCGGGGATCAATGATCCGGGAACAGCTATTAATGGAATTGATTATCTAACAGAACTGCTGGCACTTAGAATGAAAAAGAAAGATACCAGCGTGATTCTAAGGGATAATGAAACTTATATTAAGCTGAATACTATAGATTTTGTAGATCTTTTGTATAATATCATGGCTTCTATTCGCACATATTGTAAACATGACATAACTTTGGTGCAGAAATTATTGCTGATGTTCTATTATTTGAAAAAACAACAGGCAAATGATTCAAAGTATACAAAATACCTTCAAAAAGAAGCAGAAAATTTATTGATCGACGCGAGACAGGCAATAGATAACGAAGACGATCTTGAAAAAGCGACAAAATTAGCTACTAAATTCAACTTACAAATAACTTAAACATGGCTTTAAGCAATAATGACATCTTCAAAAAACTAAGAGTGGCCCATAAATTAACCAATGATGATATCGTGAAGATATGCGAACTGGTTGATTTTAAAGTTACCAAAAGCGAGCTGGGAGCGATCTTTAGAAGAGAAGATCATGAAAAATATATGGAATGTGGAGACCAGTTTTTACGAAATTTCCTGGACGGTCTAATTATCCATCTTCGTGGTCCAATGCCGAAGAAGAAATAACTCTTTAAGGTGTAGGCAAAAATTAAAAAAGGAGTGCGATTATATGATTGCACTCCTTCTTATTTTGAACTGGTATTAACAGGTAATTATCTAACCAGTTTCTTGTATTTAATACGCTTTGGCATAATATCACCACCAAGGCGTTTCTTTTTATTCTCTTCATAATCTGAGAAACTTCCCTCAAAGAAATATACCTGAGAGTCACCCTCGAAAGCAAGAATGTGTGTACAAATTCTATCCAGGAACCAACGGTCGTGAGAAATAACCACGGCACAACCGGCGAAGTTATCCAGACCTTCTTCCAGGGCACGTAGCGTATTAACATCCAGGTCGTTGGTGGGCTCATCGAGTAGCAATACGTTTCCTTCTTCCTTCAATGTCATTGCAAGGTGAAGCCTGTTTCTCTCTCCCCCTGAAAGCATGCTTACTTTCTTATTCTGCTCGCTTCCGCTAAAGTTGAATCGACTTAAGTACGCTCTTGAATTAACCTGACGACCACCCATCATGATAAGCTCCTGCTCATCACTAAAGTTTTGCCAGATCGTTTTTTCAGGATCAATGTTCGAGTGACTTTGATCTACATAAGAAATCTTCGCGGTCTCTCCTACCTTAAAACTTCCCTTATCCGGCTTTTCTTCTCCCATGATCATTTTGAAGATAGTGGTTTTACCGGCTCCGTTAGGCCCGATTATTCCAACTATTCCCGCCTGTGGAAGATTAAATTTAAGGTCTTCATAAAGCAGTTTATCACCAAATGCTTTGCTTACACCATCAGCTTCGATCACATTCGTACCTAAACGGGGACCGTTAGGAATGTAGATCTCCAGCTTCTCGTCCATTTGCTTTTGATCCTGACTAAGAAGTTTATCGTAATTTTTAAGCCTTGCTTTTTGTTTGGTCTGTCTGCCTTTTGGGCTCATCCTTGACCACTCAAGCTCGCGCTCTAAAGTTTTCTGTCTTTTACTAGCCTGTTTTTGTTCCTGTGCCAGTCTCTTGGATTTTTGATCCAGCCATGAAGAATAGTTCCCTTTCCATGGAATTCCTTCTCCTCGATCCAGTTCCAGGATCCATCCCGCTACATTATCAAGGAAATAACGGTCGTGGGTTACGGCGATCACAGTTCCTTTATATTGCTGAAGGTGGTGCTCCAACCAGTGCACAGATTCTGCATCAAGGTGGTTGGTAGGCTCATCCAGTAATAAAACATCAGGCTCTTGAAGTAGCAATCGGCATAATGCAACCCTTCTTCTCTCTCCTCCAGATAATACTGCGATCTTCTTATCGGGTTCCGGAGTTCGAAGTGCATCCATAGCAATCTCTAACTTCGTATCTAATTCCCACGCATTGCTGGCATCGATCTTATCCTGAAGTTCAGCCTGCTTGTCCATGAGTTTCTGCATCTTATCTGCATCCTCATAAACCTCTGGAAGGCCAAACATATCATTGATCTTATTATATTCATCTAGGATCGCAACCGTTTCAGCCGCGCCTTCTTTTACCACTTCAAGTACAGTTTTCTCTTCATCCAGTTCCGGTTCCTGCTCAAGCATTCCCACACTGTAATTTGGTGAAAAAACCACATCACCCTGGAAGTTTTGATCTTTCCCTGCGATGATATTCAATAAGGTAGATTTACCGGATCCGTTCAAACCAAGGATCCCGATCTTCGCACCGTAGAAGAAACTTAGATAGATATTTT
Source organism: Christiangramia aquimixticola (assembly GCF_048285835.1). Lineage (NCBI taxonomy): Bacteria > Pseudomonadati > Bacteroidota > Flavobacteriia > Flavobacteriales > Flavobacteriaceae > Christiangramia > Christiangramia aquimixticola. Next base: position 396,569 of record NZ_JBLVTL010000001.1, read on the forward strand.
TCAAGACAGGAGTGTTGGCCTTTGGGAAGGTTTTGGTCACTCCAGACATTGAAAAAATTACTTTTTTATCGTCTGACATATATTTCTATTTTTTGCTTTAATAATTCCGGACTGCAAATATCTTATATTTTTCACACAATTCAATTATCTCTATCGCCTAATAATCTCTGAATGAACCACAGGAGGGAAATTGCTGGAGAAGATTAATTCACAGATTCACTTCACCTGGAAAGAGATAGACCGAAGGATCTCAAAAGACAGTTTTGATACCCTTCTTCAAAGCTATAACCCGTAACCTATAAATTTTTATTAAGGCTTAACAACTGAAGAATTCCCGTGTTTTTGTATTTTAGCCCAGAGCCATTTCTGAATAAATATTCACAAAATTTATTCAGAAATACGATTAATTTAAAATTAATCACATGAAAGTAGTCGAATTATTGTAAAAAATTCAAAGAAATGGATATCAACTTCAACAAGAATGAAGATCATAATAAGTTACTGGCCTCTGCAATGCGCCAGCGACTTGCAAAAATAAAACTAGGTGGTGGTGAAAAAAGAATTGAAAAGCATCATGCTAAAGGGAAAATGACTGCCCGTGAGCGTATTGATTTTCTATTGGATGATAATGAAAAAAGCATAGAAATTGGTGCTTTTGCTGGGGATGGAATGTATGAGGAGCATGGTGGGTGTCCAAGCGGAGGTGTTGTAGTAAAAATTGGACATGTTTCCGGTAAGCAATGTATAGTGGTAGCAAATGACGCAACTGTAAAAGCCGGTGCCTGGTTCCCAATAACCGGAAAAAAGAACCTAAGAGCTCAGGAAATTGCCATTGAGAACAGACTCCCAATTATTTATTTAGTTGATAGTGCCGGAGTATTTCTTCCTATGCAGGATGAAATTTTCCCAGATAAAGAGCATTTCGGAAGAATATTCAGAAACAATGCGGTGATGAGCAGCATGGGAATTACCCAAATTGCAGCCGTAATGGGAAGCTGTGTGGCAGGAGGTGCCTACCTTCCAATAATGAGTGATGAGGCTCTAATCGTTGAAAAAACCGGTAGTATTTTCCTTGCCGGAAGTTACCTGGTAAAAGCAGCCATTGGGGAATCCATAGATAACGAAACTCTTGGTGGAGCGACAACCCACAGCGAAATTAGTGGAGTTACAGATTATAAGGCTAAAGATGATGAAGATGCTCTTACGCGAATAAAGAATATTATGGATAAGATCGGTGATTTTGACAAAGCCGGTTTTAGCTATAAAAAACCTGTGAAACCTAAGAACGATCCTAAAGATATCTACGGAATACTTCCTAAAAAACGAAGCGATCAATATGATATGCACGAAATTATCTCCCGCCTGGTGGATAATTCAGAGTTTGAAGAATATAAGGAAGGCTACGGACAAACCATTATCACCGGATATGCGAGAATCGATGGTTGGGCTGTAGGGATCGTCGCAAATCAGCGAAAGATCGTAAAAACCAAAAAGGGTGAAATGCAATTTGGAGGGGTTATTTATTCCGATTCTGCAGATAAAGCCACAAGGTTTATTGCGAATTGTAATCAGAAAAAAATCCCTTTGGTATTCTTACAGGATGTTACCGGATTTATGGTTGGAAGTAAAAGTGAACATGGAGGCATCATTAAAGACGGTGCGAAAATGGTAAATGCGGTAAGTAACTCTGTGGTCCCTAAATTCACTATAATTATAGGAAATTCATACGGCGCAGGAAATTATGCGATGTGCGGGAAAGCTTATGACCCACGTTTGATCGCTGCATGGCCAAGTGCAGAGCTTGCTGTAATGGGAGGAACACAGGCCGCAAAAGTACTCGCGCAAATTGAAACCGCTGCTCTGGCCAAAAAAGGTGAAGAAGTAGATGCCGAAAAGGAAAAAGAGGTTTTCGAAAAATTAAAAGCTAAATACGACGCCCAGACTTCAGCTTATTATGCAGCTGCGAGGCTATGGACAGATGCCATTATCGATCCTCTGGATACCCGTAAGTGGATCTCAATGGGAATAGAAGCTGCTAACCACGCTCCTATTGAAAAAGATTTTAATCTTGGAGTAATCCAAACCTAATCAAGTTTATGAAAAAGCTATTATTATCCTTTGGAGCCTTCTTATTTGTGCTAATATCCAACGCACAAATAGTTGGCACTAATCATTCGGTATATACCGAAGCTGATACACTAAGAGGTAGCTTACGACCTGAGCGCAGCTCTTTCGATGTGCTCAAATATCATTTGAAACTGAAGGTCGAACCGGAAAAAAAATTCATATCCGGATCTAACACTATCAGATTTTCAGTTTCTGAAGACTTACCGGTAATGCAACTGGATCTTTTTGCCAATATGGAAATAGATTCTATTGTACACAAAGGGAAACCCTTATCATATAATAGAAAGCATAATGCGGTTTTTATAGATTTTGAGGAGGCGCTAAAAAAAGGCGCTCAGGATTCTTTGCAGTTCTTTTATCATGGTAACCCTATTGTTGCAAAAAATGCGCCGTGGGATGGTGGTTTTGTCTGGACTAAAGATCTGGATGGAAACCCCTGGATTGGTGTAGCCGTACAGGGAACTGGTGCCAGTCTATGGTATCCAAACAAGGATCATCAAAGTGATGAACCCGAGGAGACCATTATAGAAGTTGCTGTTCCAAACGGATTGATGAATGTATCTAATGGTAGATTTCTTGGAAAAAAGAACCTCAACGATGGTTTTACCCAATGGAGCTGGAAGGTTGTAAATCCAATCAACAATTACAACCTGATGATCAATATTGGGAATTACACCCATTTCTCTGACAAATACGAAGATCTTGATCTCGACTATTATGTATTACCATATAACCTGGAGAAGGCAAAAGCTCAATTTGAAGAAGTAAAGGAAATGATGGCGTGTTTTTACGAGAAAATGGGACCTTATCCGTTCGAGGAAGATGGGTTTAAACTGGTAGAAACCCCGTATTTAGGAATGGAACACCAAAGTGCCGTTGCCTATGGAAATGAATATAAAATGGGTTATCTGGGCAATGATATATCCGGTACAGGAATTGGTCTCAAATGGGATTTTATCATAATTCACGAATCAGGTCACGAATGGTACGGGAATAGTATTACTTCAAAAGATATCGCAGATATGTGGATCCACGAAGGGTTTACAAGTTATACTGAAGCAATATATATCGAATGTCGCTGGGGTAAAAAAGAAGCTCTGGAATATTTAAAAGGACTTCGGAAGAATATTGGGAATCGAAAAAACATTATTGGAGAATACGGAGTGAATGTTGAAGGTTCCGGAGATATGTACCATAAAGGTGCAAATCTTCTTAATATGATCAGAAGTATTTATGATGATGATGACTTGTGGTGGAACACTCTTAGAGATTACACTAAAACATACAGGCATCAAACAATCACAACTGCCGATACTGAAGCATTTTTCAATAAGGCTACCCCAATTGACCTTGCTCCGGTATTTGACCAGTATCTCCGCAATCCCGGGTTACCTACTTTACAATTAAGACAAGGTGATGATCAAATACTTTATCGCTGGAAAGCCGATGTTATTGGATTTAATATGCCGGTAGATGTAATTATTGACGAAGAGGAAATAAGGTTAAATCCCGGCACCGAATGGCAATCTTATAAAACCGGGGAAGAATTGGATGAGCTAAAGGTTAACGAGCTGGAATTTTATATAAATACAGAGATCCTTAAGTAATATAGAGTAAATAATACTTTAAATTTTAAACACATACCACCTTGATTTTTAGTAACTTAATGTAAATATTTTTATTATGTTAAGTATTAAATCTTTAAATAAGTGGGCAAATGCGCACACTTATTATTGGCTGGATCTCATCAGGGTGGCTTTGGGTGTGTTTTTCTTTATTAAAGGAATCCAATTTGCTTCTCAAACTGAAATGGTTGCAGAGTTAATTACACCACTTCAGGGCTTTGGAGGCACAATGCTGCTAGTGCATTACATTGCATCAGCACATCTCGTTGGAGGCGTTTTGATAGCTTTTGGACTGTTTACACGTTGGGCGCTGATGGCCCAAATTCCTATCCTGATAGGTGCGATCCTTATTAATTTTGTTGGGATTATGAATGCTACGGCATTAATATTAGCCCTTATTGTAACTCTGGTAAGTATTTTTTTCATCTTCTATGGCTCCGGAAAACATTCCGCAGATTACATGATGAAAATGGGTTATTAAACTTAGTTCCTTTTTTAGTTGGCTTCTTTTTCCGAAGGAATTAGAATGAGATTTCTTTGTCTGTCATTAACATAACGAAAACCATCCTCTCCCCAAAATCCAGCTTCTTCCAGCATTATTCTCACTGTTTTATTCCATTCAGGGATTTCTACTTCGGTATTTAACTCAATGGCATATACGGTATTTTCATATAAAGGATAGTCACCTGTTCCAGGTACTCCATTCTGCTGATCCCACATTCCAATAGTTGGACCGGCGGAGTGGCCATATAAACCTAAGGGATGGGTATAAATGGAAGGTTTTAATCCCGCATTTTTTGCTTCCTGCAAACTTTTCTTCAGAATAATATTTCCGGGTTTACCGGTTTCGAAATTAGAAGTAAGAATATCCTGTAATTGGTTTCCTTTCCGGAAAGCTTCGCTTAGGAAGTCCGGAGCTTTTTCCTCCCCTGCCTTAAGTACATAAGCCATTTGTTGACAGTCTGTATTTAAATTAAGATAAGTGATCCCAAAATCACAATGTAACAGGTCACCGGGAAGAATCACGTCATCCCCATCCTTTCCAGAAAAAGCAGTGATATGATCCACCAGAGCTTCATTCGTCCTTTGAATATCCACGGTAGGATGAAACCAGGTTTCCATTCCCATATCTGTAACTTTCTGGCGCATCCACCACACCACATCATCTGTAGTAGTTATCCCGGGTTTAATTACTTTACTACTGAATGCTTCAGCAATAATGTCATGAGTAATATTTACCAGATCGCTGTAAATAACCATTTCCCTCAAAGTCCGCGTTTCTATCCAGCCTACGGCAAGCTCTTCAGCAGAAATCAACCGATTTTTATATGTAGCTGGCAGCGCCTTAAGGAATGCATCATGATCTGTCTTGACAAGACCATCGGCGATTCCAAAATTATCAGATTTATTAATTCCAATTTTCGCAGGATCACGGTCTTTTATGATTTTTACTAGCGCCTGCCATTGATCTGGCTGCTCCTCTTTATTCCAGGCAGATTGAATATGTTCACCAATATCATATCGCGCAACTGCAAGTTTTTCCACAAGGTTTTTATCCTTATCCCGGTAAAATACGAGGATGGTCCTTCTTCTTGCATTTAACCAGGTAGAAGGAAGCATCGTTTTAAGGACGGGGTCTTCGTTATATTCCCTTGAAATTAGCACCCACATGTCTATCCCGGTTCTATCCATTAATACGGGTAATAATTGATCAAAGCGTTCACCCAGAATCTGGTCGTTAATTTGTGACCTTTCTTTTTCCGAGAGGACCTGACCATTGATAAAAAAAGGAAATAAGAGTAAAACGAGAATAAATAAATTCTTCATGCAGAGCTATAAATTAAGGTATAAATGAAATGAAGCCGACCGGGAATTTCAGGCAATTTTACTCTTCAGGGTGTTCTCACGATGGATCTTCCCATTAGGAGTTTCTTCAAATTTTTCTATAAGGTAAATTTTTCGTGGCTTCTCGTATTTCCCTAAAGATTTCATGTTTTCGATAGTCTCCCTCAGGTTATCAATAGTTTCTTCTGAAAAATCGTCCTCTACAAAAAGAACCAGTTTTTCCCCCAGCGCATCATCGGGAATGGAAGTAACAAAGAACCGGTGGTCGAGTTTTTTATTGAGTTTCCTTTCTATTTCTTCAGGAAATAATTTTATTCCGCCAGAGTTGATCACATTGTCATACCTCCCCTTCCAGACGAATCTTTTATAGGTAACAATTTCCACAACATCATTCGTTACGATTTCTTCATCCAGAATTTTAGGAGCTTTTATTACCAGGCATCCCCGGTCATCCTGACGAATACTAACATTTGGCAATAATTTAAATGAGCGCGATGCTTTCTTTTTTTTAGGATTTAACCTTCTGGCAGCGATATGGCTGCAAGTCTCGGTCATTCCATAGGTCTCATAAAGTTTACAATCTGTATTCTTCAGCATTTTCCGAAGGCGGGGTGAAACTGCGCCTCCTCCAATAATGAGCTTTTTAACCAAATGTAATCTGGCAAGAGAGTTATCCAGTTGGAAAGGGGTCATTGCAGAAAAATCGTAAACTTTAAAAACCTGATCCAAAGGAATGGAGGATGGGAGAACGGTGTCAAGATGCCAGCCACTTACCATGGCACGAACAAGCATCATCTTCCCGGCAATATATTCGGCCGGCAAACACATTAAAGCAGTGGTCCCGGCAGGAAGCTCAAAGAATTTCGCCGTGGCCAGTGCCGAATTTACCATGTGCTCCTTGGTGAGCCGGATCTTTTTGGGTTTCCCTGTAGAACCGGAAGTATGAACCTCTATAGAAGATGAAGGTCTAAGCCAATCCAGCAAAAAAGCACCTATTTGCTGTTCATAAGGCTCCCCTTCCTCTATATAAGTTTTCGCAATAATCTTAAGATCTGAATTAGAAAAATGGCTTTTATTTAGCCGAAATTCTGGGTGTGTTTCAGGAATT
>NZ_JBLVTL010000001.1:403333-446378 GCF_048285835.1 Christiangramia aquimixticola
CAATTTGCTTTCATATTCTTAATTTTCTTCTGAAACATTTAATAATTCAGAGGTTTCCACACGACCAAATAACTTCTCTTTCCAATTGGTCCAATTATATTTTTTGGCGAGAATGAACAAGAAAATTGGGTATACCACCAAAACAGGAATAATAATATCAAAACCTGCAGAAGGCTCTGAAACATCTTTAAAAACAGAGTTAGTTTGGAAAGCAGTCCAGTCGGCAGTTACCAGAAGTGCCGTGATCAAATTGTTGGCAGCATGAAATCCCAGCGCTAATTCCAGACCTTCATCCATAAGGGTCATGATGCCTAGCATAAACCCTGTGCCTATATAATAGATCATTATAATATCACCTAATTTGGTAACTTCAGGATTGAAATAATGCAATCCTCCAAATATTACTGAAGTAAGTACCAGGGGGATCCATCGATTTTTTGCAACTAAACCTATTCCCTGCATTAAATAACCCCGGAAAAAATATTCTTCAAAACTGGTCTGGATGGGAATTAGAAATACCGAAATAAGCAATAAATACAGGAAAGGTTCCCATTGAAAATTCAGTACATAATCCTGCGGATTCGAATAATAATCCAACAGAGTGACCCCAATATTGAATACTGCAACAAGAATAAATGCAAACCAGAACCTGCTCCAATCCACCTTCTTTCTTGAGGTGGTAAGACTTTTAATTGGTTGTTTATGGACATATTTCACCCATAAGAACAAACCGGCAAGAAATATTAAAAATGCAAGCAGGTTTTCAAATAAAACCCGGTTGGATCCCTTGCGGGCAATTTCCTCCTGCATTATTTGATTCATATCCAACCCCAGCATTTCAATCGCCACATAATTTAGGGCCATCAATCCGAAGAAAAGAATAGGGATTATCAAATATTTCCAAAATGACTGATTGTACCTGAAAGCCTGTGCTATAAACATAGTATCACTTAAAATTTAAAATCCCATTGTCTAGCGGGATCATACTGAATATTTCCATTTTTTACCAATAGTGGACTTTCCATATTATTGGTATATAAACCACCGGTTCCCAATCCCTGAGGCAAACTGGTGTTCAAGGTATAGGTCCATTGCGCAATGGCATTTAAACCAATATTGCTTTCCAGTGCGCTGGTAATCCACCAATTAACATTGTTGTCCTCGCAGATTTCTATCCACTCCTGAGTCCCCTTGATACCACCAATTAAACTCGGTTTAAAAATGGCGTATTGAGGTTGAATAGTTTGTATAAGTTTTTGTTTTTCTGTTACACTGGTAACCCCGATTAATTCTTCATCAAGAGCTATAGGAACCGCAGTTATTTCACATAAAGAGGCCATTTCTTCCCATTGCCCCTGCTTTATAGGCTGCTCAATGCTATGAATCCCAAATTCAGAAATACGTTTAATTTTTTCCTGCGCTTCAGTAGGTTTCCAGGCTCCATTTGCATCAACCCTTAATTCAATTTCAGCTTCAGAAAAATCTTCCCTGATAGATTCAAGTAATTTGATTTCAGATTCAAAATCAATAGCTCCTATTTTCAATTTGATACAGTCAAACCCCTGTTTCAGTTTATCTGAAATTTGCTGCTTCATGAAATCCTTATCTCCCATCCAGATAAGACCATTGATTGGAATGGATGCATTGCCTGAAGTAAATTCAGAAGGAAACAGGTTAAAAGGATCTTGAGCCTCCAAACTCTTGAAGGCCATTTCTATTCCAAATTGAATGCTGGGAAAATCCCGGAGTTCTTCCCACAGCATTTCTTTACCCAGATTTATATTAGCACAAACCCACTTTAATTTTTCCTCATAATCTGGCCTGTCATCAAAACTCAGGCTTCTAAGAATTCCACATTCACCATAACCAACCTTTCCATTATTAGTGATTTTAATGAACCAGGTCTCTTTTTCAGTAAGAACGCCCCGGGAAGTTCCACTGGGGCGTTTAAATTTTAAAAAGTACTTTTTATAAGCTGCATGCATAAATTAGATTTCGATGGATTCACCAATTTCAAGGAGCATAAGGTCTTTGCCTTTTTCGTAGAATTTTTTCTTCGCCATATCATGGTCGATTTCTAAAAATCCGAAAGTATCATAATGGCAACCCAGAATTTTATCACATTCTATAAAATCACTCGCCAAAATGGCATCATCTACCCCCATGGTGAAGTTATCACCAATAGGTAATACAGCAAGATCCAGTTTGGTTTGCATTGGTATAAGTTTCATATCCATGGTCAGTGCTGTATCCCCGGCGATATAGATGTTTTTATGTTCTCCTTCGATTACAAATCCACCCGGCTGTCCGCCGTACTTTCCATCCGGGAAAGAACTGGTATGAATAGCATTTACATATTTTACCGATCCAAATTCGAAGTCCCAGCTACCACCATGATTCATTGGATGAACTTCGAATCCCATCGCTTCATAATGGCTGGCAATTTCAAAATTGCTTACTATGGTTGCTCCGGTATTTTTAGCAATAGCTTCAGCATCCAGAATATGATCCTGGTGTGCATGGGTCAAAAGAATATAGTCTGCTTTAAGATTATTTATATCCACCTTATCCTTTGCAAGATCATTCCCGGTTATAAATGGATCTACGATAATATGGGTGTTTCCTATTTCGAGAGCAAGAGTATTCTGGCCGTAAAATGTAATTTTCATAATCTCAGTTTATGGTTTTTATAAAAATAGACAGTTTAATTTTGCTATACAATTAATAAGCTTTTTACCATACTAATCCAATGGCAAAAAGAATGGAGATGGCAAATGTGGATAAAGCAACAACCTTTAATTCCGGATCCAGATCTTTGGGATTGGTGTTATTTCCCACGCGATTCAAATGCAGTATAAGTGGAATAAACCCTACGAGATAGATAAAATCATTTAGTTGCCTTGAAATAAAGGCGGAGTAAATTAAAAAGAAAAACAGAGCGCCAACTATAATGGTATAGTGATAATTTTTTGCCTTCTGCTCCCCCATCTTCACCACAAGGGTATTCTTACCGGCATTAGCATCTGAGATCCTATCCCGCATGTTATTTAAATTTAGAACAGCAACACTCAAAAGCCCAATCGCAATAGCCGGAAAAAAGCTGATCCATTCATGATTATGGGTATAGAGATAATAACTTCCATAGACTGCGACCAGGCCAAAAAATAAAAAAACGAACAGATCTCCCTGACCGCGGTAACCGTAAGCTGAATTTCCTACGGTGTATTTAATAGCTGCAACAATTGCGGCTACCCCAAGAAGCAAGAATATAAGTGCCGAGAGCCATTTATCACTATCAAAAGAAGCATAGATGAGTAAAACGGCTAATACCAAAGTTGCAATTGCGGTAACCACGATGGCTACCAACATCTCCTTTTGACTTATCAAACCGCTTTGTAGTGCTCTTGTTGGGCCTATTCTTTCATCATTATCTGTCCCCTTAATTCCATCACCATAATCGTTGGCAAAATTGGAAAGGATCTGCAGCCCAAGCGTAGTTCCCATGGCCAGACTAAATATCGCCGGATTGAAGGCTGCTTTTTCAGCTGCCATGGCACTTCCAACAATAATTCCTGAGAAAGAAAGCGGCAAAGTCCTGATACGGGCTGCACTAACCCAGGTAATTAATTTACTCATAATTAGTTCATGATTTTTACAAGAAGTTCTTTCAATAGATCTCCCTGTGGAATATTAGTCGCACCAACCCCTTTACTTTTAACGTCAGTTTCATGTAGCAGGCTTATGGCATTACTTACTTTCTTCATAGGATAATTACGGGCAGCGCTGGCATAATCGCTAACAAAAAACGGATTAACCTTTAGCTGTTTAGCAACCGCGGCTTTAGATTTATCCTGAAGTCCGTGATATTGTAAGATCTTTGAAAAATAACCAAACAATAAGGAAATGGTAACTATAAGCGGATTGTCTTTAGGATTCTGAGCAAAATAGTTGATGATGCGATGAGCTTTTACGGTATCTCCTGCTCCAATAGCTTTTGTTAGCTCAAAATTGTTGAAATCCTTACTTATCCCAATATTCTCTTCAATTAACTCGGGAGTTATGGTTGTACCCTCCTTACATATTAACTGAAGTTTTTGTAGTTCGTTATCAATTTTACCTAAATCTATTCCCAGAAATTCCACCAGCATTTGTGCGGCTTTTGGAGAGATATCATAGTCACGGCTTTTTAGCGTTTTCATGATCCAGCTACCAACCTGATTTTCATACAGCCTTTTATTTTCAAACACCACTCCTGTTTTTGAAATGGTTTTATGAAGTTTCTTTCGTTTGTCTATTTTCTTGTATTTATAACAAACAACCAGTACGGTAGTAGGCTGCGGATTTTCAGCATAGGAAGCAAGATTTTCAATAGTTCGGGATAAATCCTGAGCTTCTTTTACGATCACCACCTGCCGCTCAGCCATCATAGGGAATCTTTTAGCATTGCTCACAATGTCCTCTATAGAAGTATCCCTCCCATAAATGGTCATTTGATTAAAACCTTTTTCCTCTTCAGTCAAAAGATTATCTGAAATAAAATCGGCGATACGATCAATATAATAAGGCTCTTCACCCATCAGGAAATAAATTGGCTTAATATTTCCTTTTTGAATGTCACTAACTATTTGTTTGGCTTCGTCCATAGAAGGTTTTGCGGCGGTTTAGGTAAAGAAAAACTCAGGAACGGTTAATTGCAGCTATGTAATATTCTTTATTACTTTTGAAAAATGCAAAAACTGAACTTTCCTTCATATTCGTTTCGGTTCAAAAATAATCAAAATAAAATAGCTGTTTTTGATGATCTAAGGAAAAAATTCGTGATCCTTACCCCGGAAGAATGGGTGCGACAACATACGGTGAAATATCTCCAGATTGAAAAGAATTATCCGCAGAGTCATATCAATGTCGAGAAACAGCTTAAGATAGCCGGACTTGTAAAAAGATATGATGTAGTGGTTTTTGAACCAGATGGAGGGATTCAGATAATTGTGGAATGTAAAGCACCGCAAATTAAGATCACTCAGGATACATTTGATCAAATTGCGAGATATAACTTAAGTTTAAAAGCCAATTATCTTATGGTCACGAATGGGCTGGAACATTTTTTTTGCCAACTTGATTATGAAAATGAGACTTACATCTTTTTAAAAGAACTACCGGAATACAAGAGATAATGAAAATTGGAATTGTAATATTAAACTGGAACGGCAAAAAGCTACTGGAACAATTTCTACCTTCAGTAATAGAACATTCGCAAGCTGCCACGATCTATGTAGCAGATAATGCTTCTACAGATGATTCCGTAGCGTTTGTAAAAAAAGAATTCCCGGAAGTTAGAATTATTGAAAACAAACATAACATTGGCTATGCCGGAGGTTACAATCTCGCCCTGCAATCTGTTCCTGAAGATATCTTCATACTATTAAACAGTGATGTTGAAGTTACCCAAGACTGGTTAGTGCCAATTTTGGAAACTTTCGAAAAGGAACCTGGAGTAGCTGCCATTCAGCCTAAAATCCTGGATTTTAAAAATAAAAATCACTTTGAGTATGCCGGAGCAGCAGGTGGTTATATAGATAAATATGGTTATCCATATTGCCGCGGAAGAATTTTTCAGGAAATAGAACAAGACCACGGGCAATATAATGATGATCCCTATATATTTTGGGCAAGCGGGGCGTGTATCGCCATTAGACGGAAAGTATTTTTTGAAGCCGGAGGTTTTGATGAAGATTTTTTTGCTCACCAGGAAGAAATTGATCTTTGCTGGCGTATTCAAAATATGGGATACCGCATAAAATTTGTTTCTGAATCCTCCGTTTTTCATGTTGGTGGAGCTACTTTAAATACTCTTAATCCCAAAAAGACATATTTGAACTTTAGAAACGGACTTTTTTTACTTCTGAAAAACTTAAAATCTCAGGAATTATATAAAATTTTATTCATTAGAATGATCCTTGACGGGCTTGCTGCATTCAGGTTTATTTTTAGCGGTAAGTTCCAGCATTTTTTCGCAATTCTTAAGGCGCATTTCAGCTTCTACAGCCAATACAGCCTAATGAAAAAGAAAAGACCGAACTCATTCATTATCAATAAATACTGGGATATCAGCTCTATAGTTTACCAGCATTTTGTACTTAAAAAACACAGGTATACCGAGCTTAAAAAATAATTAAGCAAGGAAATGTTAAAATAGCTTTCTACCTTATTAATTTTTTGATATTTTTGATCCATCTAACAATTAAAATTTAAGATACTGATTATGAAAAAAATCATGCTTTTGTCGGCAACAGCTGCCATTCTACTTTCTTCTTGTGTTTCACAGAAGAAATACAATGAACTTGAAACTAAACAAAGAGAAACTCAGGACCAGTTGAATACTGCTACTGTTAAGTTGAACTCTTGTTTAGATGAAAAGGGTAGAATGAATGAGCAGATTACACGTTTAAATAATACTAATGCTGCCTTATTGAACAACGTTGGAGATCTTGCAACTCTTTCTAAGAAAGAAGCTGAGAACCTTGAGCGTTCATTAGAGAGCATTAAGGAGAAGGATCTTGCTATTCGTTCTATGCAACAGGCGATTAACAAGAAAGATTCTGTAACTCTTGCTTTAGTTACAAGTCTTAAAGGAGCCCTTGGAAACATGAACGATGAGGACATCGAAATCAATGTTGAAAAAGGTGTGGTATACGTATCTATTTCAGATAAGTTATTATTTGACAGTGGACGTTATAACATCACTCCTCGTGCAAAAGAAGTACTTGGAAAAGTTGCTACTGTTGTTAAAAACAAGCCGAACATCGAATTTATGGTGGAAGGTCACACAGATAACAAGCCAATCAGCACTTCAATGTTCGAAGACAACTGGGATCTTAGTGTAAAACGTGCTACTTCTGTAGTAAGAGTTCTACAAGACGATTTTGGTGTTGAACCTGCTCGTATGACTGCAGCTGGAAGAAGCTACTACATTCCTGTAGCTAGCAACGAAACTGCTGAAGGTCGTGCTAAGAACAGAAGAACAAGAATCGTTGTTCTTCCAAAACTTGACCAATTCTACTCTATGATAGAAGAAGGTATGGAGAAAGCAACATCTCAGGAATAAGAAAACAAGCTTTATAAGCTGAAAAGAAGCCTCGCGATAGCGGGGCTTTTTTTATTTAACCTTGATTGTTGTTGAAAATCAGTAATTTATATTATTTTTAAACCATCCCTACACCAAACATTATTGCTATGAAGAAGATGGGTGCGCATATATGGCTGGTAGGGCTCGTTATTATAATCCTTATTTCCTGGTCCTGTTCCAAAGAGCAGCTTGATAAAACCATAACCACACCTATGGTGGAGCAAGCTAAGGTGGATAAAACTTCTGACACCCCCGGGCTTAAAAAAGATCATACGTATAAAATTGAAAATTGCGGTTTACGCTATACCGGCATACCTGCGCTGGATGATTCCTGTACCTTAACAGATTTTGCAGTTATCCTCTTCGGCTATATCAATAGTCTGGTAAGTGATCCCGACTACCAACCGGCTCTTACACAATATTATGCCGAATTAAATAAGAAATATGCCGTCCATTATAGAGGGGATAATTATTTTGGTAAGGATGGGGAATATGATCAACTCGCTAAAAAGCGCTGGAGGGAACTGAATGCTTTCTGGGACCTGAAAAAAGAAATTACTTTAAATGCCCAGCATACTATTTCTCTCGATAACCGGGAAACCCTCGCTGCGATGATTGAAAGCTTTGATCCTCTGGTTAGAAACAGAGAAGAAGCTTACGCCAAGGCTGATGCTTTGATTGCCTATAACTCTTCTTCCCCTAACTATCCGGAAAATCCTTTTTTCGCTTTGGAGGCTTTTACTCTTAGAAATGGCTTGCTGGTAATTGGTGACGGACTTTTGCAAACCCTCGTAGAGACCGGGATAGATGAGAAAGTAGCCTTTACGGCCGTTATATCGCATGAATGGTGGCATCAGGTGCACTATGAATATGAAGATAAGTGGAATCTGGAGCTCGAAAACCAGGCAGCCCGTTCGAGATACCTTGAACTCGAAGCCGATTTTGCAGCAGCTTATTTTATGGCACATAAAAGGGGCGCTACCTTCAACTGGAAGTTGATCGAGCAATACTTCACCCTTTCTTTTAATGTTGGCGATTGTTTCATACAAAGCAATCAACATCATGGCACTCCAGAGCAAAGATATATGGCTGCCAAATATGGATATAAGCTCGCAGATAATTCAAAAAAGAAAGGTTTTATTTTAAGCCCTGAGCAGGTACACAAGGAATTTTTAAAACTGTATCCCGTCTTAATTGCGATGTAAAAAGTAAGCCCTCAATAGAGGGCTTTTTGAACTACATGATTTCTATACTTCCTTTACCTTCACGAATTACTTCAGGCTCGGGGGTAGTGAGATCTATTACGGTGGATGGAATATTATCTCCATAGCCGCCATCTATTACCAGATCCACCAGATTATCCCATTTTTCACAAATAAGTTCCGGATCTGTACTGTATTCAAGCACCTCATCCTCATCTTTTATTGAGGTAGAAACTATAGGGTTTCCAAGTGCACTAACTATAGCTTTGCAAATATTATTATCGGGAACCCTGATTCCTACTGTTTTTTTCTTCTTAAATACATTGGGTAAGTTACTCCCACCGGGAAGGATAAAAGTATATGGCCCGGGCAAACAGCGTTTAAGGATTTTAAAAGTAGCAGTATCTATTTGCTTGACATAATCTGAAATGTTACTTAAATCCTCGCACACAAAAGAAAAGTTGGCTTTTTCAAGTTTAACCTTCTTTATTCTGGCGATCTTCTCTAAAGCGGCAGTATTAGTAATATCACATCCTAACCCATAAATGGTATCTGTAGGATAAATAATCAATCCACCTTTTTTTAATACCTCCACCACTTTGCTAATGTGCTTGGGAGCAGGGTTATCATCATAAATTTTCAGTAATTCCGCCATAATTGTATGTTTAAATTGTGTATTAAATCTTTTACATTATAAGATATAGAGTTCAACTTATCCGGTCTACTTCACTCTCCAGTTTCAAAACCTCAGCTCCATCTTCCTGCTTAATAAGTAAAGCTTTATTGCCTTTTTCTCCTTTTCTGGTGATAGTACTCCCTTTTATTTCCTTACTAACTTCTTTAGCGAAAGTTGAGACTACTTTTCCTTTTGCCTTGCCATTTCCCCAATTCCATTCTACCTCACTTCCTTCTCTAATCATATTTTTCTTTTCAAGATAAGAATTTTAATTATTCAAAAATGATTACGAACACCTCTAACACATTAATTACAGGTTTTTATTACAAAAAAAAAGAGACCCGAAGGTCTCTTTAAAAATTTGCATTTTTTTGGTTTTTTGTGAACTAAATTATGTAGGGATTCATTTACCTCAGTGCTAATATATGTAATCTATACATTTATTCAAATTTTTCTAAGAAAGTATCTTCAATTTTGCGAATCGAAGTAATAATTTCTTAATTCCTCCATGTTCAAAATCGATTTCAGCTTTCCTATCCTGGCCTATTCCTTCAAGTTTAAGAACCTTTCCTTTTCCAAAACGAGTATGCTCAACTTCATTTCCTTCAGAGAGATCCAAGGTAGCTTTTGCTTTCTCCGGCTGGGCAGATGCCGGTCTTAATTTCCTTAATTTTCTAAGTTGATCTTCAGAAGGTTTATGAGCCGGTGGCGGATTGGAACTTTTTGGTTTGGTTCGTCTTAACTTACTTTTATCCACCTCATCACCAAAGATATCTGTATCAATTAAAGGTTTGTATTTATAGTCATCCTGCGGAATCATTAGCTGAAGATACTGATCGTCTATTTCATCAATAAACCTGCTTGGCTCGGCATCTACCAACTTACCCCAGCGATATCGGGATAAGGTATAAGTAAGATAGGCCTGTTTTTCTGCTCTTGTCAAGGCAACATAAAACAACCTACGCTCCTCTTCCAGTTCACTTCTGGTATTCATACTCATGGCTGAAGGAAACAGATCCTCCTCCATTCCAACAATATATACATATGGGAATTCAAGACCTTTGGCCAGGTGAATCGTCATAAGTGCGACCCTGTCATCATCACCAGTGTCGTTATCCAGATCTGTCGCCAGAGCAACGTCTTCCAGGAACTCTGCCAGAGAACCACTTGCGTCTGCCAGTTCTTTCTGGCCTTCCACAAAATCCCTGATCCCGTTAAGAAGTTCCTCAATATTTTCAATTCGGGCAATTCCTTCCGGAGTACCGTCTTTTTTCAATTCCTGAACAAGTCCGGTTTTTTTAGCAACGGTTTCAGCAACCTCGAAAGCATTGCTGGTTTCGTTCATGATCGTAAAACTTTTGATCATGTTTACGAAATTCTCCAGTTTGGTCTGGGTCCCTTTATTGATCTTAAGGTCCAGCTTATCCAGATTTTCAATTACCTCGAAAATAGACCGGTTATGCTGATTTGCAGTAATAGAC
Source organism: Christiangramia aquimixticola (assembly GCF_048285835.1). Lineage (NCBI taxonomy): Bacteria > Pseudomonadati > Bacteroidota > Flavobacteriia > Flavobacteriales > Flavobacteriaceae > Christiangramia > Christiangramia aquimixticola. The sequence continues at coordinate 413,819 of NZ_JBLVTL010000001.1, forward strand.
AATCTGTCCATGGTAGTTTGACCAATCCCCCGTGCAGGATAATTGATCACCCGTTTTAAAGCTTCTTCATCCTTATTGTTTAGAATAAGCCTCAAATAAGCAAGCACATCCTTGATCTCCTTTCTTTGATAAAAGGATAGTCCTCCATAGATCCTATAGGGTATATCTCTTTTTCGCAGAGCATCCTCCATCGCCCTACTTTGGGCATTGGTACGATACAGGATGGCAAAATCACCATTATTCAATTGATTTTGCATTCTGTTTTCAAAAATGGAGCCGGCAACATATCTTCCCTCTTCCCCATCTGTAAGCAACCTGTTCACGATAATTTTTGGCCCGTCATCATTGGCAGTCCAAACTATCTTATCCAGCTTGGTTTTATTCTTATCTATAATGGAGTTAGCCGCATTTACAATATTTCGTGTAGACCGGTAATTCTGTTCCAGCCTGTACATTTGCACATTGTCATAATCCTTCTGGAAATTCAGGATATTATTAATGTTCGCACCCCGGAAAGCGTAGATACTCTGGGCATCATCTCCCACCACACAAATATTCTGAAATTTATCTGAAAGTGCTCTTACTATCAAATACTGCGAATGGTTGGTATCCTGATACTCATCCACCAGAATGTATTTGAAACGACTCTGGTATTTATGTAAAACATCCGGAAATCTATTCAAAAGCTCATTGGTCTTGAGGAGTAAATCATCAAAATCCATAGCACCGGCTTTAAAGCAACGGTTAACATATTCTTTGTAGATTTCCCCAAGACGAGGCTTTTTCGACATGGCATCTGCCTCCTGTAATTCTCCGTTCTGGAAATAAGCTTTCACCGTGATCAGGCTGTTCTTATAGGAAGAGATCCGGTTATAGACCTGCTTATATTTATAAACATCCTTATCCAGTCTCATATCCTTTATGATAGCACGGATAACCGAATGAGAATCCTGAGTATCGTAAATAGTGAAATTTGAGGGATAGCCAAGTTTATCTGCTTCGAATCTCAGGATCTTAGCAAAAACAGAGTGAAAGGTACCCATCCAGAGATTTTTAGCCTCACTGTTTCCAACAATTTTGGCAATACGCTGCTTCATTTCCCGCGCCGCCTTATTGGTAAAGGTGAGCGACAAAATATTAAACGCATCCACTCCCTGATCCATCAGGTAAGCGATCCTATAGGTTAACACTCTCGTTTTTCCGGATCCAGCACCGGCAATAACGATCATAGGGCCATCTTTCTGCAGCACCGGAGCCCTTTGTGCATCATTCAATTCAGCTAAATAAGCTTCCAAATTTTCTCCGTTTTTAAAAGCTGAAAGGTAACCAAAATGCTTAAAAGTCTAAACCCGAATGCAGTTGAATTTTGAACAATCGGGATCTCCCGCTGTGCAATGAATTATATTTTAATATCTTTAAAAATCTAATATTTACCTCAGCATAATTCATGAAAACATCAGTATTTCTGCTTATAATTCTTTGCTCTTTTATAACCTACGGTCAGAGCCCCGAAAGAGGCAATGTTATCCCTGAATTTGGCAAAACATTCGAGGTTCAAAACCCGGAATTTGCCACAGATACTACCTCACTTCTAAAAGTAGTTTTCGATGTAAACCGAAGTTTTAATGCCGAGGAACCAAATAAACTTATTGAAACTGCGGCACGTTTTCTAAATATGCATGAGAAAGCAGGCGTGGTTCCTTCGAATATGAGAGTTGCCCTGGTAATTCACGGCAAAGCGGTTAAAGACGTACTGGCTCATACCTTTTACCGGGAAGAGTTTCCATCCTCTTCAAAAAACCCTAATATCTCGTTGATCGAAGCCTTAGTAGAAAACGGAGTGGAATTAGTCTTATGCGGCCAGAGTGCAGCGCACTATAAGGTTTCCAGGGAGAAGGCTCATCCGCAAGTAAAGTTTGCTCTTTCGGCTATGACCGCTTTGGTTCAATTACAAAATGAAAATTACCGTCTTATCGCTTTTTGAAAAAAGCTTATAAAAATAAAGTCTGCACAGCTCTATTTTTCTGAATGGTGTGATGTAAAACATTTAAGACCTTATAAATGCAAGTTATATTTGATTTCCTTATAAAAATTCCATGGTGGGTATGGCTCATTTTATTCCTGATGCTCGTTGCCTTTAGAGATGTCTTTTTAAACAGAAAGCATACAATTCTTCATAATTTTCCGGTGGTAGGCCATATGAGATATTTCCTGGAAAGTATAGGACCGGAACTCAGGCAGTACATTGTAGCAAATAATCGGGAAGAACTTCCTTTTAACCGCAGAGAACGCGGATGGATATATGCCTCTGCCAAAAACGAGAATAATTACGAAGGTTTTGGAACAGATCAGGATATATTTTCCACGCATTATATTTTTATCAATAATGCCATGCTTCCCTATAAATTACCGGCAGATCACCCAAACAGAAAGAACAGCGGACTTATTCCCTGCGCAAAAGTTATGGGCCAGTTTAATAAGCGCAGAAGACCATATCGCCCGGCCTCTATAATAAATATTTCGGCCATGAGTTTTGGATCACTTTCAGCCAAAGCCATAGAATCGCTCAATTTAGGATGTAAACTTTCAGGGGCTTATCACAACACCGGTGAAGGTGGATTATCATCTTACCATCAAAAAGGGGCAGATGTGGTTTTCCAGATAGGAACCGGTTATTTTGGAACCAGAGACGGATTGGGGAATTTCTCTATGGAAAAACTGGTTGACCTGGTGAAAAATAATCCGCAGATAAGAGCTATAGAATTAAAATTATCCCAGGGTGCAAAACCGGGAAAAGGTGGTGTATTACCCGCTGCTAAGATCTCTAAAGAAATTTCTGAAATTCGGGGAGTTCCCTTGGGTAAAGATGTACTTTCTCCCTCCTATCATACCGCATTTGAGGGGATTGAGGGAATGGTGGATTTTATTGAAGAAATTGCTGAAGCTACAGGCTTACCCGTAGGGATCAAATCGGCAGTAGGACAGTTGAACGACTGGAAAAAACTCGCCAGCATCATGCAGGAGCAGGATCGCGGTCCCGACTTTATTTCCATTGATGGTGGCGAAGGAGGAACCGGGGCGGCTCCCCCAAGTTTTGCAGATCATGTTTCTCTCCCCTGGATTTACGCTTTTACAGATGTTTACAAAGTCTTCCAGAATTATAAATTAACCGACAGAATTGTATTTGTTGCTGCCGGAAAACTGGGCTTCCCGGCCAAAGCTGCTATGGCCCTTGCTCTTGGCGCAGACTGCATCAATGTGGCGCGGGAAGCTATGATGAGCATTGGTTGTATACAGGCACAAAGTTGCCATACCAACACCTGTCCCACCGGAGTTGCTACACAAAATAAGTGGTTGCAGGCGGGGATTGATATTCAGGATAAGGCCATGAGAACTAATTTCTATTTCGTGAAATTCAGGAAGGAGCTGCTTCAAATTAGCCATGCCTGTGGATATGAGCACCCCTGCCAATTTACCACAGATGATGTGGACATTAACTTAAGCGATAAGAATTTGGCAAAAACTCTGGCCACGACTTTTTCTTACCATAAAGATGAAGTAAATTTCGGCTCGGTTAATGAACTTCTGGAATGCCCTCATTTAGGAGGAAACCTCAACCTGGAAATGATGAAACTAACCGAAGATTCCATTGATTAAATTTTTATAAATGAACGAAACTGCGATCCTTGATTTACTATACGGCATACTGCCGGCTTTAATAGTGGGGCTAATTAGTTATTATTTTTTCCATGTATACACCAATAATGAAGAGAACCGCAGAAGATTCCTATTATTAAGGGAAAAACAAAAAACCACTCTCCCTATAAAATTACAGGCTTATGAACGCTTTGCTCTTTATCTGGAACGCATCTCTCCAGGGAAGTTATTGTTTAGAGTACAGCCTACTTCTGATGATGTTGCTTCGTATGTAAATTTGCTCATTGCAAACATAGATCAGGAATTCGAGCATAATCTGGCACAACAAATATATATTAGCGATTCCTGCTGGGATTACATTAAAACAGCCAAGAATGCAACTATTAATATGCTTAGAAATGCTTCCGGGAAAGAAGGTGTAAGTACACCGGATGAATTACGAGAAGTTGTTCTAAAAGGTATGATGGACAAGCAACCTCCTACAGATGCTGCATTATCTTACATTAAGAAAGAAGTTAAAAACCTAACTTAAACCAGGAGGATTTTGAGGCTTTCCTTTCCATCTCTTTCTTTTCAGCATATTCATAACCCTGCTGCCACCATTCTGTCATTGCTTTTTTGTTGAAAACGAGGGAATTTTCAGTAAGTTTCGTAGGCGTATAATAGATATTCAGCTTTACTTTTTTATTCATAGCCGCAAGTTTACCTTCCACGATATCATGGTATTCCACCTGATCGAGTAAAAATCCAAAAAGGTTTACCATAAGAGAAAATGGGTTTTTCCCTAATATCTTATTGTATTCCATATTTTCGGCTTCGAGAATGATCGCGTCAACTTCAGTCGCACCTCGCTTGATAGCTTCTCTAATTGGAACCACACAACCAAGACCGCCATCGGCATATTCAAACCCATCCTTTTGAGCGAGACTCATAAATGGAATATAATTACAGCTGATCCATATCCAGTCACAAAAATCATCATACTCAAATTCATGGATGGATTTATATTCAACTCTGTTCTTGGACAAATTGGAAACTGTTACCACTACATCTTTTACATTGCCTTTCAACAAATCGAAATCCTGGTGTGAAAAATTTTTCCGAATGTTCCGTCTAAGTGCTTTACTCTCTCCAAACGTACGGCGTTGCCTTATAAACTGCCAGATAGTATTCAGGTAATTAATTGTAACATATTCCCGGCCTTCCTTTTTCTTCACCACAAAAGGATTCACACTAAAGATCTTTCGTTGATTTACATTGGTGTAAATATCATACACCTTCTGGATGTTCCCGGCTGCAAGATGTGGAATTAAAAGGCTCCCTGTAGATGTGCCCAGAAAAAGATCGTATTTGCGTTTTTGTTCCTGAATTAAATATTGAGCAACTCCGCCAGCGAAGGCTCCTTTACTTCCTCCTCCAGATATTACCAGTGCACGCATTAAGGTTGAATTTCGTTAATTTCTTCGTTTCGGTACTTTGCAAACTCATAGCCACTTTCCCACCACTCCGTCATTTTCTCTTTATCAAAAATAAGCGAGTTGGTCGTTAAAACGCTGGGAGTATAATACAGGTTTAAAATACAATCTTTATTGGCTGCAGAAAATTTTCCGATCTGAATATTTTGATATTCTATCCTGTTCAGCATAAATTCAAACATATTCGTGATAAGGGAAAATACGTTTTTAGACGGAAGGCGGTTTAAATAGGTGACTTCAGTTTTCAGAATAATGGCATCAACTTCTGTCGCACCTCTTTTAATAGCCTCCTCCAAAGGGACCATACTTCCAAGTCCGCCATCTGCATATTCACAGCCATTCTTCTTTGCCAGACTCATAAACGGCGCGTAATTACAGGAAATCCAGATCCAATCTAAAAAACTTTCATAATCAAAGTTCTTGATCGATTTATACTCGACTTCATTAAGAGAAAGGTTAGACACTGTAACCACTATATCTTTACCTCCTGCTTTAAGCTCGTTGAATTCCTCTTTTGTAAAGGTTTTATGAAGTAGTTTTTTGAGATTATAACTATCACCAAAGGTCTTTTTCCCTCGTAATAAATTCTTTAACACGTTATAATGATTGATGGTAATATTCTCATATCCATGTTTTTTGGAAATATTAAAAGGCTGATTACTAAAAATACTATCCTGATCAACATTGGTGTATGCCTGCTTCACTTTTTCAGCTTTGTGCAATGCCATATGCGAAATCAAAAGGCTGCCGGTAGAAGTACCTATAAAAATATCATAATCGCGTTTTAAAACCTCAGTAAGATATTGAGCAACACCTCCTGCAAAAGCACCTTTACTACCACCACCGGAGATCACTAATGCTCTCATATTATCCTGAAATTTTTAGTCGTAAATAACTTGTTTCGTTCTCGGTCAATTCTGAAGAAACCTGTAGCAGATCTCTCCTGTATTCTTCATTTTTCAATAATTCTGAAAGTAATTTTCTGGAATAATTTCTGAAGCTCCAGGTATGATGATTCGTGGCTTTTATAAGACTTTTTAAACTGGAATCATTAAAAGCGCCTAACTGGAACAAATAACCGAATGCATTTTCCCGTACCTGAAATGGATATGATTCCATAGTATAACCCGCCAATTCCTCATAATATTCCTGATTATTTTCAGTTTCAAAATCGGGAGTGACCAGGTTGAGAGCAAGCCAAAGCATTCTAACATTTTTTTCATAGAAACCATCTATGTTTCGGGTTAACTCTAAATACTTGTCGCGGTCCTGGGGGAATTGTTCCCAAAGTTTGTACAGGGCAGCTTCAATGGTAAGATAGGAATCATCTTTAAGCAAGGATTCGAAATCTTTTTTAAGTGCTGGCGGAATTTCTTGCATGCTAATGGCAATTGCCTGTCGCACATATAAATTATTAGTTTCAAAAGCTTTTTTATACAGAATCATTGCCTGCTCTGAAGTTAAACCTGAAAGCTGGTGAACTACTTCCTGACCTAGACAATTGTTCACCGGAAAACCTAAAGCTTTATCCAGATAACTAAACTTCTGGTCTAAGGGCGTTTCCCTTAAAGCAGCCAGTTCCAGATAGGAAGTGATAAATGGCGAATTCTTGAGGGAATTAAGCGATTGATTCGCTTTAAAAGCTGATTGCTCCAGCCAGTCCTTTCTAAAATTAAGAAGATCCATTCCGGATGCTTTTTCCATCTCAGTTAAGAACTCTTCCGTATCCACTCCCTGAAACGCATACTTCTGAAGGTAATTTTTAATGCCCATTTTAAAAGCTTCGTCCCCTACTTTCTCGCGTAAAATATGCAGCGTCCATGCTCCCTTTTGATAAAATGTAATGCTTCCGGCGCCGGGATCAAGTAAAGATTCTCCTTTCCCATGATCACTTAATTTCTTTAAGGTTTCGGCAGATTCGTACAATTTCCAGTAATAGTAATCCTCACCAAAAATTTTCTTTTCTGCTAACAACGCATAAAAAGTCGCAAAACCTTCATGCAACCAGTGGTGTCCTCCATCTTTTTCAGTTATAAGATTTCCAAACCATTGATGGGCCAGTTCATGGGCATTGACGTTCACATAATTGCGGTCATGGAACCCAATTTTATCCACCATTAAGGATTCAGAAAATATGGTGGTTCCCGTATTCTCCATCCCTGCATATAAGAAATCCTTTACCGGGATTTGTTTATAATTCTGCCATGGATAAGGAACACCGATCTCCTCTTCCATAAAATCCATTATTTCTGCAGAATATAGGTAGGTTGATTCCACCAGACTTGAATCTTCCGGCGAATAATAAATTTGAATATTTTTATTAGATGCTGAAACTGTGGTTTTATAGTCATAAATACCCGCCGCAACAGCCAGTAAATAACTACTCATGGGCTCAACCATATCAAATTCCCATAGCTTCGTGGAGTCCGAGACCTTTGTATTAGCTTTTTCCACACCATTGGCAATCACATTGAATTGTTCCGGAAATTCGACTTTAAGATCAAAAACAGCTTTTTCCCGCATATCATCGGGACTTGGCAACCAGGTTGAAGTATATTTTCCCTGTCCCTGCGTCCAAACCTGTTTTTTAGAATCCGGAATATCAGGTAATTGCCAGTTAATAAAATACATTCCCTGTGCCGGACTTACCTCATAATTTAAACTCAGTATATTGTTCAAAGAAGGCTGGAAATTTTGAAGTATATATATCCCTTCATCATCTGTGGAATAAACTACCGACTTGCCGTTTAGCTCAACTTCAGAAAATTTCATCTTTTTCCCATTGATAAATAAGGTATCTGAAGTTCCCGTAAAATCGATCTTATAATTGATTTGCCCTTTTACCATCTGCTTCACAGGATCGATGTTCACATAGGCATCAATTTCCTTAAAGTCGAAGTTATCTATTTGTGAATCAATAATTACCTGAGCCGGAAGTATTGAAAAATAAAAGAAGAAGAGTAGGATTATAAAATTCCTCATAGAATAAAATAGTATGCCAATGCAAAATACAAAAATTGAAATAGCAGTCTTTAAAAATCAGGATTAATGCAGTATTGGAAAACTACCGCTCCAAAAATCAAACTGATTTAATATCTTCGTTTTTATGATTCAGAATCTGTTACAAACACCTATTGAGTATTTAAAAGGAGTAGGTCCAAATCGTGCCGAAACCTTAAAAAAAGAACTTAATATTTCTTCTTACAGAGATCTGATCAATTTTTTCCCGAACCGCTATATCGACAAAACCGGGTTTTACAAGATCGCAGCCCTGCAGCAAAATACTTCAGAAGTACAGATTGTTGGCAAGATCGTCCATATGAAAATGGTCGATCAAAAAAAAGGGAAACGCCTTGTTGCCGATTTTGTAGACGATACCGGCCGGATGGAACTTATCTGGTTCCGGGGCCATAAATGGATAAGGGAAAACCTGAAATTGAATACGCCCTATGTCATTTTTGGGCGTACCAATTATTATAACGGGATGTTCAGTATGCCTCATCCTGAGCTTGAGCTGGTTTCCGATTATAAAAAAAATCTTAGAGTTGCCATGCAACCGGTATACCCTTCCACAGAAATGCTTCAGAAAAAGGGCATCACCAACCGGGTTGTAATGAGGCTCATGCAGGAGGTGCTTCAGCAAACGGGTTTAAAGTTTTCTGAAAGTTTAAATCGAGGATTACTGGAAGAGCTTAAACTAATTTCCAAAGCTGAAGCTTTATTTAATATCCATTTTCCAAAAAATCAGGAGCTTCTGGCTAAAGCTCAATTCAGACTAAAATTTGAAGAATTATTCTTTATTCAAATTCAGTTACTGCGTAAAAACATGCTGAATAAGCAGAAGATCAAAGGCTTCAGTTTTGAAAAAATTGGCGGGCATTTTCTGGAATTTTACCAGGAACACCTGCCTTTTGAGCTTACCAATGCTCAAAAACGTGTGGTAAAAGAAATAAGGAGTGATATGGGAAGTGGTGCCCAGATGAACCGATTGCTACAGGGTGATGTGGGTTCCGGGAAAACCATCGTCGCTTTGATGAGCATGTTGATCGCGCTGGATAACGGATTTCAGGCCTGTTTAATGGCACCAACAGAGATTCTTTCCATACAGCATTATAACGGACTGGCCGACCTTTGTAAGGACCTTGATCTAAAAATTTATCTTTTGACAGGGTCTACCAAAACAGCCATGCGAAGGGAGATCCATGAAAAACTGGAATCGGGAGAAATTGATATCCTGATTGGTACCCACGCCCTCCTGGAGGACAAAGTGAAGTTTAAAAATCTTGGGCTTGCGGTAATTGATGAACAACATAGGTTTGGAGTAGCTCAGCGGGCCAAGCTGTGGAAAAAAAATCATATCCCGCCGCACATCCTTGTAATGACCGCCACTCCTATTCCACGAACACTGGCCATGAGTTTATATGGTGATCTGGATATTTCAGTTATCGACGAGTTACCACCCGGCAGGAAACCAATTAAAACGGTACATAGATATGACAGTAATCGCTTAAAGGTTTTTGCATTTATTCGCGACGAAATTAAAAAAGGCCGACAGGTGTATGTGGTATATCCGCTTATCCAGGAGTCAGAAAAAATGGATTATAAAGATCTGATGGATGGATATGAAAGTATCGCCAGGGAGTTTCCCGATTTTCAGATCTCCATAGTCCACGGGCAAATGAAACCTGCAGATAAGGACTATGAAATGGACAGGTTTGTAAGAGGGGAAACTCAAATAATGGTTGCCACAACCGTTATTGAAGTAGGTGTAAATGTGCCCAATGCCAGTGTTATGATCATTGAAAGCGCGGAGCGGTTTGGTCTTTCTCAGCTCCACCAGTTACGCGGAAGGGTTGGCCGGGGAGCCGAACAAAGTTTTTGTATCCTCATGACCGGTCATAAATTATCCAACGACAGTAAAACCCGACTGGAAACTATGACCGCAACCAATGATGGGTTTGAAATTGCTGAAGTTGATCTTAAATTAAGAGGCCCCGGAGACCTTATGGGAACTCAACAAAGCGGAGTTTTAAATTTAAAAATAGCCGATATTGTTAAGGATAATTCCATCCTAAAATTGGCCAGATCGTATGCCGGTAAAATTTTAAAGGAAGACCCCAATCTGGAGAAAGAAGAAAATATTGGCATTCGTCATGCCTATTCCCGCCTGGTCAAAAATAAAACTATCTGGAACTATATTAGTTAACCCTTGATCTTCAAGGCCCTTATTCAAACTTCGGTGGACTTTGTCTAATTAGGCCTTAAGACTGATGCTTTTCACTCACCAATCCACCGCCATAGCCTAATTTTACTATATCCTTAAATTTTAAACCTTGAAATTCAGATAGATAAATACTTTTTATTTATCTTTAAACGAGACCCAAAGTTATAATACTTTTCCTACGGTTTAAAAGAACCTCAACGTTGTCTACTTTTTCTAGGAAGGACACCGGCAAATTTGAACACCTATTTAAATTTTTCTAATACCATAATTATGAGTACAATTATTAAACTTAGAGGTATTATTAGCCTGTTGCTAATAATCTTCACTACTTCAATTTACGCTCAGGAAACCAATGATGATATGGTTTCCAAACTTTACGAAACCTATAAACTTAAAGGGCCTGATGAAGTCTTAAAGCTTTATAAAAAGAACAATTCCAATACAGATTATGAAGGTCTTCAGGAACCTCTCAATATTTTAGGCTACAGGTTAATGCAGGATGATAAGGACATGGTGGCGGCAGAGGTTCTATTAAAAGCCCAAATAGATGAATATCCCGAAGAGGCCAATCCTTATGATTCCTATTCAGATCTACTTCTAGAAATGGGAAAACAGGATGAGGCAGTTAAATACATAGAAAAATCCCTGGCGATTGCAGAACAAACAGATCATATTGATAATAATTTGATCATTGAAGCCGGGAAAGCGAAAATGGCCATTCTCGAGAATAAGGACAAGCAACTTAATTTCCTTATTGGGAACTGGGATAATGAGACCACAGTTTATAAGAACGACAAAGAAACGAGTAACTCTTCGGGAGCAAATAATATTACATTTCAAAAAGAAGGTTCGGTTTTAATTATAGACCACGATGATTCTGCAAAGAAACCTTGCTGTAAAAGAATTATGGTTTACAATCCTGCAAATGATGAGTTTGACATTGCTTTTATGGGTAGAAATCAACCGGGTGGCATTGCTACTTCAAAAATGAAAGTAAAAGAAACCAAGCCGGGTCATTATGAATTCATAGAAAAATTCATGGACACAGATAACGCTCCCCAGGAGAGAAAACATGAAATAATAAAAGAAAATAATTCAGTACACTGGGTGGTGTTCACCTCTGGAGAGAATGGTTGGGAAAAGATCCGGTCCATGGATCTCACCAAAAAGGACTGATTATTTTTATAGTATATGATTCTGATAAAAGAGGTTTTTTTAAGCCTCTTTTTCATTTAAAAACATATCTACAAAATTGGTTACCAGATTATGACAAAACCATTCGTAATACTATCTTTGCTGGCTGAAAAAGATTACTCATGAAGATTTCTTATAACTGGCTGAAACAGTTTATAAAATTACCTGAAAACGCTGAAAATACCGGAGAACTTCTTACAGATCTTGGTCTGGAAGTAGAAGGTATTAACGAATTCCAAAGTGTTAAAGGTGGAATGGCCGGCGTGGTGGTAGGACACGTTTTAAGTTGTGAACCTCATCCAAATGCCGACCGACTTAACCTCACCAGGGTGAATCTGGGAAATGGCGAAGATGTACAGATCGTATGTGGAGCCCCTAATATAGCTGCAGGACAAAAAGTACCGGTGGCAACTATAGGCACCGTACTGTATGACGAAAAAGGTGAATCCTGGGAAATAAAAAAAGGTAAAATTCGGGGAGAAGTGAGTTTTGGAATGATTTGTTCCGAAAAAGAGCTTGGTTTAGGTCAAAGCCATGAGGGAATCATGGTAATGGACAACGAACTGGTTCCGGGAACTCCGGTCGCCGAATTATTTGAGGTTGAGAACGATGAAGTATTTGAAATAGGCCTTACTCCTAACCGCGCCGATGCTATGAGTCACTGGGGTGTGGCGAGGGATCTAAAAGCCGGTTACCAGCAAAAAGGTCAGCATCTTGAACTAATTACACCTTCAGTAAGTAGTTTTCATGTTGATAGCAGGAGTTTAAAGATCCAGATAAAAGTGGAAGATTCTAACCTTGCTCCAAGATATTGTGGTGTCACGATTTCTGAAATTAAGGTTGGTGAATCTCCTAAATGGTTGCAGAATAGACTTAAGGCTATTGGAATTACGCCTAAGAATAATATTGTGGATGCCACGAATTATGTGATGCATGAGCTTGGGCAACCACTACACGCTTTTGATGCATCTCAAATTGCCGGAAACGAGATCAATGTAACCACGGTTAAAGCCGGAACTAAGTTTACGACTCTCGATGAAGTGGAACGAGAACTGCACGAAGAAGACCTTATGATATGTGATGCGGAAAAGCCACTGGCCATTGCAGGTGTGTTTGGTGGTCTTGGAAGTGGAGTTACTGCTTCTACCACTCAAATTTTCCTGGAAAGTGCATATTTTAATCCGGTTAGCGTTCGAAAAACTGCTAAACGCCATGCTTTAAATACTGATGCTTCTTTTAGGTTCGAAAGAGGGATTGATATCAATCAGGTGGAATATGCCTTAAAAAGAGCCGCCTTACTTATAAAAGAAATTGCCGGAGGGGAAATCACCAGTGACATTGATGATCTTTATTTTAAAAAAATTGAGGATTTCCAGGTATTCTTAACCTTTGAAAAAGTAAATAAGTTAATTGGAGAAAACCTGGAAGAGGAAACTATAAAATCTATTCTCGCCTCTTTGGAAATACGGGTTAATAATGTTACCGAAACCGGAATGGGTCTAACCATTCCTTCTTATAGGGTAGATGTTCACAGAGAATCTGATGTCATCGAGGAAATCCTGAGAGTTTACGGTTACAACAACATTAAGTTTGGGGATAAACTTAGCCTTTCGGTAGCTAATTCATCCAAATTTGAAGATTATAAGATCCAGAACCTTATCGCTAACCAGTTAATTGGTCAGGGCTTTTATGAAACCATGTCCAATTCTTTGACCACGGCAGAATATAATAAGTATAGCGATGATCTTAAGGATGAGTATCAGGTTAAGATGCTTAATCCGCTAAGTCAGGATCTTTCAGTCTTAAGACAAACCATGTTGTTTTCAGGGTTGGAAACCATTAGCTATAACCTTAACCGCAAAAGACATAATCTAAGGATCTTTGAATTCGGAAAAACCTATCACTCTTATGTTAGTGGCAGAACAGAGAACAAACATCTTTCCCTGTTCATTTCAGGCAACAGATCTTCTGAGAGCTGGAACACGATCCCGGGGAAAGGAAATTTCTTTTATCTGAAAGGAGTAATTGACACTATTTTTGAAAAACTGGGAATTACAGGTTTAAAATCGAAGGCAGGTAAAAGTGAGATCTTCTCTGAAGGGCTTCAGCTAAGTACTAAGAAATCAAAACTTGTTGATTTTGGAGTAGTTAAAAAATCTATTCTGAAAAAATTCGATATCGATCAGGAAGTGATCTATGCAGATTTCAATTGGAGTGAAATAGTTGAATTGGCGAAACAGCAAAAAAGGAAGGTTACTTCTATCCCAAAACATCCAAGTATGAGAAGGGATTTCGCACTGCTGCTTGACAATGCCGTTTCTTACGACGAAATAGAGCAGATCGCTTACCAGACAGAGAAGAAATTACTTAAAGACGTGAATTTGTTCGATGTCTACGAAGGGGACAGTTTACCTGAAGGAAAGAAAAGTTATGCAGTTAGCTTTATTTTCCAGGATGAGCATAAAACTTTAACCGATAAGCAAGTTGATAAATTGATGAGTAAACTCAAATTCAGGTTCGAGAAAGAGCTTAAAGCAGAGTTGAGATAATAAAAAAAACCGTGTGAACTTCACACGGTTTTTTTTTGCCTTTTAAATATTAAAGACCTTTAAAGGTCTCATCGATATATTCCCGGATTTCACGATCCATTCGTTTTTTTTCAATTTTTTCATTCGAGGTGCCACGCCACAGGATCTCATTGGTCCTTCTGTCTATAAGGTCAATCACAATAGAACCGGTTCTGTAAGGAATTTGATTCACCCTTGGACCATCAATTCGTTGCACCGTAAAATAATTATCATACATATAGTCACGGTAATATGGACCAATATAAAAGCCCGGTCGATAATAAGCATAATTGGTATAAACCGGATTGGCATTCACCGCTACTTTTTCATCAAACATTGGATGTACATATACCAGCACATCAGGCTGGATCTTATCCAGATTAAAGCCTTTCTCCTTCATGTTGGAATTAATGGTATTGATAATCGTTGCCTGAATAGCCGAATTGTTTAGATCCCGGTTAAGAATGGTGTCCTTATTAGGCAAATAAGCATAACTATTATAAGATTTAAGTTTTTGCACATCCTTTTTTACCGTAGGCACGCTCGAACCACAAGCGATGAGCAAACCCGATATGAATGTGAATAGAATAAAGCTTTTCCAAATTTTCATAACATCAAAATTTTTCTGTTTTAGGGTAAATTAGCTCTAAACCCGGCCATATAAAAATCATTTATAAGGTTTGACTTTTCTTTAACGACATAAAGCCGCTATGGCCATTTTCTACCCGCCACAGCGAACAAATAATTTATAGAGCATTTCATCATTTCCTGCTCAAGGTGACAAGTTTATATTAAACTGGAGATTGTTTCTTAAAGCTTATTTGACTAAATTAGAGTAGCTTAAGAAGAAGAAAATGCAGTTGAAAATCTCTCCCACCAATATTGAACAGCGGCTCTTAAAGTATCGAAACCGTACTATTGATGAAAATGATATCATGAATCAGGTTCATGATATTCTCCAAACACATAGTAGTTCTGAAAAAAGCATACAATTAGAATTGAAGGAAGGTAATTTTGCAGAAAGCAATGCCTTTATTTTTGATTTTCTAAAAACAGATAAAATATTTCACATCAACGATATTGAAAAAATTTGTGTGGATTACCGACTCCGATTTCTGAATGCTAATCTTCTTAAATCCGAAGTTCCATTGGAGGCGGTTAAAAAAATTAAAGCTTTAGAAAAACAGCATCATACCAGCCTTAAAGGTTTCAAAATAATGGCGCCTTCCAAACTTTTTAAACTGGAAAATGCAGACGATCCACTCTTGTTCGCTCCAATAGGAAATGGGTATTATTATTTGATCCATAAATGGGGCAATGATCTTCACCCTTTTCGGAAAGTATTAATGTGGCCCTTTAAAACCCTTGAAAATTTTGTTGTTTTACTTTTAGCGGGCAGTTTTCTGTGCGCATTGTTAGTCCCGGATGGTTTATTTAGTCAAGATCAGTCAATCACACAGTTTCTAATGATATTCTTCTTTATATTTAAATGGCTTGCCGGATTGTCTATTTTTTATGGATTTAAAATGGGAAAAAATTTCAGCAGTGAGATATGGAACAGTAAATATTACAATGCCTGAAAATTAATTAGATCCCTAAACCTTCCAGAAGTCTTACTAATTTGTAATTTAGAGGATAAAACCATAAGAAATGAGCGAAGATCAGAATTATAAGAGGGTCTATACAGGGCCCGAGACCAATGTGCAATACTTACAGGATCTATTCGAAAAATCCGGAATACATTCAAGAGTAAGAAATGATTTCGATTCTGGCCTTAGAGCTGGATTTGGCGGTGGATTACCGGGCCAGGTTTTACTGTTTGTCGAGAACGATAAATTTGCTGAAGCCACGGAAATCGCCCGTACTACTTTCCCTAAAGATTTTGATAATGAGTAATGAGGAAGTAAACGAAAGCCCACAGAGAAATATCTGGCATCTGGTATTAGGAATATTATTTCTGTTCTATGGAAGTTTTAGACTTTATACATTACTCAACTCTGTACAAACAGATAATCTGGGCATTGCACTAGCCATAGGCTTCATTCTATTTGGATTCTATGATCTCTATAAATATTATAAAGGAGTATAAAAAAAGCCCTGTTCAAAATAGGGCTTTATAATTACCATTTTAAGATTGCGCTTCCCCAGGTAAATCCGCTACCAAAAGCTGCCAGAACTACAATATCGCCCTCCTTGACTTTACCTTCTTCCCAGGCTTCAGTTAAAGCAATTGGAATCGAAGCGGCAGTAGTATTTCCATATTTCTGGATATTATTAAATACCTGCTCATCTTTCAGTTTAAATTTTTGCTGAATGAATTGTGAAATTCTCAGGTTTGCCTGATGCGGCACTAATAGGTTTATATCTGCTACTCCCAGGCCATTAGACTGAAGTGCTTCATTAATTACTTCTGAAAACCTTTGAATGGCATTTTTAAATACAAACTGGCCATTCATATACGGGTAATATGGAATATCATCTCCTTGCGGATTTTCTTCTATGATTTGAGGCACCCAATGATTGGTACTTGGTCCTTTTAAAGAAAGTTCAAGGGCATGCTTCCCTTCTGAATGTAAATGAGTGGATAAAATCCCCTGCCCGTTATGATCACTTCTGGTCAAAACCGCAGCTCCTGCTCCATCTCCAAAAATTACAGAAACAGATCTACCTCTGTCTGTAAAATCAAGACCTCCACTATGGTTCTCACTTCCAATTACCAGAACATTCTTATACATTCCGGTTTTAATAAACTGGTCAGCTACAGAAACTGCATAGATAAATCCGCTACATTGATTTCTAACATCCAATGCTGGGCAGGTATCTATTTCCAGCATTTCCTGAACCTGTACTCCACAGCCAGGAAAATAATAGTCGGGACTCAAAGTAGCAAAAACGATAAGATCTATATCGTCTTTGGAAATTCCAGATCTTTCAATCGCAATTTTGGCAGCTTTTACTCCCATAACCGCGGTGGTATTTCCATCGCCCTCTTTTATGTGACGGCGTTCCTTTATTCCGGTTCGCTCGGTTATCCATTCATCATTAGTGTCCATTAATTTGGACAGATCGTCGTTAGTCACAACATTTTCCGGTACATATTTTCCTAATCCTGCAATTTTTGTTTGATACATGAACGATATTTATGATATTAAATAATATACTAATTAAATTTAGCTAATTCGCTAAAAAACGGACGTGCAATATAAGAAACATTAACATTTCTTCCCGCCTTGCAGGTTTCTTAATTAAGACAAATAAAGGGGTTCTAAGCGATTTAACCCGGGTCACTTGAGATCAAGGATTCCAGATTTACGCTTTATTAATTTAATTCAAAAAAACATTGATCCGCCTATCATAATGATTTAAAACAGATTTGAAAAGTGGATTATTCATATAAAAAAGAAAGCGCAGCTGTTAAGTACACAACTACGCTTTCCACCAACCTAACCAATAAACCAACTATTCGCTATACTCTTTATATTGTTCGGTTTTAACCACTGCCTTTAGATCATGCAATAAATTGTAAAGGCCAAAAAAAGTACGACTCATATAAAGGAAATGCCTGCTTCCTCTGTTACCATTCATTTTCCGTAATTCCTGATCTTTGGAATACCTTTCACTTAGATCTGTCAAATTCCTCCAAAAATCTTCATCGGTAAAATCAAATTCTTCAGATTGATATGGAGTGGAAAACATCTTAAACATCTCATAGAACATTTCAGAAAAAAATTCCTTTTCTCTTGATGTATCATTTTCCGTGAGAATTTCAAGATCCAAAAGTCTTTCCTGGAAATATTTTTTATCATTAAGTTTTTCCCGGTTTGTAAGCGAGAAATAAGGTTTATAGAAATCTTCCGGGATTTGTTTTATACATCCAAAATCTATGGCGATTAGGTTATGATCACTATCTACCATAAAATTCCCCGGATGAGGATCTGCATGCACCTGCTTTAAGGAATGGATCTGATACATGTAAAAATCCCATAATGCCTGTCCAATTTTATTAGCTAACTCCTGGTCCTTATTCACATTTGAAAATTCACTTAAATGAACTCCTTCCATCCAATCCATGGTTATGATCTTTTCACTGGAAAGGTCTTCGTAATATTCAGGGAATTTAAGGTGAGGGA
This sequence comes from Christiangramia aquimixticola, assembly GCF_048285835.1. NCBI lineage: Bacteria > Pseudomonadati > Bacteroidota > Flavobacteriia > Flavobacteriales > Flavobacteriaceae > Christiangramia > Christiangramia aquimixticola. Next base: position 432,066 of record NZ_JBLVTL010000001.1, read on the forward strand.
TATGGGCACAGGCAGAAGATATTTGTTTGCTCTGCTTTACCTCCAGGACATAATCTGTTTCTTCCAGCAACTTACCTTCAACCTCTTTAAAATATTTTTCTGAATCTTTCGCCTGCAGGTTAAACATCTTTAAAGCTATAGGTTTCACCATAGCCAGATCTGAACTGATACTATCTGCAACCCCCGGATACTGGATTTTCACAGCAAGTTTTTTCCCATCTTTTGTAGCCCTGTGCACCTGACCGATGCTGGCCGCATTTACCGATCGGGTTGCAAAAGTATCATATAGCTTCTCCGGGTATGCTCCATTATATTTTTTAAAAGTTTTTCTAACCAAAGGTTCAGACAATGGTGGAACGCTAAATTGCGCCAGACTGAATTTTTCTACATAGGCTCCAGGCAGCAAATTTTTCTCCATGGATAGCATTTGAGCAACCTTGAGCGCACTACCTTTTAAACTTTTAAGGCCATCATATATATCTGAAGCATTATTCTCATCTAATTCATCCCGGGTCAATTCCCGATTAAAAGCCTTCTTTCCGTAATATTTTATATAGTTCCCTCCTACTTTAACTCCGGTTTGAACCATTTTACTGGTTCGTCCAATTTTGCCGGTGGGTATTTTATCAATAGTCTTCATAATACCGGCTTTCTATTTAGTTCGTTCTTTCCAGAGAAATTTTCCAAGATCAACGATCCTTTCCAGAGGAGTATTATCAAATACATCAAAAATGGTATTGATGGATTTTTCTATCGCTACATCTGTACTCTCAAACCCTGCAGAATTATCATCCATCCAGAATTTTAAGAGGAATAAGAATTGTACCCATAAGCCTTCACTAAAAAGCATCTCATTCTTACCAAGAAGTTTTAAAGATTTCTCCTGGTTCTCGGCTGCTATAAGGCTCTTCCCGTAATCCTTGATCCTGGAACGTAATCCTTTTAGTTGTTCAAGGTTTTTTAAAGGAGTGGAATTCTCATTCAATGCATATAAAACATAACTCCGGTTTGCGGTGAGCACTTCGAAAAAGGTATAAAAGAATGTAAGTAGCTTTTCACGATTCGAAAATTTCGCATATTCTTTTGACTGCTCCATCACAGATATGGCATTGTCAAAAAATTTATTCCAGATCGCTCTTCTTAACCCATCAAAGCTTCCAAAAAACTGATAGAATTCCTGTTCGGTGATATTATTATCTTTTGAAAACTTAAAAACACTTTTAGGAGTTTTTTCATTCTCTAGCACAAAATCCATATAAAGGGCTATAAGCTCATCTTCATTCGGTTTCGTTTTCACTTTACTATTGCCTTTAGATTTCGTCATAATATTTCGTTCTGATCAAATATACAATTTTGTTTAATTTTTAAATTAAATAGTTAAACAAAACTTTGTTAAAATAATTTCTTACTGACTTGGATGTTAGACGATCCAGAATGTAGATAATTACAAAAGTGTCAGTTTGACAGCCAGACCTGAATGGTATTTTTTTTGACACATAGCAACTGAATCAATTTTTAAAATTAAACCTATGGCAACCGGAAAAATAAATGTGTCTGTCGAAAACATATTTCCGCTTATTAAAAAGTTCTTATACAGTGATCATGAGATCTTTTTAAGAGAGTTAATATCCAACGCTACTGATGCAACCCTTAAATTAAAACACTTAAGTACTCTTGGTGAGGCTAATGTAGATTATGGCAACCCTGTAATCGAGGTAAAGGTGAACGAAGAAGCTAAAACTCTTCATATCATCGATCAGGGGATTGGGATGACCAAAGATGAGGTTAAAAAATATATTAACGAAGTAGCCTTCTCCGGAGCAGAAGAATTTTTAGATAAATACAAAGATTCAGCTAAAGACAGTGGAATCATAGGTCATTTTGGACTTGGATTCTATTCTGCTTTTATGGTAGCCAATAAAGTGGAGATTCTTACGAAATCTCATAAAGATGAACCTGCAGCTCACTGGGTTTGTGAAGGGACTACCGAATTCACTTTAGAGGATGGCGATAAAAAAGAACATGGTACAGAGATAATTCTTCATATTAATGATGATGAAGAAGAATTCCTGAAAGAAAGCAGAATCCAGGAATTACTGGTGAAGTATAACAAGTTTATGCCTATCCCAATTAAATTTGGAACCAAGGAAGAAACTCTTCCCCTACCTGAAGATGCCAAGGAAGATGCCAAGCCGGAGACTAAAACTGTTGACAACATCATAAACAATCCAAATCCAGCCTGGACCAAACAACCTACAGATCTTGAAGAAAAGGATTATAACAACTTCTACCGTGAGTTATATCCAATGCAGTTCGAAGATCCGTTATTCCACATTCACCTGAATGTAGATTATCCATTTAACCTGACCGGGATTTTATATTTCCCAAGAATGGCTCAGGACATGAATATTCAAAAAGATAAAATCCAGTTATACCAAAACCAGGTTTTTGTTACAGATAACGTTGAAGGTATAGTACCGGAATTCCTAACAATGCTAAGAGGAGTTATAGATTCTCCGGATATCCCATTAAACGTTTCCAGATCTTACCTTCAGGCAGATGGAGCAGTAAAAAAGATCTCCAGCTACATTACCAGAAAGGTGGCTGATAAGCTGAAAAGTCTTTTCAATAACAACAGAGAGGATTTTGAAAAGAAATGGAACGATATCAAGATCGTGATCGAATACGGAATGCTTACTGAAGATAAATTCTTTGAGAAAGCAGATAAATTCGCTCTTTATCCAACAACAGATGGTGAATATTTCACTTTTGAAGAACTTCAGGAAAAGATAAAAGAAAATCAGACTGATAAGGACGAGAACCTGGTCGTGCTGTATGCTTCTAACGAGAATGAACAGCACAGTTACATAGAAGCTGCAAAAGATAAAGGCTATAAAGTATTATTACTGGATTCTCCAATTGTTTCTCACCTGTTGCAGAAGCTCGAAACTTCTAAAGAAAAGATCTCTTTTGTACGTGTGGACTCAGACCATGTAGACAACCTAATCAAAAAAGATGAGGAAAAGATCTCTAAATTATCTGAAGAAGAAAAGGAGAAATTAAAAGCAGATTTTGAGAAGGTAATTCCTGCAGAAAAATATACGATCCAGATGGAAGCAATGGATAGCAATGCTGCACCGCTTATCATCACTCAGCCAGAATTCATGCGTCGTATGAAGGAGATGCAACAAACCGGTGGCGGTGGAATGTTTGGAATGGGTAATATGCCAGAAATGTACAATCTGGTTGTTAACACCAACCACGAATTGATCAATAACATTTTAAACACCAAAACTGAGAAAAAACAGCAACGTTTGATCAAGCAATCGCTCGATCTTGCCCGACTTTCTCAAAACCTTCTTAAGGGTGAAGAGCTTACGGCTTTCATCAAAAGAAGTTTTGAAATGGTGAAATAAACTAAACATTAAGGTTTAATTAAAAAAGCCGCTTTCTTTTTGGAAGCGGCTTTTTCTATATTAGACTCTTTAAAACAAGCTATGATGAAGAGAATTGCTATTATTTTACTGTTTTTTTGTGTTCTGGGATGTAAAGAAGAAGGGAAAACTGAAAAGGTACCAGTTGAACCTAATAATGGAATTGGGGATGGTGCCTTACCTCCTAAAGTTTTGACTTTTTCTGAAAATATCGAAGAAGCTCACAACAAACCTGCTTTTAAGATGCAGAGGGCTGTTAGCTTTGATATAGATCTGGACTTTGGCGGGAAACAAAGACTAAAGGGTACTGTGAGTATGACGACTAATTCTTCAAAGGTTAGAATAGAATCAGAAGATGGTTTTACCATTACCTTTAATGGTGAAATGGTGGGGATGAAGCCGGCAGATGCTTCCGCAAAAAATGCAAGATTCGACATCTTTACCTGGCAATATTTTTTCGCTATGCCTTTTAAACTTACAGATCCGGGAACAGTATGGGAAGATTCAGTTAACCGAAAACTGGATGGAATAGTTTATGAAACAGCAAAACTTAGTTTTAAGCAGGACACGGGAGATTCCCCGGATGACTGGTATATTATATATAAAGATCCTGAAACCAACCTCCTAAAAGCCGCCGCTTACATAGTCACCTTCAATACCGGAAAGGCTTCAGCAGAGAACAACCCTCATGTAATCGAATATAGTGATTATACCGTTGTGGAGAATGTATCTTTAGCGCAAACCTGGACTTTTCATGACTGGGATGAAGAAAACGGACCTGGAAAAATACTTGGACGAGCTAGCATCTCGAATATAAATTTCTTTATACCGAAAGAAAACTATTTCAAAATCCCCGCAGATGCGCAGATTATAGAAAAATAAATCGTTTAGGCTTTTTCAGGAACAGTAGCTATACTTAGATTCTTATAAATGATCTGGTAGAACTGCTGTACATCGTAAGGTTTAATAATGATTCCGCTCATTCCTGCAGCCTGAATCTCTTCTCTAATCTCTTCTACCTCTACAGCAGTAAGAGCCAGAACAGGCAGATGATCATTGAATTTTCTAATCTCGCGTGTTGCATCCAATCCGCTGATTCCGGGCATGTTTACATCCATAAGAACCAGATCGAAATGATTATTTTTTACAATTTCTATTGCAGAAGCACCGTCTCCGGCAACTTCACACTCGAAATCTTTCTTTTCCAAAATTCTTTTGGTCACCACCTGATTAATACGGTTATCATCAACAATCAGGATACGTTTTTTAGAATTTAAGCTAAGATCTGCGTCAACCTCAACTTCTTTAAGAATAGCTTTTTTAGAATGGTCTATTCCAAATTTGATATTAAAGCTAAAAGTAGAGCCTTTCCCCTCCTTGCTTTCAAGCTTTATCTTGGAATTAAAAAGCTTCAGCAGTTTCTTAACGATAGGAAGTCCCAGTCCGGTTCCCTGGTAATTATAATTGGAATTTTCAAGCTGTGAAAATTCTTCAAAGATCACTTTACGCTTGCTTTCCGGAATTCCCGGGCCATTATCTCTAATTTCAAAATAAATGGAAACCTTATTATTTGACTTTTCGGTGGCTTTAATTATTATATGAATATCACCACGTTCAGTAAATTTCATAGCATTCCCCACCAGATTCATCAAAATTTGAGATAACCTGACAGAATCTCCAATTATATGAGTTGGAACCTCTGGATCAACCTGAAGATGAATTTTATTTTTATTCTGAATCCGGGTAAATTCAAAACTATTGATAATACTTTTTAGAAGATCCCGAAGATTGAAGGATACATTCTCAAGTTTAACCTCGTTACTTTCCATCTTGTTCATCTGCAGTACATCATTGATCAATGCTAACAGATAATCTGCAGAAAACTTCAGAGATTTAAGATCGTTTTTATGCTTTTCAAGGCTTTTATCTTCCAGTAAAAGAGAGGTGAGGCCAATCACTCCGTAAAGTGGAGTTCGTATTTCGTGACTAACGGTACTAAAAAATCGTGTTTTTAACAAGGATAGATTTTCAGCCTGTTCCTTAGCTTCCTTAAACTGAATATTTTTCTTTCGCAGCTCGCTTATTAAACTTCTTCTATCGGTATTAATTTTAAAAAGAAATACTAGGATTAATATCAGCACTATAGAAGAGATCACCATAATGATCACCTTTTCCTTGCTTTTTTCTATGATTTCGTCTTGAAGTTTCTGTTCTCTTTCAGCGATCTCCAGGTTTCTCTGATATTCAGAAAGGTTGAAACGGGCATCTGCCGCTTCCATCTCCCTTAATTTTTCACGTTCAAATAAAAGTGAATTATATTCACTGTATTTTTTGTGTGCTTCGTATGCAGATTTATACTTCTTGTCACTGGCAAGAACTTCAGCATATGCTTTATAGGCATCTGCTGCCGGTAATAATAAAGTATCAGATTCGGCTAAAAGAAGAGACTGGTCAAAATAATGGTAAGAAGAATCAAATTGCTTTTTATATCCATAATATCGCCCATGCAACATATACATTTGGGAAATCCATTCACTATAATTTTCATTCTCCCTATCTATATATTTATTCATAAGAGCCATAGACTCCTTTAAATAGGGATACGCTCTGTCATATTCCCCCTTATCCAGATACGTCCAACCGATATTGGATTTTGGAGCAATTAGCTCCTCTGGCGAGTTCATTTTAATAGCAAGCTGGATTACTTTCTCATAGTATTCGATACCTTTTTGAGCAGTTTCAGGATTTTCAGAATAAGTATTACCAAGATTATTATAAGAAAACAGCAACAAAGTATCATTATTACTTTCTAAAGAATACTGCAGACCAAGTGTATAATTTTTACGAGCACGTGCAGGGTCTTTTTGATCACTGTAGATATGCCCAAGGATATTATAACCTTTTACAGCGTAGGCGTGGCTATTTAATTCTTTTGCACGACTCACAAGATTATGAGCATCGTCTATAGCCAGCTCATAATTATAAGCTGTAAAATTAAGCTGGACAATTTCGTAAAGTTCTTTTAGGGCTTCTTCGTCTTCGCTGGAAAGCTCCTGCGAAAAACTAACGTTAAAGCATAAAAAAAACACCAGAAAATAAACTAAAAAGTCTCTTTTCAAAAATTTCAGGTTAGGTTATAATTAGATTCAGGGCGTTGAAATTACTCTAATTAAAGAACTTACACAACATTAATTTTAAGTAAACTTTAATTTTTTTATCCTCGCTCTAAATTTAATTAATCTCTATATTCCAAAAAATTGTAAGTTGAGTTTTTCCTGGCATTTATTATTAATGAGTTCATTATATTTTATAGGTGGTATAATGCACCTTATAAAACCTCGTATCTACTTACGAATCATGCCCCGATACCTGCCTAAGCCTAAACTTCTTGTATTCCTAAGCGGAATCGCTGAATTACTAATAGCTGCGGGACTTATTTTCAACAAAACCAGAGAATTAGCTATTTACAGCTTAATTTTAATGCTCCTTGTATTTCTCCTTGTCCATTTTTATATGTTATCATCTCAAAAGGCCGCAGCAGGTTTTCCACGATGGATTTTAATTGCAAGAATACCCCTACAATTTATTTTAATGCTATGGGCTTTTTCTTACTTATGAAAATTTGAATTATGAATGCAGAGACTACAAATTTGAATAATGCGAGCCTGATTTATTATCCAAATTTTTTATCCCCTCCTCTCGCCACAAAAATTTACGATCAGCTGCTTTCTCTTTCAAGCTGGAAACAGGAACCAATTAAAATTTTTGGAAAAGAAATAATGCAACCCAGGTTAACACTCCTATTTGGAGAGACGGACATGAAATATGGGTATTCGGGCATTAAAATGGAAACAGAACCCTTTCCAGATTTTCTAAGAGAACTTAAGAATGATTGTGAAAGCGTCACTAATACCAGTTTTAATGTATGCCTCGCCAATCTATACAGAGATGGATCTGACAGTATGGGATGGCACTCTGATGATGAAAAGGAACTGGGCGATAAACCAGTAATTGCATCAATTAGCCTTGGGGAAGAGCGGATGTTTCATTTAAAGCACAAAACCAATCCGGAAGAAAAGTATAAAAAAAGACTGCAACATGGCAGTCTTTTAATTATGCAGGGCTCTACTCAAAAATTCTGGAAACACCAGCTTCCAAAAACTAAGAAAGGAATAGGCCCAAGAATAAATTTAACTTTCAGGAAAATCTATTAAGAATATATGTCATTCAGGATTTTTGCCAGACGCAGGCCACCTTTCTGTAATTGGTCAAGCACTGTGGGCATATGCTCATACATATAACGGTAACCTAATTTATCACCATTCTCTACTCCGCTGTAAAGATCTTCGGCCATAGCTCTGGATTCGTAAACCCATTCCAGCAATTTACCGTTTTGGATAGTTTTAATTTCAGCAGGAGTAAGATTTTTGGTATTTATAGCCAGTTCAGTATAACTCATTTGATAAAATTCTATCATTTCGCTATCCCAAACTCTGTGAATATTTGAACCATCATTAAACCAACGCACCTGGATATCATTACCTCCTTTATCTTCAGAATGTCCCGTATGGAAAGGCTGGTGCAAGTCACCTACAAAGTGTACCAGCATCTTTAAATAAAATTCCTTCTCTTTTTTAGTAGAAGTATCATCCTTTAAAACCGCCACACATTTACGGATTGCCTGTACAAGATCCCCTTCTTTATTTGCATTTGCAGCTATATATGTTTCCTCATCCGGATCGATATTTACATAATGCCAAGGCCCGTACTGCCTGAAATCTCTATCACTTTTAATATCATCGGCATAATTCGCAACAAATGCCAGACCGTGACCATTTAATATCTCATCAATGGCTTTTTTAGCCTTTTTGTTCAAATGATTTTCGGCAATTTCTGCAGTAGCACGGTGTCCCGTTTTACCCCAATCACCTTCCGTGGAATATCCCGAAAGACTAATACATACCAATAAAATAAGGATGCTGATTTTTTTCATATTCAAGTAATTTCCCGCAAATATAGCCAAGCTAAAACTATTTTCATGTTAAGAGGGGGGAATATAGATTTATAACTATATATTTATAACATCAAATTGATATCAAATACTAATCTTTATTACATCTTCAACACTTTCCAATTCTTATAACTAAATGAAAAAAGCCTTATCCATTTTATTTGCTTTCTGCATGTTAGGCCTTCAGGCTCAGGATGTGAATTTTTCTGAAGAAGAACTGCAAATAAACAAGTTTACTGAAGGTACTCTTACTACTCCCCTTTCTGGCAGTGAATCGCTGGTTATTTTTATTCAGGGTTCCGGGCCAACTGATAGAGATGGAAATCAATCCATGATGAAAAATGATGGAATGAAAAAAATGTCCAGAGAACTGGCTGAAAATGGGATCGCCAGTTTCAGGTTCGATAAACGGATCTTTCAAATGAATAAATTAAAGATCAAGGAGGAGGATCTTAGGTTTGAACATTTTGTAGAAGACGTGGAGGAAATCCTGAAATATTTTAAAGCTTCAGACCAATATGAAAATTTGATAATTGCAGGGCATAGTCAGGGCTCACTGGTTGGAATGATCGCTGCGAAAAAAAATGCCGATGCTTTTATTTCACTTGCCGGTGCAGGAGAACCCATAGATAATATAATCACAGATCAAATTAAAAAAATGGCTCCACCTCTTGCAGAGAATGCCCGCACCGCGTTTGAAGAAATGAAAACAAATGGCAAAACGACCAATTACAGTCCCATGCTTCAAACCATCTTTAAACCTTCTGTGCAGCCTTTTATGAATAGCTGGATTCAATATGACCCTGCTCAGGAAATTGCCCAACTTGACATTCCGGTTCTAATTATCAATGGGACTGCAGATATTCAAGTAGAAGAAGAACAAGCCAAAAAACTTGCTAACGCAAAAGCAGATGCTCAGTTAAAAATTATTCAGGACATGAATCATATTTTTCGTGAAATAAAAAGCAAAGATCAACTGGTAAATACCAAATCTTATAACGAACCTAATTTACCCTTGCACCCTGAATTAATAGAAGCGATCACAACTTTTATAAAGGAAGTTGAATAAAGTATGAGTAAGAAAAAACCTTTCGCCCTGCGCATAGACGAAGAGATGCTAAAGGCAGTTGAAAAATGGGCTTCAGATGAATTTAGAAGTACCAACGGCCAAATTGAGTGGATGCTGCACAAAGCTCTCAAAGAAGCAAAACGATTACCAAAAACCCAAAACCAGAACAATTAATGTTTAAGATAGTTTTCTCTGACATCGACGGTACTTTACTAAATGAAGATCGTGATGTATCTCCCCTTACCATTGAAACAATTCAAAAACTGGAATCCAGACAAATTCCTTTCATTTTAATTTCCTCACGGATGCCGGCAGCTATGCGGCATCTTCAAAAGAAAATGAATATTGAACACCATCCTATCATTAGTTATAATGGCGGACTAATTATAGTTGATAATAAAGTGGTAAGTTCTACTGAAATTCCAATCAATATTCTTGAAGATCTGCACATTTATAATAAAACTCACGATGTCCACTTAAGTTTATACCATAAAGATGAATGGTATGTGCCCCGGGATGATTTCTGGACGCAAAGAGAGATCAATAACACGAAGGTCCAACCGGCGCATGAAAGCAACATCGCGGTTATCGAAAAGTGGAAAAATGAAAATAAAGGGGCCCATAAAATAATGGCGATGGGTGAGGAAGAAAAAATCGATGGAATTCGGGATTTTCTTATCACTAACTATAAAGACCAGCTTCATTTATACAGATCCAAACCATCTTATCTCGAAATAGCACCTAAATCAATTTCCAAGTTAACGGCGGTTGAACTCTTATTAAAAGATCATTTTCGTATTCCATTATCCCAATCCATGGCGTTTGGAGATAATTATAATGATATAGAAATGATCAAGGGAGTAGGAATGGGAATAGCGGTTGCTAATGCTAAACCCGAAGTACTGGAAATTGCCCATATGGTAACTTCCTCCGGTAAAGAAGATGGTGTTGCCAAAAGTCTTGCCGAGATCATGAATTTCTAACCTTAATCTTACTTCTTGCAACTACAATAAAAATTGTATTTTGCCGCCCAATATTCTAAAATTACATATGGAAACCACCACTGTTTTTACCAATGATGCGATAGTGTTTGGATTATTAATGATCGCATTAGGATTTGTGTTTTACACCTCCTCAAAAAAGGAAGGATTCTGGAGCAAATTTTATAAAGTTGTTCCCGCACTATTAATGTGCTATTTAATTCCTGCGATCTTTAATTCCTTAAATCTAATCGATGACGAGACCTCACAGCTTTATTTTGTAGCCAGCAGATATTTATTACCAGCTGCACTGGTCTTAATGACGTTAAGTATCGATCTTAAAGCAGTTTTTGGTCTTGGCCCAAAAGCACTCATCATGTTCTTTGCAGGAACTGTTGGGATAATTTTAGGTGGCCCTATAGCAATATTGATCATTTCAGCAATCTCACCGGAAACTGTAGGTGGTGTAGGTCCAGATGCCATATGGCGAGGCCTGTCTACCATTGCTGGTAGCTGGATTGGTGGAGGAGCCAATCAGGCTGCGATGCTGGAAATCTATGAATACAATCCCGATCTTTATGGCGGGATGGTTCTTGTAGATATTGTAGTTGCAAACCTCTGGATGGCTCTGATACTTATGGGAATTGGGAAAAATGATGCAATTGACAGATGGTTAAAAGCAGATAATTCAGCAATTGAAGACCTTAAGGTTAAGGTAAGCGATTATGCTAAAAGTGTAAACCGCATTCCTACTTTACCGGACTTTATGATCATGCTGGCACTTGCATTTGGTGCAGTTGGAATTGCACATTGGGGAGCCGATGAAATTTCAGGTTTACTCTTATCCAGCTTTGATGTATTTAACGATTCAAAGAGTGCCTTATCATCCTTCTCATCTCAATTCTTCTGGATGATCACCATTGCCACTGCCATTGGAATTTTATTATCCTTTACAAAATTCAAAAAATATGAAGGCGCCGGCGCCAGTAAAATAGGTAGTATTTTCATTTATATTCTTGTAGCGACCATTGGAATGAAGATGGATCTAACCATGATACTGGATAATCCTGGACTTATTGCTATTGGACTCGTATGGATTTTAATACACGTGATCGTTTTGATCGTTACAGCAAAACTTATAAAAGCACCTTATTTCTTCCTGGCAGTTGGGAGCCAGGCAAACGTTGGTGGTGCAGCATCTGCTCCGGTAGTGGCCGCAGCCTTCCACCCTTCTTTAGCAACCGTAGGGGTTTTACTCGCTGTGTTTGGATATGTGGTAGGAACTTATGGCGCAATTCTATGTACAATATTAATGCAAATAGCCGCCGGCAGTTAGTTTTAAACAGAAAATTATAAGATATTTGCGCTCCTTAAAACTTAATTTTAAAATGAAAAAAATAGCTCTTCTTTTAGTGGTTCTGATTGGCTTAAGCTCTTGTTCAGAAAAAGAAAGCAACTTAGTAGTAAATGGTGAAATCAAAGGCCTTAAAAAAGGGACTTTATACCTTCAAAAGATAGAAGATACATCGCTGGTGAATGTAGATTCAGTTAAAGTAACCGGTGACCCAAAGTTTAGCATGGAAGCTTATATTGAAAGTCCGCAGATCATGTATTTGTTCCTTGATAAGGTGGATAATAACCAGTTTGATGATAGAATAGATTTTTTCGCAGATGAAGGACAGGTGACCATCAACACTCAGCTGGAGAAGTTTGAAACAGGAGCAGAAATTATTGGATCTGTAAACCAGGAGAAGCTGATGGAATACCGCAAAATGATAAGCCGCTTTAATGATCAGAACCTGGATCTAATTAAAGAAAGTTTTGAAGCTGAAAAAATGCAGGATGATGACAAACTGATGGAGATCGATACCAAATATGACAGGTTGCTTAGAAGAAAGTATTTGTATACAGTAAATTTTGCGATCAATAATAAGGACCATGAGATCGCACCATATCTTGCTTTATCTGAAGTTTTTGATGCCAATATCAAATATCTGGATACCATATACACGTCTTTAGCTCCTAAAGTGAAAAAATCAAAATATGGTAAAGAGCTGAAAGACTTTTTAAAAGAAAGAAGAAAACAGGAGAAACTGGAAGCCAAAGTGGAAAAACAATCTCAGGAATGATAATATTTATTCTTTTCGATATTATTTAGGAGCCTTTTAAGGCTCCTTTTTTATTTCTTAATATTTCGTTGGCTTTTTTTGCTCCTTTCTTTCCTTAAATTGGGAAAAACCAGTTTTTATGAATGAAACCAATCGAGAATACGACCTGATTTGTGTTGGAGGCGGAATAATGAGTGCTACTCTCTCCTTAATGCTTAAACTCATAGATCCGGAAATAAAAATTATCATTTTTGAAAGGCTAGACAGGGTTGCTCAGGAAAGTACCGAAGCCTGGAATAATGCCGGAACAGGACATTCGGCTTTTTGCGAATTGAATTACACCCCTCAACAGGAAGATGGAACAGTAGATATTTCGAAAGCAATTGATATATTTCAGCAATTTGAAAGATCAAAGCAATTCTGGTCCTACCTGGTAAGCCAGAAACTTATAAAAGACCCTCAAAACTTCATTCACACTATTCCTCATCATGCTTGGGTAAGAGGAGAAAAAGATGTTGAGTTTTTAAAAAAACGGTTTAACACTATGAAAGAACACTTCATGTTCGAGACTATGGAGTATTCAGAAGACCATGAAAAACTTGAAAGATGGTTTCCTCTAATTATGCAGAACCGGGATGCGGGTGAGAAAATGGCCGCTACAAGAATGGAGCTGGGAACCGGTGTTAATTTTGGTTCTCTTACACAGCAATATTTCAGGATACTGGAGGGACAGTTCAATGTTCCGGTAATTCGCAATACCGAAGTCCTGGATATCGACCCTGATGGTCCTGAAGAATGGACTGCACTTACCAAAGACATTAAGACCGGAGAAAAGAAATATTACGATGCCGAGCATGTCTTTATTGGAGCTGGTGGAGGTGCCCTACCCTTACTTCAAAAAGTAGAGATCGAAGAAAAAGATGGGTATGGCGGATTTCCAGTGAGTGGTCAATGGTTATTTTGCAAGAACAGAGAGATCATCGAAAAACATCATGCTAAAGTCTACAGCAAAGCCGGGGTGGATGCGCCTCCAATGTCTGTACCTCATCTTGATGCCCGTTACATCAACGGGAAGAAGGAATTACTTTTTGGACCATTTGCCGGATTTAGCACCAAATTTTTAAAAGAAGGGTCAATCCTGGATCTTCCAAAAACCATCAAATTCGACAATATCCCGTCCATGTGGGGTGTTTTTTGGCATAACCTCCCTTTAACCACTTATCTTATCGAGCAGGTTCGCATGGATCATAAAGACCGAATAGATGATCTAAGGGTCTTTATTAAAGACGCAAAGCCGGAAGATTGGGAACTAAAAGTTGCCGGTCAAAGAGTGCAAATAATTAAAAAAGATGAAGAAAAAGGTGGAGTCCTGGAATTTGGGACAGATGTCGTACATAGCAAAGATGGTAAAATTACCGCCTTGCTAGGTGCTTCTCCAGGCGCTTCCACAGCAGTGCATATTATGCTTGAAGTTTTGCAAATAGCATTCCCTGAAAAAATAAAGACCAGTAAATACAGTGAAAAATTAAATAAAATGATCCCTTTTTGGAATCGGGACATTCAGAATTACGAAGAAGAATTCAAGCAGGTACAAAAAGTCACCAGTGAACTGCTCAATTTAGACGCAAAACATTAATTTTTTAAACCCCCGAATATTATAAATAAAAAAAGCTTTTCCAATTGGAGAAGCTTTTTATTAAGAGCCGATGGA
>NZ_JBLVTL010000001.1:446437-462674 GCF_048285835.1 Christiangramia aquimixticola
TCGGCAACTTATTATAGAGCATTCAATCTCTCGATCAAAGCCTGAGCTCTTTTCTCAAGATCTGCCTGTACAGCTTTGAAATGCTTTTGCTTATCTTCAACATCACGACGGTTGATCTCTGTGATCAAAGCGTCATAATCTTTGATAGCATCATCCACGATAGCTTCCGACTTAGCTTTATCTTCTTTTGGAGTTGCCATTTGGTGAATGTATGCAGCATCGATGATATCACCCATCACATAATTCACGTCTTTCTTAAGTAATCTTTTACTCGCCATTATCAATAAATTTCGGCTGCGAATTTAAACTATTTTTTGAAACGAAACTGACTTTTTATAAAATTAGTTTCATTTTTTTCTCAGGACTTCTAAAGCTTCCTGAACATGTTTACCCTCATTCATATTATTAAATTTATGTAGTAGTCTCCCGTTCTCATCGAAAATAAAAGTTTCCCTTCCCGGCAATAAACCAAAAAGATTTGATTTTACTCCAAAAGCCTTTCTGGCCTTAGCCTTTCCATCAGATAAGAAAGTATAGGGAAGATCAAATTTGCTAATGAATTTTGAATGAGATTTTTCAGAATCTGAACTTATTCCAATAACTTCAGCTCCAAGCTCTTTAAATCTGGAATAATGATCTCTAAAATCACAGGCTTCACGAGTACATCCCGGTGTAAAATTTTTAGGATAGAAGAAAACCACAACAGATGTTTTACCTATCAATTCAGTAAAACTAAACGGATTGCCGTGTTGGTCCGGGAGGGTTATATCAGGAACCTTGTCTCCTGCCTGCATATTCTATTCGCCTTTGTAGGTCACAAAATTTCTGGGCGTCTCGTACAAAGTTACCTCCAGATCATGTTTCTGATCAATTTTGTCACGAAGTTTATTCCAGATTACCACTGCAATATTTTCTGCAGTAGGATTTAAATTTTCAAATTCAGGCACCTCCAAATTAAGATTTTTATGATCCAGTTTTTCCTCAACTTCTTCATAGATCAAATCCTTTAAAATTTTCAGATCTATAAGAAATCCGGTTTCCGGATCGATCTCGCCTGTGACTGAAACTATGAGCTCATAATTATGACCATGAAAATGAGGATTACTGCATTTCCCAAAAACCTCTGCATTTTTTTGATCATCCCACTCCCGGCGATAAAGCCTGTGGGCTGCATTAAAATGGGCTTTTCTGTTTACAGTTATTCTCATTGCTGAATGTGTGAATAATATTTTTCAAAAATTATCTTGAACCAGGCGGTATAGATATCCGGATTCTCGCGCATATCATTATGAATATCCTCAAGCGACATCCACTTCCAGGCAGCTACTTCGTCCGGGTTTAAATTTGGTTCCCCGTCAAAATTCCCTACAAGGATATGATCATATTCATGCTCAGTTAACCCATTATCAAAAGGAGCCTTATAAATAAATGAAATCGTATCCTTTAATGCGGTAGTGAATCCCATTTCTTCTTCCAGCCTTCTTTTACCGGCTTCAATATTGCTCTCTCCTTCCCTCTGGTGACTGCAACAGGTATTAGTCCATAAACCCGGAGAATGATACTTGGAGTGAGCCCGCTGCTGGATCATGAGTTCATTCTTTTCATTAAAAACAAAAACCGAAAATGCTCTGTGCAGCAAGGCTTTTTCATGAGCCTCGATCTTTTCCATTAGCCCAATCTGCTCATCATTTTCATTGACTAAAATTACTTTTTCTTGCGCCATTTTTTATTTTGAAGTCCAAATGTACAAAAAGCCTGTTTTGTATCATAAGGATGCAGATTAAGCTATTCCTAAAGTTTTAGATTTCCTGAATAGAGTTCACAATTTATAGATAGAATGAACTCAGACCTTCGGTTTTGTTCATGTAGAACTTCAGAGCAAGGAACATTATTCTGGCAATTGTTTACCGGGGTTGTTTCTCCATAGCCCCGGCCGGAAATTTTTGTTTCAGGTACACCCATACTAATTAAATACTCTTTGGTCGCCTGTACTCTTTGCTGTGACAAACTGAGGTTATAAGAATCATCTGCCCTGCTATCTGTATGCGATCTAATATCGAGTAATAATTCCGGATAAGATTGCATATAGTTCGCGAGGATCTTTAATTTTTCTCGTGCCTGTGACCTTACTTCAGATTTATCCAGCTCAAATAAAATGGGCTCTATCCCGAGCTTATCCAAAATGTCATCCCCCACCCTCGCGGCGAAAATCAGATTATTAGCTTCATTCTCAAACCGAATGATATTTTCCCGCCGTTTGATCTCTGCAGCATAAAAACTCCAGTTAAAAAACGCACGCATAGCGGCGATATTTTCAGGTTTATTTCCTGAAATATCGTGAGAAACCTGATACATCACAAGTCCGTTTCGGGGATCATCAAACCCGTGTCCATAAATTAGGATACATCCCGGCCCATGGGAAAGTTCGGGAACATCCGGAGCAGATGCATCTAAAATGATCTTTTTAGTTCCGGCTCGCCAGGCATTTGCTTTCTTTGGGTACAATATCCTTTCAGACCCATTGATATAAGCCTTATCGCTTTTGCCTATATATTGTGCAACCGGATCGGCTGGTAATTCATGGTTATACGGAGGCGTAGCAAACCTGTGTTCATAAAATGGTACCAATCCTGAAGTTCGTACACCGGGTTTTCCCGCAGAAAGAAAGTTTAACTGAATTATCTCTGGATCCTTTTTATCAGCAACCGGCCCGAAGAGGTTTTCCAGTTCACTGCCTGCATGACAACCTGCCCAAATGGCACCTTTATACGTGCGGTTCCAGTAATAAAGATTTTTATGAGATTGAAATTTAGGTTCAGCATGGGGCATTATAAACAAATCATCACAAACCCCGAGTTCATCTGGAGTTTTCCAATTTAAAGCATCATAGCCCCCGTGCGCTTCACCCGGAATGCCGGCAGCCTTAAAAAAGGCCAGTGCAATACTTCCGTTTTGTTTATCGAGCGTCCACTTTGGCGCCACCGATAGTTTTGTATAAACCGGCAGAACCATACTTTCTTTCAGAAATTTCCCTACTACTCCTCTACTCTCCCACTTTTCTATTACAATTTGTAATTCTTCAGTTAGATAAGAAACCGGAACCACAAACGAACCCGATCTAAAATCTTCTTCAATTATTCTAAAATCGATTCCATCCTTCTTTTTATCGGGGTTGATCACCCACTTGATCTCTACCCCATAATTTTTAAGCAGGTCATAGATCAATCCATACGGTTTCAAAGCATTGGCTTTGGTTTGGGGTGTAATTCCCATATTTATTACATAGGAACCTTTCGCTATCACCTCTTCTTTATAATCTGAAGAGATAGCCTTATGAGGAAAGAGACTGATAATCAGAATAATAAATAGAACTTGTAGGGTTTTATGGCTAAGCATATTGATCTAATATATTCCAAATATCGCCTAATTAGGCCAATGACGGGGTATTCAATCCACAAAAAATAAACGGGATAAATTCGAATGAGATACTTAAAAATGCCCCGGCTTTCATTTAACTCTGATCTGATAAGCTTTCTTCCATACTGGTTTAAACAATTGATGTTATAAGGCAGACCATATATTTAAAAATCATCAAAATAATCTTACTTTTGCAGCTGCAAAGAAATCCTATGAAGCAGTTCCATAAAGAGATCAACAGAAGAAGAACATTTGGTATTATTTCCCACCCCGATGCCGGTAAAACCACGCTAACGGAAAAACTTTTATTATTTGGTGGTGCCATCCAGGAAGCCGGAGCGGTTAAATCGAATAAGATTAAAAAAGGGGCAACCAGTGACTTTATGGAGATCGAAAGACAAAGAGGGATTTCGGTAGCAACCTCTGTTCTTGCTTTTGAATATAAGGATATTAAGATCAATATTCTTGATACTCCCGGTCACAAGGATTTTGCTGAAGATACTTTTAGAACCCTAACGGCAGTAGATAGTGTTATCGTTGTAATTGATGTTGCCAAAGGTGTTGAGGAACAAACTGAAAAACTCGTGGAAGTATGCCGTATGCGGAATATTCCCATGATCGTTTTTATCAACAAGCTTGACCGTGAGGGGAAAGACGCATTTGAATTGCTGGATGAGATCGAGCAAAAACTGAATTTAAAGGTGACTCCTCTAAGTTTCCCAATTGGAATGGGTTATGACTTTAAAGGGATCTATAATATTTGGGAAAAGAACGTGAACCTGTTTACAGGGGATCCAAGGAAAGATATTGAAGAAACCGTAAAGATCGAGGACCTTCAAGATGAAGCTCTGGATGATCTTGTTGGATCCAAAGCAGCCGAGAACTTAAGGGATGAGCTTGAACTTGCCCAAGGTGTTTATCCGGAATTTGACCGACAAACTTATCTTGACGGGCATTTGCAACCGGTATTTTTTGGATCGGCCCTGAATAACTTTGGGGTTAGAGAATTACTGGATTGTTTTATTAAGATCGCTCCAACTCCGCGTCCAAAAGAAAGTGATACCAGACTCGTAAAACCAGATGAAAATGACTTCACCGGGTTTGTATTTAAGATCCATGCAAACATGGACCCTAAACACCGGGACAGGCTGGCATTTATAAAAATCGTTTCAGGTAAATTCGAAAGAAATAAGAATTACCTGCATGTACGAAATAACAAGAACATGAAATTCTCTTCTCCCAATGCCTTCTTTGCTGAAAAGAAAGAGATCGTGGATGTTTCGTATCCGGGAGATATTGTAGGTCTTCACGACACGGGGAATTTTAAGATCGGTGATACGCTTACTGAAGGTGAAAACCTGATGTATAAAGGAATTCCAAGTTTCTCACCTGAGCACTTCCGTTATATCAACAACGCCGATCCTATGAAATCCAAGCAACTGGAAAAAGGAATCGACCAGTTAATGGACGAAGGTGTGGCCCAGTTATTTATTCTTGAAATGAATGGTAGAAAGGTTATTGGAACCGTGGGCGCTCTTCAGTTCGAAGTAATTCAATACCGTTTGGAACACGAATATGGTGCTAAATGTACCTATGAAAACCTGAACGTCCATAAAGCAACCTGGGTAGAAACTGAAGACGAGAAAAGTGAGGAGTTTAAAGACTTTAAACGTGTGAAGTCTAAATATCTGGCAAAGGACAAATCGGGTCAACTGGTATTTTTGGCAGACTCTCAGTTCTCCCTGCAAATGACTCAGCAAAAGTATCCTTCGATCAAATTTCACTTTACTTCTGAATTTTAATTAAGACTTATAGGTTTAAAGAAAAACCTGTCTTATTTGAAAAATTAGATTGGAAAATATTTGATTTTAAAGGCTCCGGGATTAATATCCAATACCTGCTAATTTTTAGTATTTTCGGCATAAATTATTTTTATGTCCCAGATCGATCAGTTTATCGCAGACTTCGCCTCCGCTGTGTGGGGCATCCCATTGGTGATTTTATTAATAGGTGGTGGAATATATTTATTGCTCTATTCCAGATTTCTTCCTTTCCGGTATTTAGGCCATTCAGTAGAAGTTTTAAGGGGTAAATACAACAACCCGAACGATCCGGGAGACATCAACCATTTCCAGGCTTTATCTACTGCATTATCCTCTACCGTTGGGATGGGGAACATTGCCGGAGTAGCGGTGGCAATAGCCATTGGAGGCCCCGGGGCAATTTTCTGGCTTTGGATTAGTGCAATTGTTGGAATGGCTACAAAATTCTTCACCAATAGTTTAGCGGTAATGTACCGAGGTAGAGATACTGAAGGTCATATTCAGGGCGGAGTGATGTATTACATAGTGGAAGGTCTTGGAAAGAAGTGGAAGCCTCTGGCTGCCTTTTTTGCTATCGCCGGACTCGTAGGTGCCTTGCCGGTATTTAATGTGAATCAGCTCACCCAGGCGATCAATTATATCCTGCTTGAACCTAATGATATTGAAACCGGATTTACTTCCAGTCTGATCATTGGAATTATTTTAACCCTTATAACCACCGTTGTAATTGTTGGAGGTCTGGACAGGATCAGTAAAACCGTATCCAAGCTGGTACCGGCTATGGTAGCTTTATATTTTGTTTCTGTTCTCCTTATCCTGTTTGTGAACTATGATGTGGTATTCCATTATTTCGGAATGATCTTTACCGATGCTTTTGCGGCAGATAATTATAAAGGAGATCCTCTTATGGGAGGCCTGCTGGGTGGTTTGATATTATTGGGAATTCGTAGAGGAGCATTCTCAAATGAAGCCGGAATTGGAACAGCAACCATGGCTCATGGAGCAAGTAAAACATCAGAACCAATCAGAGAAGGTTTGATAGCAATGTTAGGGCCGGCAATAGATACGCTGGTAGTATGCACATTAACCGCAATGGCAATTCTGGTGACAGATGTTTGGCAGACGGAAGATGTGAACGGGGTAAGTTTAACCGCCGCAGCTTTTGATCAGGCTATCCCTTATGTGGGTAATTACCTGTTATTAGTCTGTATCCTGGCTTTTAGCGTCTCTTCTTTATTTTCCTACAGCTATTACGGGACAAAATGTTTATCCTTTCTCTTAGGAGCTCATAATAAGAAATACTATAATTATGTTTACATATTGAGCATCATTGTGGGAGCGACTACATCTTTAAGTTTTATACTTAACCTAATTGATGGTTTCTTTGCGCTAATGGCAATTCCAACCATGATCTCCACACTAATTCTTGCTCCAAGAGTAATGGCAGCAGCGAGAATCTATTTTAAAAAATACACCTAAAACAAAAGGGATCTTACCAAATTGATAAGATCCTTTTTAATTGATTTAAAATTTTCCCGTAATGAATTACAGGTTCTAATTTAAGCCTGACCGGTTGGGCCAAAATTCAATGGAACCGGTGATTTTTCATAATCTCTTATCTCTCCGTGAGCCTGCTCGAATTTATGAATATTATCCCCTAAAGCTTTTAAAAGTCGTTTTGCATGCTGTGGAGTAAGTATGATCCTGGACTTTACTTTGCTCTTAGGCCTCCCCGGCATGATATTCACAAAATCCACTACAAATTCTGAAACTGAATGATTAATAATGGCCAGATTGGAATAGGTTCCTTCTGCCACTGTATCGTCCAGTTCTATGTTGATCTTGCCTTTTTCGGCTTTATGTTTCTTTTCGTCGCTCATAATATGGTCTTAATTAAAAATTAGTAGAAAGATAGGGAATCTCTCTTAGGCATTCTGCTTGTAATATATAAAATCTGAAATTACAGGATCTACTCCTTTCTGCCTGAACTCCTTGGCAATTTGCCCCCGATGGTAGGTGGAATGGTTTACGATATGAAACATTATATCTTTTATGGAGTTGGAGAATTGTTCTCCTTTTGGCGTTTTATACTGTACAATCCTTTCAAGGTCTTCCTTTTCAAGAATCTCTAAGGTCTCCTTATAATTTTGAGCCTCAATTTTTTCAAGTTCATTGGCGTCCCAAACTTTCCATACATCTACCAGATCCTTCTGCATAATCCGGTTAGACCATGCAGATTGCTCATTTAAAATATGTGACATCAGTCTTCTTGAACTTTCAGATAAGACATAATGCAAGTCCCCGTCATTAAATTTCTTTATAAGCTCCTGGTTGTAAAAATGTGAATATTCCAGAAGCTCCTTAAAATATTTCTTCATATTTCAAATATCGGTATAAATGAAAAAAGCCCCGCAAACAGCGGGGCTTTTATGAAAATATTATAAGGAATTAGTTATAATTAACTTCCTGTTTTTTCTCAAGCATTTCGTCAAATTCTTCTTTAGAACCAACTATGATGCTATCGTATTTTCTCATACCTGTACCTGCAGGAATTCTGTGACCTACAATTACATTTTCCTTCAATCCTTCAAGCTGATCGATCTTACCGCTTACCGCAGCCTCGTTTAATACTTTAGTTGTTTCCTGGAAGGAAGCAGCAGAGATGAACGATTTTGTTTGAAGCGAAGCTCTTGTAATACCCTGAAGTACCGGATTCGCAGTTGCGGTGATAACGTCTCTGGCTGTAGCAAGATTCTTATCTTCTCTTCTAAGAATAGAGTTCTCGTCTCTTAGTTCTCTTGGAGTAATAATTTGTCCTGGTTTCAGTCTGTCTGAGTCACCTGCATCTTCGATCACCTTCATTCCGAAAAGCTTGTTGTTCTCATCGATGAAATCATCTTTATGAACAAGTTGATTTTCTAGGAAGATAGTGTCTCCCGGATCCACGATTCTTACTTTACGCATCATCTGTCTAACAACCACCTCAAAGTGCTTGTCGTTGATCTTCACACCCTGTAAACGGTATACTTCCTGAACTTCGTTCACAAGATACTGCTGTACAGCGTTTGGTCCTTTGATATTTAAAATATCTTCCGGAGTGATAGAACCATCAGATAATGGCATTCCCGCTCTTACATAATCATTTTCCTGAACAAGGATTTGATTAGATAGCTTAACAAGATACTTCTTAACCTCACCAAGTTTAGACTCAACGATGATCTCACGGTTACCTCTTTTGATCTTACCGAAAGAAACAACACCGTCAATTTCTGAAACTACAGCCGGGTTAGATGGGTTACGTGCTTCGAAAAGCTCTGTTACCCTTGGAAGACCTCCTGTAATATCCCCTGCTTTAGAAGATTTACGAGGAATCTTTACAAGAATCTTACCTACTCCAATCTTTTCTGCATTGTCCACCATAAGGTGAGCTCCAACAGGAAGGTTATAAGAACGAATTACTTCGTCTTTCTTACCTAAGATATGTAGAGTTGGGATCAATTTCTTATTACGGGATTCAGAAATTACTTTTTCCTGGAATCCTGTTTGCTCATCGATCTCAACCTGATAAGTTACACCCTGGTCAATGTTTTCGTACTTGATCTTACCGGCGAATTCAGAAATAATTACACCGTTATATGGATCCCATGTACAAACCACTTCACCTTTACTTACAGTTGCTCCATCTTCAATATTGATCTGGGAACCGTAAGGAATGTTGTTGTTACTTAAAACAACACCTGTTTTCTTGTCCTTGATCTTAAGTTCAGCAGTACGAGAGATTACGATATCTGCAGTTCCGCCATCAGGAGCTTCTCCCTTAACAACTTTCAGATCTTCTATCTCAGCTATACCGTCAAATTTAGCTTCAAGTTTATTTTCTTCAGAAATGTTACCTGCAATACCTCCCACGTGGAACGTACGAAGTGTAAGCTGTGTACCAGGTTCTCCAATAGACTGTGCAGCAACAACACCAACAGCTTCACCTGTTTGTACGATCTTGTTGGTTGCAAGGTTTCTACCGTAACACTTTATACAGATACCTTTCTTAGCTTCACAAGTAAGTGGAGAACGTACTTCAACACTTTCTATTGGTGCAGCCTCGATCTTGGCAACTATTTCTTCAGTTATTTCATTATTTCCAGAAACAAGCAGTTCATCTGTAGAAGGATTTACTACATCGTTAAGAGCAATACGTCCTAAGATTCTTTCTCCTAAAGATTCTACTATTTCTTCGTTTTTCTTAAGTGGCTTAACTTCCACACCTCTAAGCGTTCCACAGTCATCTTCATTTACGATCACATCCTGGGAAACATCAACAAGACGACGGGTTAAGTAACCAGCATCTGCCGTTTTAAGTGCGGTATCGGCAAGACCTTTACGAGCACCGTGAGTAGAGATAAAGTATTCAAGAATCGATAGACCTTCCTTAAAGTTCGAAAGAATCGGGTTCTCAATAATTTCACCACCACCAGAGTTGGATTTTTTCGGCTTGGCCATAAGACCACGCATCCCGGTAAGCTGACGAATCTGCTCCTTAGAACCACGGGCTCCGGAGTCAAGCATCATATATACCGAGTTAAATCCTTGTTTGTCTTCACGAATTCGCTTCATAGCCAACTCAGTAAGACCTGCGTTGGTAGAAGTCCAGATATCAATTACCTGGTTGTAACGTTCGTTATTGGTAATAAGACCCATGTTATAGTTACCAATGATAGCCTCAACCTGCTCGTTAGCTTCGTCGATCATGGTTTGCTTCTCTGCAGGGATAATAATATCACCTAAACTGAAGGAAAGACCACCACGGAAAGCGAAACCATATCCAAGACCTTTAATATTGTCAAGGAATTCAGAAGTTTCAGGAACACTAGTAATTTTAAGGATCTTACCAATGATCTCACGAAGGGATTTTTTAGTAAGTACTTCGTTAATGTAACCTGCCTTTTCCGGCACAGCTTCATTAAACAATACTCTACCTACAGTAGTTTCCTTGATCATGTAGACCAATTCTCCTGCTTCGTTATAATCTTTGGTTCTAATTTTAATACCCGCGTTAAGATCTACTTTCTTCTGGTTGTAGGCTATTACAAGCTCTTCAGCCGAGTAGAAAGTTAATCCTTCACCTTTTACAGGCTCCTCCGGAGTACCAATCTTGTGTTTGGTCATGTAGTAAAGACCCAAGACCATATCCTGAGATGGTACTGTAATAGGAGAACCGTTTGCAGGGTTCAATATGTTATGAGAAGCAAGCATTAATAACTGTGCTTCCAAAATAGCTTCTGGCCCAAGTGGTAAGTGAACCGCCATCTGGTCACCATCGAAATCGGCGTTGAATGCAGTACATGCAAGTGGGTGAAGCTGAATTGCCTTACCTTCAATAAGTTTAGGCTGGAATGCCTGGATTCCCAGACGGTGAAGCGTAGGAGCACGGTTTAATAGTACCGGATGCCCTTTAAGTACGTTCTCCAAAATATCCCAAACTACAGGTTCTTTTTTATCAATAATCTTCTTGGCAGATTTAACTGTCTTTACGATACCTCTTTCGATCAATTTTCTGATGATGAAAGGTTTGTAAAGTTCTGCTGCCATGTTCTTTGGAAGACCACACTCGAACATTTTAAGTTCCGGTCCAACAACGATTACTGAACGTGCTGAATAATCCACACGTTTACCAAGCAGGTTTTGACGGAAACGACCTTGCTTACCTTTCAATGAATCTGAAAGTGATTTAAGCGGACGGTTAGAGTCTGTCTTAACTGCTGATGATTTTCTGGTGTTATCAAATAATGAATCTACAGATTCCTGAAGCATACGTTTTTCATTACGTAAAATCACTTCAGGAGCTTTGATCTCCATTAATCTTTTAAGACGATTGTTACGAATAATTACACGACGGTAAAGATCGTTCAAATCTGAAGTTGCGAAACGACCACCATCAAGAGGCACAAGAGGTCTAAGTTCCGGTGGAATAACCGGTACAACCTTCATAATCATCCACTCTGGGTGATTCTCTCTGTTCTTGTTCGCATCTCTGAAAGCTTCCACAACCTGAAGACGTTTAAGCGCTTCAGTTTTACGTTGCTTAGAAGTTTCGTTGTTTGCCTTATGTCTTAATTCGTAAGAAAGTTCATCAAGATCAATTCTCTTAAGAATTTCGATAAGACATTCAGCTCCCATTTTAGCGATAAACTTATTTGGATCGCTGTCTTCTAAATATTGATTTTCCTGAGGAAGTTCATCTAAGATGTTCAGATATTCTTCTTCAGTTAAGAAATCCATTTTTTTAAGGGCTTTCCCCTCTTCATCCACCGCATTACCTGGCTGGATCACTACATACCTTTCGTAGTAGATGATCATGTCAAGTTTTTTAGACGGCAGCCCTAGCAAATAACCAATTTTGTTAGGTAAAGAACGGAAATACCAGATATGAGCTACAGGTACAACAAGGTTAATGTGACCTACACGATCTCTACGTACCTTCTTCTCGGTAACTTCTACTCCACAACGGTCACAAACGATCCCTTTGTAACGGATCCTTTTGTACTTTCCGCAGGCACATTCATAATCCTTTACAGGACCAAAAATACGCTCACAGAACAATCCGTCACGCTCAGGTTTGTGCGTACGGTAGTTGATGGTTTCCGGTTTAAGAACTTCACCACGAGATTCCGCGAGGATAGACTCTGGAGAAGCTAAACCTATAGAGATCTGGTTGAACCTCTGTACTGTATTTTTATCATTATTTCTAGCCATAATAAATGCTGCTAATTATTGTGAATATTCTGTTTAAAAGGGTACACCCGGAGGCGTACCCAATCAACAGAATGTTATTCTTCAAGTTTAATATCCAATCCAAGACCTTTCAATTCGTGCATAAGTACGTTGAAAGATTCCGGCAATCCTGGTTCCGGCATTGGCTCACCCTTCACAATAGCCTCATAGGTCTTGGCTCTACCAATAACGTCATCAGACTTTACTGTTAGAATTTCCCTAAGAGTACTGGATGCTCCGTAAGCTTCAAGAGCCCAAACCTCCATCTCTCCAAATCGCTGACCACCAAATTGTGCCTTACCACCAAGCGGCTGCTGAGTAATAAGTGAGTATGGTCCAATAGAACGAGCATGCATCTTATCGTCGATCATGTGACCAAGTTTAAGCATGTAGATCACCCCAACGGTTGCACGTTGATCGAATCTTTCCCCGGTTCCACCATCATAAAGATAAGTGTGACCGTATCTAGGAATACCAGCTGCATCTGTAAGCTCATTGATCTCATCGATAGTAGCTCCATCAAAAATTGGTGTTGCATACTTCTTGCCATTCTTCTGTCCAGCCCATCCAAGAACTGTTTCGTAGATCTGACCAATGTTCATACGAGATGGTACCCCAAGTGGGTTCAATACGATATCAACAGGAGTTCCGTCTTCAAGGAAAGGCATATCTTCCTGACGTACGATTCTTGCAACAATACCTTTGTTACCGTGACGTCCAGCCATCTTATCACCTACTTTAAGCTTACGTTTCTTAGCGATATAAACTTTAGCAAGCTTAAGAATTCCTGATGGAAGCTCATCTCCTACAGAAATGGTAAACTTCTCTCTTCTAAGGTTACCCTGAAGATCATTTTCTTTAATTTTGTAATTGTGGATAAGATCTGCTACCAGCTCATTAAGGTGATCATCTGTAGTCCATGTACCACTGGTTAAGTGAGTATAATCGTCTACAGAGTTCAACATCTTAAGAGTGTACTTCTTACCTTTTGGCATTACTTCTTCTCCAAGATCATTCTGTACTCCCTGAGCAGTTTTACCACCAATGATGGTAAATAATTTCTCAACAAGTTCAGCCTTTAAATTGGCGAATTTAGCATCGTACTTTTTCTCTAAAGCTGCAACATCTTCTTTATCCTGTGCTCTTTTACGTTTATCCTTAATCGCTCTTGCGAACAATTTCTTATTGATAACAACACCGCTTAATGATGGAGAAGCTTTTAAAGAAGCATCTTTCACATCACCGGCCTTATCACCAAAGATGGCACGTAGAAGTTTTTCTTCTGGTGTTGGATCACTTTCTCCCTTAGGAGTGATCTTACCAATAAGAATATCACCAGGCTTAACTTCAGCACCAACTCTAATCATTCCATGCTCATCAAGGTCTTTAGTAGCCTCTTCAGATACGTTTGGAATATCGTTAGTCAATTCTTCGTTACCTAGTTTAGTATCTCTAACTTCAAGAGAATACTCATCTATATGGATAGAGGTGAAAATATCATCTCTAACAACTTTTTCAGAAATTACAATCGCATCCTCAAAGTTATATCCTTTCCAAGGCATGAAGGCAACCTTCATGTTTCTACCTAAAGCTAGTTCACCAGCTTCTGTAGCATATCCCTGACAAAGAACCTGACCTTTGGTTACTCTGTCCCCTACGCTAACAATTGGCTTAAGGTTGATACAGGTTCCCTGGTTGGTTTTTCTAAATTTGATAAGATTGTATGATTTAGAATCGTCATCGAAACTAACCATACGCTCTTCTTCTGTACGATCGTATTTAATTACAATCTTGTTAGCGTCTACATATTCTACAACTCCTTCTCCTTCAGCATTAATCAATACTCGGGAGTCTGTAGCTACCTGTCTCTCAAGTCCAGTTCCAACGATAGGAGAATCTGTTCTTAAAAGTGGTACTGCCTGACGCATCATGTTTGATCCCATCAACGCACGGTTGGCATCATCATGTTCCAGGAATGGAATCAAAGAAGCCGAAATAGATGAGATCTGGTTAGGAGCAACATCGGTATAATGAACCTCTTTAGGATCAACTACCGGGAAGTCACCTTCCATTCGTGCAATAACACGATCTGTATCTATAGTTCCATCGTCTTTTAATGGAATGTTTGCCTGAGCAATTTTCTTACCTTCTTCTTCTTCAGCACTTAAATAAATAGGCTCTTCAGAAATATTGATCTTCCCATCAGTTACACTTCTATAAGGAGTTTCAATGAATCCCATTCCATTTACCTTAGCATAAACTGAAAGTGATGAAATAAGACCAATGTTTGGTCCTTCAGGAGTTTCAATAGGACAAAGTCTTCCGTAGTGAGTATAGTGAACATCACGTACCTCGAACCCTGCTCTTTCTCTTGACAGACCACCTGGCCCTAATGCTGAAAGTCTACGCTTATGCGTGATCTCTGCAAGCGGGTTGGTTTGATCCATGAACTGAGACAGCTGGTTGGTTCCAAAGAACGAGTTGATCACAGAAGAAAGCGTCTTCGCGTTGATCAAATCGATTGGAGTAAACACTTCGTTATCACGAACGTTCATTCTTTCACGAATGGTTCTCGCCATACGTGCAAGACCAACACCAAACTGCTGAGATAATTGCTCACCTACTGTTCTAACACGACGGTTAGATAAGTGATCAATATCATCGATCTCTGCCTTAGAGTTGATAAGCTCAATAAGATATTTTACAATGGTAATGATATCGATCTTGGTAAGCACCTGCTTATCCATCTCTACATCAAGACCAAGTTTTTTGTTCATTCTGTATCTACCAACTTCTCCTAAGCTGTAACGCTGATCTGAGAAGAAAAGCTTATCAATAATCCCGCGCGCAGTTTCCTCATCTGGCGGTTCAGCATTACGAAGTTGACGGTAAATATGTTCTACCGCTTCTTTTTCAGAGTTGGTAGGATCCTTTTGCAAGGTATTGTGAATGATCGCATAATCACCAGTTTGGTTATCTTCTTTGTGAAGAAGGATAGTCTTACTTCCGGTTTCAAGAATTTCTTCTATGTGATCTTTTTCAAGTTCTGTATCACGGTCAAGCACAATTTCGTTACGCTCAATAGATACCACTTCACCGGTATCCTCATCTACGAAATCTTCATACCAGGTATTAAGTACCCTTGCAGCAAGTTTACGACCAAGATATTTTTTAAGTCCTGTCTTAGATACTTTAACCTCTTCAGCAAGGTCAAAGATCTCAAGGATATCCTTATCACGCTCAAATCCAATTGCACGGAAAAGAGTAGTAACAGGTAATTTTTTCTTACGATCGATATAAGCGTACATTACGCTGTTAATATCGGTAGCAAATTCAATCCATGATCCTTTGAAAGGAATTACACGGGCTGAATAAAGTTTAGTTCCATTTGCATGGAAAGACTGTCCAAAGAAAACCCCGGGTGAACGGTGTAGCTGAGATACTACTACTCGTTCTGCACCGTTGATGCAGAAAGTCCCACTAGGTGTCATATAAGGAATGGTTCCTAAATATACGTCCTGTACGATGGTTTCAAAATCTTCATGCTCAGGGTCGGTACAGTATAACTTAAGTCTGGCTTTAAGTGGTACACTGTAGGTCAATCCACGTTCGATACATTCCTGGATGGAGTATCTTGGTGGGTCCACAAAATAATCTAAGAATTCTAGTACAAATTGATTACGGGTATCCGTAATGGGGAAGTTTTCGAGGAAGGTGTTGTAAAGACCTTCATTTCCCCGCTCTTCTGATTTTGTCTCTAATTGAAAGAAGTCCTGAAAAGACTTAATCTGCAGATCCAGAAAGTCCGGATAAGCAGGCTTGTTCTTAACAGAAGAGAAACTCAATCTTTCAGTTTGCTTTGCTAACATCAATGGACGGGATTATAATTTATATAAAAAATACTGCGCGTTTTAAACGTTAAGTTTCATATACGCAAAATGGTTTAGACCTCCAGGAGAGTATCCTGAGGTCTAAACCTAAATAATATTGCTTTTGTTAAGCTTATTTAAGCTCAACCTCAGCTCCTGCTTCTTCTAATTGCTTTTTAAGAGCTTCTGCTTCGTCTTTAGCAACTCCTTCTTTTACTGGTTTTGGAGCACCATCAACTAATTCTTTAGCATCTTTAAGACCTAGTCCAGTAAGTTCTTTTACAAGTTTAACTACTGCTAACTTAGATCCACCTGGAGCTTTAAGGATTACGTCAAATTCTGACTGCTCCTCAGCTTCTT
>NZ_JBLVTL010000001.1:462722-465433 GCF_048285835.1 Christiangramia aquimixticola
GCTCGATACCATATTCTTCTTTTAAAATATCTGCTAACTCATTTACTTCTTTTACAGTAAGGTTAACTAGTTGTTCTGCGAATTCTTTTAAATCTGCCATTTTCTATCGTTTTTAAAAAGTTCTTTAATTTATAATTGTTAAAAAGTGCGTACTATATTATCCCTCTTTTTCTGAAAGAGTCTTAAGGATTCCTGCGATCTTTCCACCACCTGACTTAAGTGCAGAAACAACATTTTTAGCAGGAGATTGAAGTAATCCAACGATATCCCCGATAACTTCTTCTTTAGACTTGATATTAACCAGAGTCTCAAGATAGTCATCACCTACATAAACAGCTTCTTCAACAAAAGCTCCTTTAAGTAAAGGCTTCTCAGATTTCTTTCTAAATTCCTTAATTACTTTCGCCGGAGCATTTCCGGTTTCAGAAAGCATGATAGAGGTGTTACCTTTTAAAACTGTTGGAAGATCACCGAAATCTTTTTCAGCAGCTTCCATAGCTTTAGCCAATAACGTGTTTTTAACTACCGATAACTTAACATCTGCTTTAAAACAAGCTCTACGTAAGTTAGAAGTCGTTCCGGCATCAAGTCCGGAAATGTCAGCCAAATAGATAGTTGGTGTTGCGGCTAACTGGGCAGTTAAATCTTCTATAACTTGTGATTTTTCTTCTCTTGTCATAATCTTAAATTATTGCTCAGTAAACCTTTTAGTATCTATTGCTACACTCGGGCTCATTGTGCTTGACATGTAAATACTCTTAATGTAAACACCTTTAGCGGCCTGAGGCTTCAATTTTACCAGCGTAGTTAATAATTCTCTTGCATTACCTGCGATCTTTTCAGCATCAAAAGACGCTTTTCCAATAGCAGCATGTACAATTCCAGTTTTGTCAACCTTGAAGTCAATTTTACCAGCTTTTACATCAGAAACCGCTTTAGCGATATCCATAGTAACTGTTCCGGTTTTAGGGTTAGGCATTAAACCTCTTGGTCCTAATACTCGACCTAATGGTCCTAATTTACCCATAACGCTAGGCATAGTGATGATAACATCAACATCTGTCCAGCCTCCCTTGATCTTATCAAGATATTCATCTAATCCAACATAGTCAGCGCCAGCTTCTTTAGCTTCTTCTTCCTTATCTGGAGTAACCAAAGCCAGAACCTTAACGTCTTTACCAGTACCGTGTGGAAGTGTTACAACACCTCTAACCATCTGGTTAGCTTTACGCGGATCTACATTCAAACGAACTGCAAGATCTACAGAAGGATCAAAGTTTTCGTTAGAAACTTCTTTTATCAAAGCAGAAGCTTCAGCAACCGTATACGTCTTTCCGTTTTCGATTTTACCTTGAGCTTCTTTTTGCTTTTTAGTTAATTTTGCCATTTTCTAATTTCTTTTTGGATTAAAACGGTGCTTCACCTTTTACAGTTATTCCCATCGAACGAGCTGTTCCGGCAACCATTTTCATTGCAGATTCTACGGTAAACGCGTTAAGATCCTGCATCTTGTCTTCTGCAATCGCTCTAACCTGATCCCAAGAAACACTAGCTACTTTTTTTCTGTTCGGTTCACCAGAACCTTTTTTAGTTTTAGCCGCTTCCATCAACTGTACCGCTGCAGGAGGAGTCTTGATCACAAAATCAAAAGACTTATCCTTATAAACAGTAATTGCTACTGGAAGTACCTTTCCTTGCTTATCCTGAGTTCTACCATTGAATTGCTTACAGAATTCCATGATGTTTACTCCGGCAGCACCTAAAGCAGGTCCAACTGGTGGTGATGGGTTAGCAGCACCTCCGCGAACTTGTAGTTTTACAACTTTACTTACTTCTTTTGCCATTTTTCAAATTTTTAAATGATAGTTTGTTTAGTGGAAGCTGAAAAAACTATCAAAAAATATATGTAACAGTTATTTATACTTTCTCTACTTGCATGTAACTTAACTCTAATGGTGTCTTTCTTCCGAAGATCTTAACCATTACCTCAAGCTTACGTTTCTCTTCATTGATCTTCTCAACAGTTCCATTGAAACCGTTAAAAGGACCATCGATAACTTTAATTGTTTCACCAATTGTAAACGGAATCGCAACATTATCTGTCTTAACAGAAAGTTCATCAACTTTTCCTAACATTCTGTTCACCTCAGAATTTCTAAGCGGCACCGGGTCTCCACCCTTTGTCTCACCAAGAAATCCAATCACTCCGTTAATTCCTTTTATAATATGTGGGATTTCACCCCCAATATTTGCCTGGATCATTACATATCCCGGAAAATAAACACGTTCTTTATTTACTTTCTTTCCGTTACGAATCTGTATAACTTTCTCTGTAGGTACTAAAACCTGATCTACAAAGTCTTCAAGTCCTAAATGAGAAATTTCTTTCTCGATATAATCCTTTACTTTGTTTTCCTGTCCGCTAACGGCACGAACCACATACCACTTTTTATCCTTTGCTTCAGCCATTGTTCTGTTCTTTCAATTATGATTTAACCCATTCGAAGTACTGCTCGATAGCGCCACTAAAAAGCGTATCCACACCCCAAATCGCTAAAGAAAAAATAATCGAGAACACGGCAACAAGAACTGTAAGCCTTTGAGCTTCTGACCAGCTTGTCCAGGTAACGTGGTTTTTTAACTCGTTATAAGATTCTGATACGTAATTAACAAATCCTGCCATTTTCAATAAAAATATTTGCACGGGTTGA
>NZ_JBLVTL010000001.1:465489-466810 GCF_048285835.1 Christiangramia aquimixticola
AACCCGTAAATATAAGTGAAGGTACCCCGCTTAGTAACGGGATACCTTTTTATATAATGATAATTCTTAGTCTAGAATTTCAGTTACCTGTCCAGCACCTACTGTTCTACCACCTTCACGGATAGCGAAACGAAGTCCCTGGTTCATTGCAATTGGCTGAATAAGCTCAACTGTAATAGTAAGGTTATCACCTGGCATTACCATTTCTACACCATCAGGAAGGTTGATTGTTCCTGTAACATCAGTTGTACGTACGTAGAACTGTGGACGGTAGTTGTTATGGAATGGAGTGTGACGTCCACCTTCTTCTTTCTTAAGGATATAAACCTCAGCTTTGAATTTAGCGTGTGGAGTTACAGATCCAGGCTTAGTAATTACCATACCTCTTGAGATCTGAGTTTTCTCGATACCTCTTAATAGGATACCTACGTTATCTCCAGCTTCACCTCTATCAAGGATCTTACGGAACATCTCAACTCCAGTAATAGTTGAAGTAAGTTTTCCAGCTCCCATACCAATGATCTCTACAGGATCTCCAGTGTTAGCAACACCAGTCTCGATACGACCAGTTGCAACAGTACCACGACCTGTAATAGAGAATACATCTTCGATTGGCATCAAGAATGGCTTATCTACATCACGCTCTGGCAATTCGATCCAGCTATCTACAGCTTCCATAAGATCAAGAACAGTCTTAGACCACTTCTCATCACCTTCTAAAGCTCCAAGTGCAGAACCTGAAATTACAGGACCGTTATCACCATCATACTCGTAGAAAGAAAGAAGATCTCTAACTTCCATTTCAACTAGCTCAAGAAGCTCCTCATCATCAACAAGGTCAACTTTGTTCAAGAATACTACGATTCTTGGAATACCTACCTGACGTCCAAGAAGGATGTGCTCACGAGTTTGAGGCATAGGACCATCAGTCGCAGCCACAACAAGAATTGCACCGTCCATTTGAGCAGCACCAGTAACCATGTTCTTTACGTAATCGGCGTGACCAGGACAGTCAACGTGAGCGTAGTGACGGTTAGCAGTTGAATACTCTACGTGAGAAGAGTTAATAGTAATACCTCTTTCTTTTTCTTCTGGAGCGTTGTCAATTTGATCAAACGCACTAGCCTCTGAATATCCAGCATCAGCCATTACTCTAGTAATAGCTGCAGTTAAAGTAGTTTTTCCGTGATCTACGTGTCCAATTGTACCAATATTTAGGTGCGGTTTGGAACGATCATAAGTTTCCTTTGCCATAATTAATACTTATTTAATCTTAGTTATATATTAGTGTTCAATTTTATACAAAACTAGAGCCAACGAC
>NZ_JBLVTL010000001.1:466866-467077 GCF_048285835.1 Christiangramia aquimixticola
GTCGGCCAGACAATTGACTGTTTTAAACAGCGATATCCATAAACCTTTAGGGGCTTATGGAAAAGATCAGGAGTGAGGTATTAAGCCGATATAACCCAATTTGGATAATTTTAAATAAACAGTTTGAAATCTTAAAGGACAAACACCTTTTATTCAAACCACTTAACGACCGGGGGATTTCCTGATTCAATTAAATTTAGAGCGGGAGACC
>NZ_JBLVTL010000001.1:467132-467594 GCF_048285835.1 Christiangramia aquimixticola
CTCCCGCATTTCCATTTTTTCAACCATCAAATTATATTTGACAATTACAGAAGGATGGATCCTTTTGTGGGGAGAGCAGGATTCGAACCTGCGAAGTCGAAAGACAACAGATTTACAGTCTGTCCTCGTTGGCCGCTTGAGTATCTCCCCAATTTTACCACTATTTCATAGAACCATAACTGAAACAGCTAAGCTTCCAATGGTTTTTTTAACGGCTGCAAATTAAAGCAAATTTGAAGCACCATCCAAAGCATTTTTTAAAATTTCTTTAGAAAATTTTTCATTGTTTTAAATCTCAAGGATTTAAGAACGAAACTTTCTTCGAAACTTAGGTGTTTTCAGTATTTCAAAACATTGATGCCGGAAAATTCATCAACTCTACTCAGATCATTTTACTTTCCAAATTTCCTTCAGAATTAAACCTGAAGTTCCAAGCATTTCAAATTTTCAAGAGCCGATGGA
>NZ_JBLVTL010000001.1:467653-482839 GCF_048285835.1 Christiangramia aquimixticola
TCGGCCTTTTATGCTATTTTAGTCGCATAAAAAAGTCCGCTATTTCTAACGGACTGCAAATGTATATAAATTATTCCTTTATCAAAAAATAATTTTAAAAAATTTCAACTAAACATGAGCTGTCATCTTTTCTTTCTTTTTGATTAGTTGTCTTTGAAGCGAACTAACGCACTCATCCACACAAGCTTCGAACTTGTTACAGGTCTTTTTTACAATTAGCTCTCCCCCGGGAATGCTTAATAGAATTTCAGTGATCTTATTTTCCTTTCCACTTGTATTCTGTACTTTAAAAAATACATCGGCATGAATTATCTTATCATAATAGTGTTCCAGTTTATCAAGTTTCTTTTGTGTGAAGTCGATTAGTTTTTGATCGGCATTGAAGTTCACTGACTGCAGATTCATTTTCATAATCCAGTAGAGTTTAATTAAACAAAAGGTTTAGCTAGTTATTATTGTTCCTGGGATGAGCGTTTTTATGAATTTTGCTCAGTTCGGCAATGCTATTGTGAGTGTAGACCTGGGTCGAAGCAAGACTTGAATGACCCAGCAATTCTTTTACCGCATTTAGATTTGCTCCCTGGTTCAATAAATGAGTGGCAAACGAATGACGCAGGATATGCGGACTCTTTTTTAGTTTACCAGACACCTTACTAAAATAATTATTTATAATTCTATAAACAAAACTTTCATAAGATTTATCCCCTTTTGAAGTGACAAATAAATAATCATCTCTGTCAACCCCATAAAGCACAGCCCTTTCAGCCAAATATTTTTTTGCTGAATTTTTCACTCCTTCCAAAAGCGGAATAAATCGTTGTTTATCTCTTTTACCGGTAACCTTCAACACACTCCCTTCAAGATCAAGGTCCTGTATCCTAATATTTATCAACTCTGCTCTTCGTATCCCGGTAGAATAAAACAGCTCGACCATCAGCCTGTCCCTTAAACCTTCGAAATCTGAATCATCTATGATTTCAAATACATTCTTTACTTCAGTTTCAGAAAATGGAATCTGGACCTTCTTAGGAGTTTTTAAAGCACGATGTTTGGCCAATGGGGAATTTTCTATTTCCCCTATTTTCAGAAGGAATTTATAATAAGCTTTTAATGAAGAGGCTTTTCTATTAATGCTTCGGTTAGATACTCCCGCTTCAGATAACTCCACAATCCAGCTTCGGATTTGAGAATAATTGACATCTACAGGGTCATCCTGGGCAAATGAAGTTTCTATGAAATTGTGAAATTCTAAAAGATCTGCCTTATACGCCTTGATGGTAAGAGGCGAATATTTTTTTTCGTGCTGAAGGTAATTCAGGAAGGCAGAATAGGGCATAAAAAAAACTGTTGACAGACAAAGTTACTAAACTTTAACCTATCAACAGTTTTGGATATTGTCGACTATTTTACAAATCGGTTACTAGATATCCTCGGCGTCTCTAAGATGCTGGATATACTCCGCCTTCTGAACCTGAGCTCTACGCTCTACAGATGGTTTTGTAAAATGTTGACGTTCTCTTAGCTGACGCATAGTTCCTGTTTTGTCGAACTTACGCTTAAAACGCTTAAGAGCTCTATCTATATTTTCTCCGTCTTTAACTGGTATAATTAACATAGTGTCATCACCTCCCTTCTTTTGGAATCGGCTGCAAAGATAATTTAAATCTTATAATACCCAATACAAATATGATTTAAATGTACAAATATTTCGATTTGAAAGATTTAGCCATAGGCTTTTACTGAATAGAATAAAAAAAGCCCTGCAAAATTGCAGGGCTTTTAAGTTTTCCTTCTTCCAAAAATTATTTAGCCGCAGGCTTGTATTCTTTATTATCCAATACCATTTTGGCGATAATTGAAAATAATTTTCGCCAAAATTTATTTAGCGGCAGGCTTGTATTCTTTGTTGTCCAGTACCATTTTGGCGATAATTGAAAATAATTTTCGCCAAAATTCTTATTTAGCGGCAGGCTTGTATTCCTTGTTATCCAATACCATTTTGGCGATAATCTCCTTCAGAATTTCAGAAGTACCACCTCCAATAGGTCCTAATCTACTATCTCTAAACATTCTTGCAAGCGGGTAATCTTCCATATATCCATAACCCCCTAACATTTGCAGACACTTGTACATTACCTCGTCTGAAATTTTAGTAGCCAGCATCTTGGACATACTTGCTTCCTTAACTACATATTCGCCATCATTAAGACGTTGAGCCGTGGCGTAATTAAACTCCTTGATCACCTCAACTTCACTCACAAGTTCTGCCATGGTATGTCTTAGCGCCTGGAATTTATCAAGTGATTTTCCAAAGGCTTCACGTTCTCTCATATACCCCATAGTGTATTCCAGAGCATACTCAGATCTTGCGTGGGCATTGATTCCCATAATAAGACGTTCTAAGGCGAAATGCTGCATGATATAATTAAAACCTTTTCCATCCTCACCCATAAGGTTCTCTGCCGGAATTTCAACATTATCAAAAGCCAGCTCAGCAGTATCTGATGCTCTCCAGCCCAACTTGTTCAGTTTTGTTGCAGAAAGTCCCTTACATTCTTTATCCACAAGGAAAATACTCATTCCTTTATTTCCTTTTTCAGGAGCAGTTTTAGCAGCCACTACATAGAAATCGGCATAAACACCATTGGTGATAAATGTCTTGGAACCATTGATCAAATATTTATCTCCTTTTTTTACTGCAGTAGTTTTCATACCTGCAACATCTGATCCTCCAAACGGCTCAGATATACATAAACAACCAATTTTATCACCTTCGATAGCCGGAGTTAAATAAGCCTCCTTCATCTTATGATCTGCCTCTACTTTTAAATGAGTCATCGCAAGATATGCATGAGCCCACATCGCTGCAGCAAATCCTCCAGAGTTAACCTTTTGTAATTCTTCAAGAAATATAACCGTATAGAAAAGGTCCAGCCCCATTCCACCATATTCTTCCGGCTGATTAAGACCAAAATAGCCCATCTCTCCAAACTTTTTCCAGATAAATCTTTCAATGGTTCCGGTCTCTTCCCATTTATCGATATGTGGAACTACTTCCTTTTGTAAAAATTCCTGAAAACTTTTCCTGAACAACTCATGTTCCTCTGTAAAATATCTGCTCATTATAAATCTTTATTTTTTACCGACTCAGAAGTCGAAAATTGCCAATTATGTTATTGTTATTTTTAGATCATTTTTTTACCAAAAATCAATCTACTGCCAAATATAATTTAATTCTGTCGATTTTATCGGAAGGAAATCCATTGATTTTTGATAATTCCTCAAATGAACTTATACTTTCATTAAGGTTTTTATAATTAATAATTTCCCTTGCAAGCTGGTTATTGAAGTAAGGAACTTTTGCAAGCTCAGCCTCGTTTAAGGTATTAATATTCCTTATTTCAATTTGGGGTTTAGTGATGATCTGGAATTTCTGAAGGATTCGCTCTATAACTTCCGGCTGCAGGCCATAAACATCTTTAAGCTGAACCGGATCCAAAAACCCTCCAATCCTGGATCTATACTTCACGATCCTTTCTGAAAGTTTTTCTCCTATCCCATTTATTACCTGAAGGTCTGCAGCGGTCGCAAGATTGAGATCGGCCACCTTCACCGGTGCAGATTTTTCCACCACCAGAATTTTAGCTTTCCCCGATTTTTCAACCCATTCAGGAAATCTTAAAGAGGGAGCAATTTTTTGAAATAAATCTTCAGATATGCCAGTGACAGCTCTAAAATCAGCAGCTGAGTTAATCCATTTTCCCTTTTTTCGATATGCCAGAAGCCTGTCAATTTCTTCAGTGGATAGCCCCAGACGATACGCCTTAAAGTCGGTTAAAAAATTCGGGTTAAAAGGATAAATCGTGTCTTTAGCCTTCAGCTGATTTTGTTCCAGAGAGTCCAGTTGTTTTTCAAAAGCTTCCAACCTCTCTAAAGAAACCGGCTCCGTATCCGGCTGGAAATAATTCATTCCAAAGATGACCAGCTGCAGGAGAATGATAATTACTATTAAAGCAAAAATCCCATTCTGCTGACTTCTGGAAAGTGCAAAATGGGATTTGAGAAATTTCATTTTATATAATACCTCTTAGGCTTTCGCTTCAGTTTTATGAAACAATTCACCAGCTTTAAGTCTGGCTCTGTATTCCTTAAGATCGTTACTAACTTCACCAATCATGATATACAGTCCAATAATGTTAGGGAAAGACATCGCAAGGATCATCATATCTGAAAAATCAAGTACGGCACCTAAACTTACAGACGCTCCTACTACAACGAATACCAGGAATAAAAATTTATAGATGATCTCGTTCTTCTTACTTTTTCCAAATAAATAAGTCCAGGCTCTCATTCCGTAATACGACCATGAGATCATGGTTGAAAATGCGAACAAGAATACTGCGGTTGCAAGAACGTAAGGGAACCATGAAATTACGCTACCAAACGCAGTAGAAGTAAGCTCTACGCCTCCTACACCAGCTACTTCATGCATACCCGTAAAGATCAATACTAATGCAGTAAGCGTACAAACTACAACTGTATCAATAAACGGCTCTAAAAGCGCCACAAATCCTTCAGAAGGCGGGTGGTTGGTTTTGGCGGCACTATGCGCAATCGCAGCAGAACCTACACCGGCTTCGTTCGAGAACGCTGCACGCTGGAATCCAACAATAAGAACCCCTATTACTCCACCTTTTACAGCACTCGGGCTAAAAGCTCCATCCCAGATAGCAGAAAAAGCAGGTCCAATATTTTCAATATTTACTCCAATTACCACCAATGCTCCAAGTACATAAACTGCAGCCATGATTGGTACGATCTTCCCGGTAACTTTAGCAATACTGGAAATACCTCCAATAATTACAATACCTACAAGAATCGCCACTACCACTCCAAACCAGAATCCATTTCCAACTAACATTGGGAATTCACCTGCAAGGATAGAGAACGATTGGTTTGCCTGGAACATGTTACCTCCTCCAAAGGAAGCACCAATAGCAAGAATAGCGAAAAAGGCAGCAAGGAATTTACCTAAACCTCTTTTACCTCTTTTTTCAAGACCGTATCTAAGATAGTTCATAGGCCCTCCAAAAACTCTACCTTCAGAGTTAATGAATCTGTATTTTACACCAAGAGTACATTCCACGAATTTTGAAGACATCCCCAGTAGTCCAGCAAGGATCATCCATAAAGTTGCTCCGGCTCCTCCTAAAGAAATAGCTACCGCTACCCCGGCAATGTTTCCAAGACCAACGGTACCAGAAACTGCAGTTGCCAGTGCCTGGAAGTGAGTTACCTGTCCCGGTGCATTTGGATCGTCATACTTCCCTTTGGCAAGTTCTAAAGAGTGACCAAATCCTCTAATATTAATAAACCCTAATCTGATGGTAAAGAACAAAGCACCAAGTACCAGCCATACCACAATAAACGGAATATCTTTTTGTTG
The DNA here is from genome assembly GCF_048285835.1 of Christiangramia aquimixticola. Classification (NCBI taxonomy): domain Bacteria; kingdom Pseudomonadati; phylum Bacteroidota; class Flavobacteriia; order Flavobacteriales; family Flavobacteriaceae; genus Christiangramia; species Christiangramia aquimixticola. Next base: position 473,100 of record NZ_JBLVTL010000001.1, read on the forward strand.
CGGATCACCATTTGGGTGAAGAAGCGCAACCGGCTCATCATATTCTATACTCGCAAAATACTGAGCTCCCTGCTCAATAACATGCTGTTTGTTATCTGAATTATAAATAACCTCTCCTTCTTTAAGGAAATGATCAAGCGTTCCATCTGCATTTGCCATTACCTCGATAGTTTCACCATTTTTGGAAACTATGGCAATAAGGTCACCTTCGGTTACATGCTCTCCATTTGGAACAACCCATTTTTCAAGTACATATTTCGCATCTTCGGTAGCACTCCAGTTAGGCGCCTCTACTCTTTTCACATCTGCATACACTACAGGATCATAAATCCCTATTGCAGAGAATGGATCCCAGAAAAGTACACTTCCCATACTTTCAACTATAGGAGCAAATGTTCCATTGAAATGTTCTGTAATAGCCTCGGCATCTACCTGGAATTCTTTTTCTACAGAATTACCCGCAGCATCAGTAACTACTACACTGTAAGGTACTCCTTCAGTAAGGTCTTCGGCTCTGTTGGAATTAAGGCTTGTTTCCTGGTTTGACCACTTATACTGGTAAGGAGGAGTTCCCCCGGTTACATCAAGTTCTATGAACCCATTATTAATCACGTTGGATGGATTACCTACTTTGGCTTTTACGTCCAGTTCCTGAGCGGACAATCCAACAATTGAGAATAAAAAGAACATTGAAAGCAAATACTTTCTCATATGTAAATTTGGTTATTTAATTGAAGTTAAATTTTCAGCGGGTGAATATGATAAAAAATTAGGCTATTTCAAAGTTTTGGGGGTTAAATTGTGAAGTTCATGTTAAATAAAATCCCTGTTTTCAGTCAGTTTAGAGCATTTTTCGTTAATCTGATTCATTATTCGCATTCCTTCATTTTATCCTCCCTCTTCCCAATTTTTGGATTTCTGAAACCATTGAATAAGGATTGAATTTTTTATATAAATCCCCTGAAAACTACGATAATATCTTCAATTCGCCGGAATGTATTTATCTGTTTAAAACTTCAGGAGTTTTAAAATGAATTATGGAAAGTTCAATTTCAGACAATAATTTCGTTCAAATGCTACAGGTTTCCTACGCATCTATGAAATTACAGGAGTGAGTATCCTCAAAATTGGACTATAAAGTAAGAATGAACTTACCTTTAATTACAAAAAGCTGGATAAAAAAGCGGTAAGGACTTTTAAAGGTCGAAAACTGAAGTTCTCTTAGTATAAAGCAGGTCTTTTAATTTCAACCAAAATGCAAGAATAAGGTATACTACAAATCCAGCTCCCATGGTGAAGAAAGAGGCATAAATAAAAAATAACCGGACATTCTTGGCTCTGATCCCTAATTTATCTGCCATTCGGGAAGACACGTAGAACCCATGCTTCTCCAGATAATATCTAATATTCGAAACAAATGCAGTCATACGGCAAATTTAAACGTATTTAGGAAATTTATTCAGGATAGAAGCTCCCAATTCACATTGTAAACAATTATTACGGTCACAGTATTCCCTTTTTAGCTGAACTAAAGCCTGGGATTGGAGTGCATTTACAGCTGTTCCGGGCCTTATTTGATTGTAAAGTTTAACGATGGAATTATCCTCCTTTTTTATAAACCGAAGCAAATCGCTTATTTCTGAATTCACATCGGCTCCAATGTAATTAGCATACACGAATTTTAAAGGGATCACAAAATTGATAATAAGAAGATCAATAAATTTCTTACTTAATTTCTTATTCCGCGGTTTATGAGGAGTACTAAAATTATAATGGGTTTTCCAGTAGTCTGAAACTTCCACCTTGAATATTTCATTAATAGAATTTACATCCTTGGCATCGATAATTCGCTGAAACAGATTATCATGAAAATGATAAAGCGCAGCTATTTGCGCCAGGCGGATACTAGGAAAATTATCCGGTCTTAATCTAAAAAATTCAGGCTTTTGCTGAAGCTCATAACATAACTGATATTTAACCTTTAAATATTCAAATTCTTTCCTTAGGTCAAGAGCATATTTGTCTTCACCCTTTATTAATCCAGCCTGTCCCAGAAGTAAAGCTTCCAGAGAAAAAAGATCCGGTTTTAATTTTCGCCAAATTTTAAAATCAAAACTTTGAGCAATTGCTTTAAAATTCTCGCCATTAATATTTAAACCGAAACTCTGGCACAGAAAAACAAAACAGGTTGCCTCCCAGTCATTAGCCGTTTTATCAAACAGTTCTTTTAGAATTTTTGCTTTTTTCTCCAGCCTTTCGAAATATAACCTCTCAAGCCAACGATCCATTTTAAACTGATCGAATTCAGGGAAGTCCTGCTCACAGTTTAGACTATTATGAGCAGTCTCCAATAAATTCAAATAATTATGGAGCACAAATGGCTTTACCAGGCGGGAAAGTTCCAAAACAGGGATGGCAGTAGAGTTTTTCCTGAAAACATCCTCATCATGATTCCACACAACATGAAGAATCACATTTTCGTAATTAGGATCTAATTGGTGATGATGCAAATACCAGTCTGAAGAATTTATATGCATTTCCACATTCCCGGCCCATAATTGATCCCCAATTTGAATACGGGCATTAAAAAAATCGGGACCGGAATTTAGATTTCTTGTCCCCGGATCAAAAATGGAAATGGGTTGACCGGCTGAAGTTTTAAGTGCCTCAGTTCCAAACTTTTTAAACTTCCATAAAAAATATAGAAACTCTTCTTTCACCTACCTAATTTATCAAATTTTCGAATTGAAAAATCAGGAGTTAATAAATTTATTGAGGTAGTTTTTCAGCTACCTGATTGATTATCATGTCTACCCATTTCTCATACATCAAAGCGCTTGGATGAAGATTATCACTTGCAATTAACTCAGGGTTATTCTTCGCCTCCCGGGAAATAGGAGTAATATTATAGAAGGGGACATTAAATTCATTCGCTACCTTCCTGAAAACCGCATTAAACTCATCAATTTCGGCACTTATTTTTTCCTGATTGGAAGCGCCAAAAGGGGTATAACCATAATCCGGAATACTCACCGCAAAGACTCCTTTTTCCAAAGTCCTGGAGTGGTTAACAGCTCTTCTAAAAATTGTTCGCAGTTCGGCTTCATATTCATTAATGGATTTTCCCTGATACTGGTTGTTAACTCCAATGAGAATGGATACCAGATCAAAATCCTGTTGTGCGTCTAAATTACGATCCATTCCCTGCAAAAGATCTTCGGTAGTCCAGCCGGTTTTAGCGATTATACGCGGAGCTGCCATCTTATAACCCCGAACCCGCAACTGTTCCGCCAGTTGTACAGGCCACCGTTTGGTTTCCACCACACTCTCCCCAATGGTGTATGAATCTCCCAGAGCGAGGAAAGTATATTTAGCATTTCCAGGCTCTTCATTATTGGTGACATCCTGCGTGGAACTACAGGAAACCAACAGAATAACAAGAAGTAACAGGCAAGCTTTTTTCATGATCTCAATTTAAGCTCTGAAATTAGGTGATTTAGAGAAATTATAAAATGATTCCCCTTAGTTTAGGCTTTTCTTAGCATAAAAAAACCCCGCCATTAGCGAGGTTATAAATCTATAATTTGGAATAGTTTACTCTATGTAACCCATTTTTTTCATCCATTCATCGTTGTACATTTTACCAACGTATCTACTACCATGATCATGGAATAGAACTACCACCACATCATCTTTGGTAAATTTATCTTTTAGCTGAAGCAATCCCTTTGCAGCTGCTCCGGCACTGTTCCCAAGGAAAAATCCTTCTTCTTTGGATAATTTCTGAGTATAAACGGCAGCATCTTTATCGGTTACCTTGGTAAAACCATCAATCACACTAAAATCTACATTTTTAGGAAGTATATCTTCTCCAATCCCTTCAGTCACGTAAGGATAGATCTCTTTTTCATCAAACTCTCCGGTTTCATGGTATTTTTTAAATACAGATCCGTAGGTATCTATTCCCCAAACTTTAATATTTGGGTTTTGCTCTTTAAGGTATCTTCCAACCCCCGAAATAGTTCCACCGGTACCTACACCCACTACAAAGTGTGTCACTTTACCATCAGTTTGTCTCCAGATCTCAGGACCTGTAGACTCATAATGAGCCTGTTGATTACTTAAATTATCATACTGGTTCACATACCAGCTGTTCGGAGTTTCTTCAGCAAGTCTTTTGGAGGTCGAATAATATGAACTTGGATCTTCCGGAGCAACATCTGTAGGGCAAACAACCACTTCACTTCCCACGGCACGAAGAATATCCATTTTCTCCTTACTCTGCTTATCACTTAATACGCAGATCATTTTATAACCTTTTACGATAGCTGCAAGAGCAAGTCCCATTCCTGTATTTCCGGAAGTTCCTTCGATAATTGTACCTCCCGGTTTCAACAATCCATTAGCTTCAGCATCCTCCACCATCTTCACGGCCATTCTGTCTTTAGTAGAATTACCTGGATTAAAGGTTTCGTATTTTGCAAGTACCAAAGCATCAATATCCTTAACGATCTTGTTCATTTTAACAAGAGGAGTATTACCAATAGTACCCAATATATTTTCTTCGTATTCCATTCTATTTTTTTATAAGCTGCAAATGTAAAAAACCTGAACCAAATCAGGAATTTCCGGAGCTATACTTTTAGTCGTGAATTTTACTCGAACTTAATCGCTTTAACAGGAGATATTTTGGAAATTATTACTGAAGGGATCAGCAACATCAACATACACAGGAAAAGGGTTCCAAAATTCACCAGAAGAATATAATCCCAATCCAGATAAATTGGAACTTCCGTAACATAATAAGTTCTTGGGTCCAGAGGAATTACTTTAAAATATTTCTGAAGCAATAATATTCCCAAACCTATCAGGTTCCCCCAGAATAACCCCAATCCAATAAGGTAGCCTGCATTGTATAAAAAGATCTTCCGTATACTCCAGTCGGCGGCGCCCAGACCTTTAAGAATCCCAATCATTTGAGTTCTTTCCAAAATAAGGACCAGTAAGGCTGTTATCATATTTATCCCCGCAACGAGGATCATAATTCCCAGAATAAGGGCGATATTAAAGTCAAATAAGGATAACCATTCAAAAATGGAATAATACTTCTGACTTATAGTTTGAGTATCCAGAAAAGATCCGGTATTTTCATACACTTCATTTCCTTTGCGATCAAGCTGATCAAAATCTTCCACGAAAACTTCAAAATTACCCACCTCATCATCTTCCCATCGATTGATACGCTGTATATGCCTTATATCAGTTAGAATATATAACTCATCAAATTCCTGAAAACCTGATTCATAAATTCCCACGATCTCAAATGCTCTAACCACCGGCCTGTCTCCGGAGTCTCTAAGGAAGTATGTTGGAACTTTATCCCCTAACTTTAACTGAAGACGATTTGCGAGATATTCAGATACTAAAATCTCATCGTTGAGTTTGGAATTAAAATTTGGCAATCTGCCCTGAGATATAAATTCCTCAAAATAATCCCATTTATAGTCTTCCCCTACTCCTTTAGCTACAATACCTTCAAAATCGGTTTCGGTTCGAATCACTCCAAAAGCAGAAGCGACTGCCTGGACGTGATCAATTCCCTCCACGGTTTTGAATTCGGGATAAAAATCCTGATTCTTAGATACCGGGATCAAAGATACTTTGGAACTGTTATTATCGTAGCTGGAAATAATGATATGGCCATTGAAAGCTGCGATCTTATCCCTGATCTTTTCCTGTAAACCAAGTCCGGTAGCAAAGGATACCAGCATCATTACCACTCCTATTGCAATAGCTGTAATAGCAATTTTAATTATAGGTGCAGATATGCTACTTTTATATTTTTTTGCGCTAATTATGCGCTTAACAATGAAGAACTCGAAATTCAAGATGCAATGATTAAGAGGTTGGTCAAAAGTACATTTTTATTCTTTCTTTTAGGAATTCTTTCCTGCGGAAACACGCATAAAGAAACAAGTTCACCATCTTTAAAAGAAAAGAGTTCCGAAAAGGCTCAGGATTCTTTAAAGCCTCAAGTGGTTACCGGTGCAAACCAAATGCATCTTTACCTCCCAAAACTACAAGGTAAAAGTGTAGGCATTGTAGGCAATCAAACTTCAGTAATAATCAATAAAAAAGGAGGCTTAACCCATTTAGTTGATTCATTACTTTCAAAAAACATAAATGTCGCAAAAGTTTTTGCACCCGAGCATGGGTTTAGAGGAACTGCAGATGCCGGAGAAATCATCAAAGATGGAACAGACCCTGTAACAAGTTTAAAAGTAATCTCACTGTATGGTGCCCAGAAAAAACCTTCGAAAGAAACTCTGGAAGGTCTGGATATAATGGTATTTGATATTCAGGATGTAGGCGCAAGATTCTACACCTATATCTCTACCCTGCATTATATAATGGAAGCCTGTGCTGAAAATAATATTCCGTTGCTTATTCTGGACAGACCAAATCCAAACGGGCATTATATAGATGGGCCTACTCTGGATATGAAACACAGCAGTTTTGTGGGAATGCATCCCATTCCGGTTGTCCATGGATTGACCATGGGGGAATATGCCAAAATGATAAATGGAGAGCAATGGTTAAAAGACGGTCTTCAATGCAAGCTGGAAATTATTCAGCTGGAAAATTATTCTCACGATCAAGCATATAATCTTCCGGTTAAACCCTCACCAAATTTACCCACTCCAACTGCAATAAATCTATATCCAAGCCTCTGCTTTTTTGAAGGCACAAACGTAAATGCCGGGAGAGGAACAAATAAACAATTTCAGATATTTGGATCCCCGGATCTTGATCCTGAGGTTTTCAAATTTACCTATACTCCCCAATCTTTACCGGGTGCAACCAGTCCTAAACATTTAAAGAAGCTATGTTACGGGAAAGACCTTAGCAGTACGCCATATTTACAAAAACTGGAATTAAAGTGGCTTATTGATGCTTATGAACACACTTCAAATCAGCAGGAATTTTTCAACTCATTCTTCACCAAATTAGCCGGAACTGAAAAGTTGCAAAAGCAGATTGAAGCGGGATTGACTGAAGAAGAAATTCGGGAGACCTGGAAAGCTGACCTGGAAAAATTTAAACTTAAAAGAAAACCTTACTTATTATACCCGGAAAAATAGAAAAATGAATACCTCAAAATATATTGTTAGAAAAGCCAGAGAAGATGAATTTGAAAAGGTTGGAGAACTTATGGTTCAGGTTTATTCCCAGCTTGAAGGTTTTCCAAAGCAAACGGAGCAACCGGAATATTATAAGATGCTGGCCAATATTGGAGAAATAACCACAAAACCTTATACAGATTTATTGATCGCGGTTTCACAGGAAAATAACATAGCCGGTGCGGTGGTTTATTTTGACGACATGAGCTCCTACGGTTCAGGCGGAACAGCTACTCAGGAAAAAAATGCATCAGGCTTTCGGCTATTGGCGGTTGATCCCGATGAGAGAGGGAAGGGAATAGGCAAATTACTTATCCATGATTGTATAGATAGGGCTAAAAATAACGGACAAAAGCAGGTTATTATTCATTCCACAGATTTTATGAAAATCGCGTGGAAGATGTATGAAAAAATTGGTTTTAAAAGATCTGAAGATCTGGATTTTATGCAGGGTAATCTTCAGGTATATGGATTCCGCTTAAAGCTCTAAAAATTTTCGCGAAACCTTCTGACTCTTTTAACAGCCTCCGGCGTTAGGCGTTATTTCAGCTTTACTCTTTTCTTCATCTCCTCTACTATATTATATGCAGCAGGACAAATGGCTGTATTTTTAATGGTGATATTAGAGATTTTATGAAGGTCCTTCCTGTCTGTGTGCGGATACTCTCTGCAGGCTTTTGGTCGCACGTCGTAGATAGAACAATAATTATCATCTCCAAGAAAAGTACAGGGGACTTGTTGCAGAACATGATCATTATCCTCATCTACACGCAGGTAATTTTCTACAAATTGAGCCGGTTTTAGCCTGAGGTGTTTAGCAATCCTTTCAATGTCTTTATTGGTAAATAAAGGACCGGTAGTTTTACAACAATTGGCGCAGGTTAAACAATCTGTTCGGGTGAATTCCTCCTCATGAATTTCCACCATGGTTTTATCCAGATCTTTCGGCGGCCTTTTCTTTAGCTTTGAAAAGAACTTTCTATTCTCCTTCTTCTTATCTTTGGCCAGATTAGGTAAACTTTTAAGAAATTCATCCATTGGACAAAAATAAGGATATATTCGGTACTGCCATCAAGGCTTTTTACAACAAAAAAGACAAAACTCCCATCACTGTGCATTCGCCACATTTTGATGATGATGAAATCCCTGTGGAGTATCTTTTTAGAAAATATAAGGATATGCCGCTGGTGGAACAAAAGGCACTTGACCTGTGTAAAGGTGAAGTTCTGGATGTAGGCTGCGGAGCCGGAAGTCACGCTCTTTATCTTCAGGAAAAACCTGACTTAAAGGTTAGCGCTATCGATACTTCTGAAGGTGCTATTGAAGTAGCTTTGGAAAGAGGAGTGAAAAATGCTCAGGTTCAGGATTTCTTTAAACTGAAAGATAAGAACTATGATTCCATTTTGCTGTTAATGAACGGAAGTGGCATAATTGGTAAACTGGATAAATTAGACGACTTTCTTAATCATTGTAAAGAATTACTAAATGAGGATGGGATTATCATTATGGATTCTTCAGACCTTATCTATCTTTTTGATGATGAATTTATAGATACCGAAGAATATTATGGAGAACTGGAGTACACCTTAAGCTATAAGGATCTGAAATCAGATTCTTTTGACTGGCTTTATTTGGACCCGGAAACTCTGATTGAATTTGCAGATAAGAACGGTTTTAATTGTGAAATTGTAACCAAAGGCGAGCATTATGACTTTCTGGCTGTATTAAAACGCAGCTAACTTTGTTTTTTTTCTATTTTTGTTGATATACCTATAAAATATACATGATCAAATTTAAAAAGTTCCTCCTGCTTTTCTTGTTTGCATCTCTGGTTGTTTCCTGTACTAAGGACACTCCTGCTGGTGGTTCCTCTAACGACGGAATTGACAGATCTGCTAACTTGAAATTAACTGGTTCTTCCGCCTCAGACCTTTTGAGTGATATGGATTATACGTCCATGAATATCGAGATCGTTTATGCTGAAGGTTTTAAACCGGAAGATGATGCGATAAAAATCTTCAGAGACTTTTTGGAATCCAGAGTTTATAAGCCGGATGGTATTAATATATTATTGCGTTCAGTAAAGTCTTCTGGTCTTTCACCTTTTAATAATGAAGACCTTAAGAAAGTGGAAAAGGACACCCGGACTGTATATAATGCCGGTGATGAGATCGCCGTCTGGATCTATTTTGCTGATGGTAAAAAAGAAGATGACCAGTCAAACAAACCCACATTAGGAACAGCATTTAGAAATACCTCCATAATCCTTTATGGTGAAACCATTAAGAATTATGCCAACCGCAATGGGGCACCTGCAAAGGCTCTGATAGAAGCTGCTACGCTAAATCATGAGTTTGGTCATTTATTTGGCCTGGTTAATCTGGGAATAGAGCCGGTATCAGATCATGAAGATCCTAACAACGAAAAACATTGTGTTACTGATAAATGTTTAATGCGCGCCTCGCTTGACTTTGGGAGCGGGGTTATAAACGTTATCGACGGGCAGGGAGTTCCAGATCTGGATGATGCATGCAAACAGGATCTCCAGTCAGCCGGAGG
>NZ_JBLVTL010000001.1:482869-486051 GCF_048285835.1 Christiangramia aquimixticola
GCCCGGATGTCCGGGCTTTTTTTATTTGTACAGGCAACTATTACTGGAAAGTATCAGGATCTAAATAATCCGGAGTTCCATCATTGTTGCTATCTGTAAATATTATCGTTCCGTCTTCTGCAATTTCGATCTCATCTCTGGTAGGAGTTCCATCGCCATCATCATCGGCATCAGAATTATTTGGTATTCCATCTTCATCTGAATCGTCATTGGAAACATCCTTATCTCCATCCAGATCTTCTAAATAAGAAGGAATCCCATCATTATCATGATCTGCTTCAACAGCTATCAACATATCAAATTGGAAAACAAGCGGAGAATAAGAAGGAATACCTGCTCTTGGAATATTGAAATACCCAAGGCCTGAAGGAATAAAGATTGCTCCAATTCCATAATCATTATTCCACTTAATGGTATTATCGGCATTAACGGTGTATCCACTGGCAGAACCAAAGAACTGAAGCCCTTCCTTAAAACCTTCAATTACCCCGTTGATCTTAGAAGCAACTACACCATTACGAACAATTGAATATGGAGAAAGATTGAACCACACAGGGGATTTTGTAGTATTGTCAAAAACGGTCCCGTTTAGAAGTTCACCTTTGTAAGTCACATACGTTGAGTCAGCAAAAGTAGGTTTTGCGCCCACCCCTTCTCTAATTTTTAGAATATACATTTGCTGATCGATCCCTTGATAGTTCACGGTTTTAGTGATCAGTTTATCAGATTCTATGATAGGCGTCTTATTGCTGTTTTCTCCGGCGATAGTGTCAAATTTGACCTTATAATCAAAGTCATCACCTGGATTTTCAAATTCTTCGTAATTGTAAAAATGGGTGGAAAGGTAATCTAAAAGTGCCTGATCATCTTCGATAGCCTGTTCACCTCGGTCTCTAACCGGAATGGTTACGAGGTCATCATCATCACTTTTACATGAAAATGCAAGAAATGCTACAAGTCCAATCAGTAAATATTTGTTTATTCTCATCAGAATTCTATTTTGGAGCCGCAAGATACAATAATCTTGTATTTTTGCTCAATTATGAACGTTGATTTGGAGGTCAAATTATGAGAGTTGATAAGTTTTTATGGTGCGTACGGTATTTCAAAACCAGAAGCGTTGCTACCAATGCTTGCAAGCAGGGAAAAGTAAGACTTGGTGATGAAATTTTAAAACCGTCAAAAGATGTATTTCCGGGAGATAAACTTAGGGTAAGGAAGAACCAGATAAATTATGAACTTGAAATTCTGGATCTGCCCAAGAGTCGTGTTGGCGCTAAACTGGCAAATATCTATGTTCACGACATCACTCCAAAAGAAGCATTTGAAAAACTGGAGTTATTAAAGTATTCCAAGGATTATTACCGAAAGAAAGGAACCGGAAGACCTACCAAAAAGGATCGAAGGGATATTGACGAATGGTTTGATACGGCAGAAGATGACGTAAAAGACAAAAAGGATGAATAAAGACTTCTGGGCGAATCGCTATCATCAAAATAAAACCGGCTGGGATATTGGCTACGTTTCCATTCCTTTAAAGGAATATATAGATAAGCTAAGTGATAAAAATTTAAAAATTCTAATTCCCGGTGCCGGGAATGCTTATGAAGCCGAATATCTTTTTGAGCATGGATTTAAAAACACCTATATCTGCGATATTGCCGCCCCGCCATTAAAAAACTTTAAACAGCGAAATCCCGAATTTCCCGAAGATCAAATTATTCAGGCAGATTTTTTTGAACTTGATCTGGAGTTTGATCTAATCCTGGAGCAAACATTTTTTTGTGCTATCCCGGTTGACAAAAGGAGTGATTACGCCAAAAAAACTCATGAACTACTAAAGCCAAAAGCTACACTTGCCGGATTGCTTTTTAATTTCCCGCTTAGTGCTGATGGCCCTCCCTTTGGAGGAAGCAGAGATGAATATTTAACGTATTTTAGTCCATATTTTGAAATTGAGATTCTTGAAACAGCTTACAATTCAATAAAACCGAGACAGGGAAATGAATTGTTCTTTAAATTCAGAAAAAAGTAATCTATGAAAGCGCAGCACGCCATATTAGACCAGGAGCAGATCAAACATAAGATAAGACGAATTGCTTATCAAATTTATGAGAGCAATATTGAAGAACCGGAAATTATCATCGCCGGGATCGCCAGGAACGGATATATACTTGCTCAAAAACTGGAAAAAGAACTTAAGGAGATCTCACCTTTAAATGTTGTTCTGTGTAAAGTAACAATTAATAAAAAGAATCCGCTTGACAAAATAAGTACTTCATTAAGCCCGGAAGATTATAAGGAGAAATCGATAATTCTGGTAGATGATGTTCTTAATTCCGGAACCACCTTAATTTATGGCGTACGGCATTTTCTTGATGTGCCATTAAAACAATTTAAAACGGCTGTCCTGGTGGACAGAAATCATAAGAAGTTTCCCGTAAAGGCAGATTTTAAAGGATTATCCTTATCTACCTCTTTAAGTGAAACAGTAAAGGTCATTTTCGAAAACGAAAATGAAAGAGTCGAACTATTTTAACCGCTCTTTAATTTCAGCAATTATTTCCTGAGAAGTTTTGGAATTACAATCAACGATATAGTCGCTTTGATTATAGTAAAAACCTCGTTCGAATAAATGTTTCCGTATAAATTCTTCGAGCAATTCTTCGGTTTCAAGATGACTTATCATGGGACGGCTATCTTTTTCCTTTAAAAGCCTTCCTTTTAAATTCTCAATGTTAAGTTTTAGATATACAGAAGCAACATCCTCTTCAGCTTTTATCATTTCCATATTATTCCCGTAACAAGGAGTTCCTCCCCCCAAAGCCACTACGGCTGGTGAATCAAATTTTAATAATTTCTCCAGCATTTTTCTCTCGGCCTTCCTAAAGAAAACCTCTCCTTTTCGGGTAAAGATCTCCGAAATCTTCATGTCACATTGCTTTTCTATCTCATTATCAAGATCTAAAAATTCACAACCCAGACTTTCCGCCAGCTGATTTCCAATAAATGACTTTCCGGATCCCATATAACCCAATAAAAAAATTTTCATGTCTAAAACGCTTAAAATGAGTGAAACGCAAAACTATGATAAAATTATAGCAAATTAGTCTTGATAAATTAATTAATGGATGTATATTTGCACCCGCATTCGCAAAACGACGGATGTTTTTTATTGATCT
>NZ_JBLVTL010000001.1:486204-492823 GCF_048285835.1 Christiangramia aquimixticola
AGCCAGATCACTATTTTGATTTTAACTGAAAAAGCTTTTAAGCTTCAGTCGATCGAAAGAAGTTCAATCTAATTCAAGATTTTTTATTTACCAGCCTATATGGAACTAAATTCCATACATTCACCCGGGTGCTGGAATTGGTAGACAGGCATGGTTGAGGGCCATGTGTCCATTAGGGCGTGCGGGTTCAAGTCCCGCTCCGGGTACTACATTCTCCTTTTTTTTATTGCGGCAAATAGCCGTTTTTTTTGTGCCTGATTTAATTCTGTTTAACTATTTTTTATTTTTTTTAAACACTTTAACGTTTTGAATTAAGTTCTAACGGGATTTATTGTTTAGATTTGATGAAGTCCTTACAACTTATGGAACATATAAAACAAAATTTCAGCATTAAAGATCTCGAACATCTTAGTGGTATTAAAGCCCATACCATACGCATCTGGGAAAAACGTTATAATATCCTTGATCCTGACCGTACCGAATCCAATATCCGGACTTACGATGGAGATAATCTACAGAAGCTTTTGAATATTTCCTTTTTGAATAGTCATGGTTATAAGATCTCCCGTATCTCAAAAATGCCTGAAGAAGAAATTCATAAGCTTGTAAACAGAATTTCTGCTTCCTCCAGTGAAGAGAACAGAGCCCGGAATTCCCTTAAAATGGCTATGATGAATTTTGATTCTGCCCTGTTCGAAAGAGTTTACCGGGAGATGCGAAATACATCTGATTTTAAAGAAGTGTTTTATAATGTTTTTCTTCCCCTGCTGGATGAGGTGGGAATGTTATGGCAAACAGATACCATCAAACCTATACATGAACACTATATAGTTGAATTAATAAAACAGAAGATCTATTTAAATATTGCGGAACTTTCTCCAGAGAATATTGATGAAAGTAAATTATACGTGCTGTTTCTACCGGAAAATGAAATCCACGATATAGGACTTTTATTTCTTCATTATGAGTTATTGAGAATTGGTAAAAAAGTGATCTATTTAGGCCACAGCCTGCCTCTGGAAAATATGAACTACATTTTATCCATGCACTCCAATCCGGTTTTTTTAAGTTACCTGACCATTTCCCCCGTAAATACAAGTATTCAAAATTTTATTCATGAATTCCAGGAAACTCTTTGCCAAAAGGAATCCAGGCAATTAATGTTATTTGGACAAAGAACCAAGGAGATAGACAAAACCAACTTACCTTCAAATATAGATGTGTATGCCTCAATCAAAGATTTTATAACTCTCATTTAATCCAATCAATGGATAAGAAAATAAATATAATTGGATCCGGTTTCTCATCTTTGGCGGCCGCTTGTTATCTGGCTAAAAGTGGTTATCAGGTTCATTTATTTGAAAAGAATTCAACGGTTGGAGGCCGGGCCAGACAATTAAAGAAAGAAGGGTTCACTTTTGACATAGGACCAACCTGGTACTGGATGCCAGATGTATTTGAACGCTTCTTTGCCGACTTTGGCAAGAAACCTTCAGATTATTATGAGTTAATAAAATTGGATCCTGCTTATCAGGTTTATTTTGGAAAAGGAGATTCAGTTATTATTCCGGGCAATTTAGAGCAGATTTACGCGACTTTTGAGGAGGTTGAATCCGGAAGCTCAGAAAAGCTCAGAAAATTCATTACAAAAGCCAGAGACAACTACGATATTGCCATAAAAGACCTCGTGTACAGGCCAGGTATCTCACCCATGGAATTAATTACTCTGGCAACTGCAAAAAGACTAGGCAGGTTTTTTACAAATATTAGCACCGAAGTGCGCAAAGAATTTAAAAACGAAAAGCTTAGACAAATCCTGGAGTTCCCTGTTTTATTTCTGGGCGCCAAACCCAGCGATACACCTGCCTTTTACAGTTTTATGAATTATGCCGACTTTGGATTAGGGACCTGGCAACCTAAGGGCGGAATGTATAAAGTAATTGAAGGCATTAAATTGCTGGCAGAAAGCTTAGGAGTTAAGTTTCATTTAAATTCTCCCGTTGAGCGTATTATAACCGAAAATGGAAAAGCTAAAGGAATAGCTGTAGATGGGGTTATACATAATGCCGATGTAATCCTTTCAGGAGCAGATTACCACCATTCTGAAAGTTTGTTACCTAAAACCGAAAGACAGTATTCAGAAAAATATTGGGACAAAAAGACTTTTGCTCCTTCCTCTCTACTCTTCTATGTGGGATTTGATAAAAAACTTAAGAATGTAGCTCATCATACCCTTTTCTTTGATAGCAGTTTTAAAAAACATGCTGAAGAAATTTATGATAACCCGCAATGGCCGGAGAATCCATTATTTTACGCGAGCTTTCCCTCTATAACAGATAAGGAAAGTGCTCCTGAAGGTAAAGAAGTAGGGATTTTTCTTATCCCCCTCGCCCCAGATCTGGAAGATTCAGATGAAATCAGGGAGAAGTATTTTAAGATGATTCTAAATCGACTGGAAGATCTAACCGACCAAAATCTAAAAAACAGTATTATATTTAAGGAATCCTTTGGAGTTAACGATTTTAAAGAAGCTTATAATTCGTATAAGGGAAATGCCTACGGAATGGCAAACACGCTGTTTCAAACCGCATTTCTAAGACCTGGACTTAAAAGCAAGAAGGTAGAAAAGTTGTACTTCACCGGTCAATTGACTGTACCGGGACCGGGAGTTCCTCCATCCCTGATCTCCGGAAAACTGGCAGCGGGATTGATTCAACAAAACCAGGAAAAGTAAATTATGAAAGCAATTTTTGACATCGTCTCCAGATCTTGTAGCCGAACCGTTACAAACTCTTACAGCACTTCCTTTAGTCTTGCAACTAAAATGTTGGCACCTACCATAAGGCAGGATATTTATAATATTTATGGTTTTGTAAGGTTTGCAGATGAAATCGTTGATTCGTTCCATGATTACAATAAAGAAGAACTTTTTAATGACTTTGAAACCGATCTGAACAAAGCTCTGGCAGCAAAAATTTCTCTTAACCCAATCCTGAATTCCTTTCAGGAAACAGTACATAAGTTTGGAATTGAAAAGGAACTTTACACGGCCTTTATGGACAGCATGAGACTGGATCTTCATAAATCGGCTTATTTAACCATAGACGAATACAAACAATATATTTATGGCAGTGCAGATGTGGTTGGGTTAATGTGTCTCAAGGTTTTTGTAAAGGGAGATCAAAAGAAATATGAAGCGCTAAAAGAATCGGCAATGAGCCTTGGTTCAGCTTTCCAGAAGGTGAATTTTCTTCGCGATCTCAAGGCCGATTATGATGACCTTAGCCGAAGTTATTTCCCCAATGTCGATCTTTCTCAGCTGGATGAATTAAATAAAAAACGGATAATTGAAGAGATAGAAGAAGACTTTTCCAAAGGCTTACGTGGAATTGCTAATTTGCCCGTAGAAGCAAAATTTGGGGTATATACCGCTTATGTTTATTATCGAAAACTTTTACATAAACTAAAAAGAATTCCTTCGCTTGAAATTAAAAAAAGGAGAATAAGAGTTCCTAATTATACAAAAGCCGGACTATTAGCAAAATCCTATATTTCATATAGATTAAACCTTATATAACACGAGTTGATAATGAATATTTTGATGTGGATTTTAGTGTTTCTGGGTACTTTCATGATAATGGAAGGAATGGCGTGGTTTACGCACAAATATGTAATGCATGGATTTTTGTGGAAATTACATCAAGACCATCATAAAAAAGAACATAGCAGCTGGTGGGAAAGAAATGACCTGTTCTTTGTATTCTATGCCCTTATTAGCATAGGATGTTTTCTACTTTGGAAATATGAAGATGTATGGATAGGCCTGCCAATTGGCTTAGGTATTCTGGCCTATGGTATTACCTATTTCATGGTTCATGATATATTTATACATCAGCGTTTCAAGGTTTTTAGAAACGCAAACAATAAATACGCAAAAGGTATAAGGAGAGCTCACAAAATGCATCATAAGCATCTTGGAAAAGATGATGGTGAATGTTTTGGAATGTTGTTCGTCCCTTTTAAATATTTCAAAAAATAAATTCTGCCTTTATGATCACCCCAGACTATTTTTATGTAATTGTTGGAGGTGGAATGGCAGGTTTACAACTTGCTCTAAGGATAAGTGAAGATATTTTCTTTAAGGGAAAGAAAATTGCCATCATTGAGCCATCCGAAAAATCATTAAACGATAAGACCTGGTGTTATTGGGAATCTAGACCGGGAAGATGGGATGATTTGATATACAAACAATGGCAACATGGGAAATTCGTAACCACAGATATTTCTAAAGATCTGGATCTTGAGCCATATAGCTACAAGATGTTGAGATCCATAGATTTTTATAATTATGCGAGAGAGACTTTAGATGCGAAAAATGAATTCAGTTTTATTAAGGACGAGGTATCCGCAATAGATTCCGTTACCAGAACGGCAAAAGGAAAGATCGACAATTATACCGCCACACATTTTTTTGACAGCCGCCCTCCCATAGATTATAAGAAGGATTCAGCTGCCAGTCTGATATATCAGCACTTTAAAGGAATCCATATAAAAGTCAATGAGAATACATTCGATCCACGGAAATTTACCATGATGGATTATCGTGTAAAACATAAGCAAAACACCTGTTTTACCTATGTCCTTCCTTTTACGGCTACTGAAGCTTTAATAGAGTTCACTTACTTTACTCCTCAACTTACCGAAGAGACTATTTATGATAAAAAATTAGAGAAGTACATCTCTACAATACTTGGAATTTCAGAATACGAGATCCTTGATTCAGAAAAAGGAGTGATTCCTATGACTGATTATACTTTTACCGCATCCAACACCAAACATATCACCAAAATAGGAACAGCTGGCGGCTGGGTTAAACCATCAACGGGCTATTCTTTTAAAAGCACAGAAAAAAAAGTAGAGCGCGTCATTGAAAATATCAAGGCCGGGAAGCGACCTTCTCACAAACTATTGAATCTTAAATATCAGAGGTACGATGCAATTTTTCTGGATGTGCTGGAAAAACGGAATGACCTTGGAGAATCTTTATTCACCAAGCTATACACAAAAAATAATATCCAGGATATATTCAAATTTTTGGATGAAGAAACAAGTTCTTCTGAAGATCTAAGAATTATGCTCTCCCTCTATCACCCTCAGTTTTTAAGATCCTTATTAAATAAGCTATAAACCTATTCGGCAATAAGTTTATCCAGCGTTTTTCTAAAACTGTCACTGTTCCAGTCTGCAGAACCTACTTTATTCACTACTATGCTTCCATCTTTTGAGATCACATAAGTTGTAGGTAAAGTTCTGCCATCCATAGGATCCGGTGCTTTGGTAAGCATCTTATAGGCAGGAAGCGTAAATCGTTTTCTTTTCATGAAATTTCCCACGGTTTGACGCTGTTCTCCGGATATAAAGAGAAAGGTAACCTTCCCTTCATAATCTTCATATAATTCCTGAAAGCTGGGCATTTCGGCAATACAAGGCGGGCACCAGGTCGCCCAAAAGTTTATAATGATCACTTCTCCTTTAAACTGAGAAAATTCAGTTCGTTTTCCTCTGTTACTTTCAAGCACCCAATTATAGTTCGCAATCTTTTCCCTGTCATCTTCATCATTGATAGAAGGGGCGAACGATATTAATTTATTTACAAAGATCTGGATGGGTTTTCTGGTTTGTGGAATTACCAGGGCAAGAATGATCACAATAAAAATAATATTAGACCATTGATTCTTAAACATTTTCATATTTCATTTTCTTAACGTAAAGAAATAAAAAAACTTAACGGACTCAAACCCTAATTTTGCTTTTTCTCCGTAAAAGAATACAATCTATGATTCATCTCCAACAGCTCACTTTTTAAAAGGTCAATCCCCTTTTCAAGCTCCTGAATTTTCCCATTATCTGCCATGGCCTGACTGGATACAAGAACGTTGCTTATTTTCCCGCTTATCATCATCACTTTACGGAGTTCATTTTTGCTTATCCTTCCATTACCTTCGGTAGCAGCCGGATTATCATTTTCCATAACAAAATAATTCTCATCGGCATCTCTCCTTATTCTGTTAATTCTTATCCCATCAACCGTAATCACAACTACAGCGGAACCATCTAAAACCTGATCGATGTTATGATGTACCTGACAAATTAAAACATCCCCCGGAAATATGGTGGGACTCATATTTTCACTTTTCACCTCGAAAAGAGTCTGGTCTTTTACGAAATCAAAACCTGGAATGCGAAACCAGTCTTTAATATCAAAAATATCATCACTCTCAAGATTCTGTAAAAATTTATCATGGATATGCGCTCGAATAAAAGGAACAAAGCCTGTATCACGGCCAATTTTAATATAGTTGTTCTCCCCGGTGAGCAAATAATCTGTAGTAACCTTATATAGTTTACTCAATTTCAATATATGGTCTACAACGATCCCATTTTGAGAACTTTCAATTAAAGAATATGCAGCCTGAGAAATATAAAGAATACTGGCAACATGAGCCTGAGAGAAATTATTCTTCTTTCTCAGCAACTTAATTCTTCTTCCTATTTCAGATCTATTATTCATACAATATCAAACTTTATCCATTGTGATTCAAAGAACGGGTTTCCATTC
>NZ_JBLVTL010000001.1:492860-533454 GCF_048285835.1 Christiangramia aquimixticola
TTGACTTTCTATAATTTATAATGTTAAGCTTTCTGTATTAAAAATTTTTCGAATGTTTTAGATTGAAAGATTATTAATCCCAGGATGAATTCTTATAGATTATATTCCAGACTTTGCAAATTGGAATGTTCCAATAACAAACTTCTGTTTATTTATAACCAGTTAAGTAAACATCAGAATGAAGAAAAGAGAGAGATCTGCTTAAATAGATTGAGAAAAAGAAATAAAATAAAAAACGATCTTCATTTAAGTATCAACAAGATACGCAATGAAAATCGGCTTTGGCCTGAAAAATTTTTTATTTATTTTATTTCCTATTTAAAGGGTAGGAAAGCGGGTATTGGACGTTCATCCAAAAAACCCAAATGGAAAAACGTATCACGGAATGAATTAAAGAATTTGAAGCTTTATTATACGGCTTTATATACGAAAGGTGCACCAAAACCAATAATTGATATGTTGTTGCAGCAGAAGAACGATATCGAGGCCTATTTAAATATAAGAAGCAAACAGTTTTAGAATTAAAAACTCCTAATTACTCCCTTTAAATTTTAAAAATTAAAAATAAAAAAAACCTTCAGGAAGTACCTGAAGGTTTTTTATTCAAATTATTAAACAGGATTAAGATGCGTTTTGCTTCTTGATAAGGTTAAGGGCAGAACCGTGCTTATACCACTCAATTTGTGGAGCGTTATAAGTATGATTAGCCTTAATAGTATCCTTACTTCCATCAGCATGAACGATTTCAATTGTTAATGGAGTATCCGGAGCAAAGTTCTCAAGATCTACAAAGTTGAAAGTATCATCTTCCTGAATAAGATCATAATCATTCTCATTCGCGAAAGTAAGACCTAACATTCCCTGTTTCTTAAGGTTAGTCTCGTGAATACGGGCAAAAGATTTTACCAATACCACTTTAACTCCAAGATGTCTTGGCTCCATGGCAGCATGCTCTCTGGAAGATCCTTCACCGTAGTTATGATCTCCAACAACTACCGTAGGAATTCCATTAGCTTTATATTCTCTTTGTACAGCAGGTACACCGTTATATTCTCCGGTTAACTGATTCTTTACAAAGTTGGTTTTCTTGTTAAAGGCATTGATCGCTCCTATCAAACAGTTATTAGAAATGTTATCCAGGTGACCTCTGTAACGCAACCATGGTCCTGCCATAGAAATATGGTCTGTAGTACATTTACCCCATGCTTTGATAAGAAGTTTAGCTCCGGTTAGGTTTTTTCCATCCCAAGGCTCAAATGGAGTCAATAACTGAAGTCTTTCACTGTCTTCAGCTACTTTCACCTCCACACTGCTTCCATCTTCTTTTGGAGCAATATAACCTGCATCTTCCACTGCGAACCCTTTTGTTGGAAGTTCGATTCCTTGTGGTTCGTCCAGCATTACTTCTTCCCCATCCTCATTGATCAATTTATCACGGGTTGGATCAAAATCAAGTCTTCCTGAAATTGCAATTGCTGCAACCATCTCAGGAGAACCTACAAAGGCATGAGTATTTGGGTTACCATCTGCACGCTTAGAGAAGTTACGGTTAAAAGAGTGAACAATAGTGTTCTTCTCCTCACCTTTTCTATCACTACGATCCCATTGACCAATACATGGTCCACAGGCATTTGTAAAGATAGTTGCATCAAGATCTTCAAAGATCTTAAGCAATCCGTCTCTCTCTGCAGTGAATCTAATTTGTTCAGATCCCGGGTTAATTCCAAAATCAGATTTAGCTTTTACTTTCTTGTCTACCGCTTGTTTTGCGATAGAGGCAGCTCTGGTAAGATCTTCATAAGAAGAGTTTGTACAAGAACCTATAAGTCCCCAATCTACATTGATTGGCCAGTCATTTTTCTTTGCTTTTTCCCCCATTTCAGAAATAGGAGTTGCAAGATCCGGAGTAAATGGCCCGTTTAAATGTGGCTTTAATTCAGATAGATTGATCTCGATCAATTCATCAAAATACTGCTCTGGATTTGCATATACTTCGTCATCACCTGTTAAGTGCTCACGTACTTCGTTTGCAGCTTCAGCCACATCTGCACGATTCGTAGCTCTCAGGTAACGCTCCATAGAATCATCATAACCAAAAGTAGAAGTGGTAGCACCAACTTCAGCACCCATGTTACAAATAGTTCCTTTTCCGGTACAGGACATTGAAGTTGCACCTTCACCAAAATATTCAATAATTGCTCCGGTACCACCTTTTACGGTAAGGATACCCGCAACTTTCAGGATCACATCTTTAGCTGAAGTCCAACCAGAAAGTTTTCCGGTTAATTTAACTCCAATAAGTTTAGGGAATTTAAGCTCCCATGGCATTCCTGCCATAACATCAACGGCATCTGCACCACCAACACCAATTGCTACCATTCCTAATCCTCCGGCATTTACCGTGTGAGAATCGGTACCAATCATCATTCCTCCTGGGAATGCATAATTTTCAAGAACTACCTGGTGAATAATACCTGCACCCGGCTTCCAGAATCCAATTCCATATTTATTCGATACTGATTCCAGAAAATCAAAAACCTCACTACTGCTTTTGTTCGCAGCCTGAAGATCTATCGTAGCACCCATTTTCGCCTGAATAAGGTGATCACAGTGAACGGTAGTAGGAACAGCAACCTGCTTTTTACCTGCCTGCATAAACTGAAGCAACGCCATTTGCGCAGTTGCATCCTGACAAGCGATCCTGTCTGGTGAGAATTCTACATAGTCCTTCCCTCTGGTGAAAGCTTCAGTCGCTTTGCCATCCCATAAGTGAGAATAAAGGATCTTTTCTGAAAGTGTCAAAGGCTTTCCAACAACCTCACGCGCAGTATTAACTCGCTCGGCCATTTGGCTATACACCTTTTTAATCATATCAATATCGTAAGCCATATTCTGTTTAATTTATGTTCTAAAAAAGTCTTGCAAAAATAGGAATTTTAAAGGGAATTTGAAAATTAGAAGTGATACTCAGAATTTAGTATAAATAATTTTCGAAATTATAATTTTGACCGCTGAAAATTTAATAAAACTCAATTTAAGCTTCGAAAATTGAGAATTCAGCAAATTTCACTTAAATCTCTCTCAGGATTTAAACTTATTGTTTTCTAAATGAATCAGATTTTTTCGGCGGAACAGGTAAACTACCGGCGCGAAAAAGGGAAGAAGAAACATAGATAGGATCCAGAAAATTTTATTCTTGATCTGAACCTGGATCATATCAATAAGAATGATAAGCCAGAATATAAAAAGAATGATGTTGCAGGTCCAGACAAAAATTTCGGTTGCGTTTTCACCCAGATCAAGCACAGTAGCAAAGAAGGACGCACCCCATAACAAGTAAAATAATATACTTACTAATAACTTGTATTTAAGGATCCATCCAATCATATTAAAATAATTGTTTGATTATGTGCTCTTCAGTTATTCCTTCGGCCTCTGCCTTGTAATTTTTAATAATACGGTGCCTAAGAATTCCAAAGGCTACAGCCTGAACATCTTCAATATCAGGAGAGAATTTACCGTTCACCACAGCATGAGTTTTTGCAGCCATGATCAGGTTTTGAGAGGCTCTTGGTCCTGCTCCCCAATCGATATAATTTTTTACCAGATCTGGCGCGCCGTTTAGAGGTCTGGTTTTGGCCACAAGCCTTACCGCATATTCCACCACATTATCCGGCACCGGGATCCTTCTAATCACCTGCTGAATTTCCTGAATTTCTGAAGCGGTAAAAAGTGGATTCACTTCCTGAATATCATCAGTGGTTGTTTTTTTAACCACATCCACTTCTTCCTGAAAGCTTGGGTATTCAAGATTTATGGCGAACATGAATCTATCCAGCTGAGCTTCGGGTAATGGATAAGTTCCTTCCTGTTCTATGGGATTCTGAGTTGCAAGAACAAAATAAGGAAGGTCAAGTTTGTAATGATGACCAGCCACCGTTACTGCTCTTTCCTGCATGGCCTCCAGTAAGGCCGCCTGGGTTTTTGGAGGAGTCCGGTTTATTTCATCTGCCAATAGAATATTGGTGAAAATAGGACCTTTAATAAATTTGAATTTCCTGTTCTCATCAAGAATTTCAGATCCCAGAATATCACTGGGCATTAAATCTGGCGTAAACTGGATCCTTTTAAAATCAAGCCCCAGGGCCCTGGCAATTGTATTTACTATAAGAGTTTTGGCCAGACCTGGCACTCCTATCAATAATGAATGACCACCGGAAAAAATGGAGATCAGGATCTGGTTCACCACCTCATCCTGACCTACAATAACTTTCGCGATCTCTTTTTTTAGATCCCGATTCTTTTCTACCAATTTTTCTACCAGTGCAACGTCAGACATATATTGGAATTAGTTTTTAACCCAGCCGCTTGCGTAGTCGCAATCGCGGTATTTCCCGTTCACTTTAATATAAGTGTCCTTGATCTTTTCCTTTTGCCATTTTTCAATAGCTTTAAGTTGTTTATCTCTTAGCGCCAGTTCTTTGATCTTCAAATAATCTGTCGCGTAATTGGCTTCATGCTCCTCGATCTTTTTAGTCACCTTAATGATCTTGAACTGAGGTCTTCCCGTTCTGTCCTGCTGAGTAAGTATTAAAGAAACCTCACCTTCATCCAAAGCCTCTACCTGCTTATATAACTGCGGATCTATTTTGGTAAGTTCAAAACGGGTATCACCTGTTCTTGGGTTGATAAGTTTACCACCTTCAGCTCTTGTTTCTTCCTCATCTGAAGCTTCTCTTGCAGCAGCAGCAAACTCAATCTCGTTATTTACGATCTTTTTTCTTAGCTCTTCGATTTCCTTTTTAGCAGCTTCCACAGATGCATTGGTCACATCTGGAATTAGTAATAAATGTCTCAGCTCTACCGTCTGCCCTCTTATTTTATCTACCTGAATTATATGGTAACCAAATTCAGTTTTAAAAGGCTCGCTAATCTCACCTTCCTGAAGGCTAAAAGCAACATCTTTAAATTCCTTTACAAATGGATCTTTTCTGGTAAGCGTAATTCTACCACCATCTGATGCTGTTCCCGGATCCTGAGAATATAAAACCGCTTTGGTGCTAAAACTTGCTCCGTTTTCTTCGATATCAGCTTTGAATTCGTTCAACCTGTCCACGATCTTTTTAACTTCAGCTTGTGGAATCTCCGGCTCGATCACGATTTGAGCAAGCTCTACCTCTGTCCCGAACATTGGTTTTTCATCCATTTTCACATAATACTGTCTTACTTCTTCCGGAGTAACTTCAATATCTGCAATTATCTTTTGTTGCATTTGCTGTGAAAGCTGTCTTTGCTTGGTAAGCTTAAAGATCTCATCACGCAGTTCCTGCTCTGTCTCTTTGTTATAAAAATCAAGCACCTTTTCTATAGAACCTGCTTGTTGCGTAAGACCTTTAATTTGCTGATCTACCACTCCATTAATCTGAGCATCTGGAATAATAATACTATCCTGGATGGCATGATGAGCGTACAACTTATTTTCCATAAGTGAACCTGCAAGATTACAATCGGTTACTTCCTGTGTGGAAATTCCCTGACTTTGCATATCCTTATACATCAGGTCAATATCACTGTCAAGGATAATATAATTACCAACCACCGCGGCGATCCCATCTACTTTTTTACGTTGAGCACCCTGCGCAGCCTTTTCAACCTTTTTAACTTCGGCATCTGGCTGGATGGCAGTACTATCTGTAACTACTACTTCCTGAGCATATCCCATTCCGGATAGTAAAATACAAACTCCTGCGAGTACTGGTTTAATTGTAGATTTCAAATTCATTATTTTTAATTGCATCTTTTGTAATGTCTTTTTCTAATTCTTTTATAAGTGCTTGTTTTCGTTTATTCAGAAGAATTTCACGAATGGTTGCCGAAGCGTAATCGAAAGGTGCCTGCTCATTTCGGCTTAAAACGTCATTTACGTATACAAGATACACATTTAGCGAATCCTGTAATTCCATAAAATTGGATTTCTTAAGCAGACGTTCACGGTCCTCTACAGAAAGCGGACCAATTTTATTATAAACAGATTTGGTTTTTACCCAAACCGAATCGTTCATGGAATAATTTCTAAACTGAATCGCCATATTTGACAATTCCTCCTGATCCTTCAGATTAAACCTTCTAAAGCTTTTTCTAATTTCATCAAGATTATTGGCATTTTTAGGAAGGTTGATATATCTAAGCTTTACAAGATCTTCATTCAAAACGAAATTCTCTTTATTAAGCTCGTAATATTTCTGAATATCTTCAACATTAAGAGATGTATCAAGGTCACGGCTTACCACAGCTTCAGTATAAGCATTGGTAAAAAGTTCGTTGCGGTAATTTTCAACCAAATCATTGAACTCTTTTTGCTGCGCAGCCGGCAGGTTTAATTCAGCCCTATCAATTAGAAGCTGTTGGGTTGCCCATCTAGTGATGTAATTCCCTACAATGATAGCGCTATCTTCCGGTGAAGTATCTTCCTCTATTAGTGATTGAATGTCTTCCTGATACAAATAAGAATCGTTTACTCTCACCACTACTACCCTGTCATCTGTTTGCCTGAAATACTCACAGCTTATAAAAAGCAAGGATAACATTGCAAACTGGAACCAAATAAAGCTTCTCTTCAAAATTGTTTCTTTTAATCTCAGGATTTGAACTGAAGGTTTCAATCATGTATCAATTCAAATAATACTATCCGCGCAAAAATAACAATAAGTTAAGGTTCTGCAAGCTAAAGGCATAACGAAAAGAGGTATCTCTAAATTATAAATTTTCAAATTATTTAATTCTCCCCTATCTTTAATACTCATTCAATCAAACGAATATGAATTACCAGCAGGAGATTATCATAAACAAGCCCCGGAAAGAAGTGGCAGAAAAGTTTTCAGACCCTGAATGTATTCGACATTGGCAACGCGGTTTTATTGCTATGGATCCCATAAAAGGAGCGCCCGGAGCAGAAGGATCTCAGAATCTCTTAAAATATAAAATGGGCAGCCGGGAAATTGAAATGAAGGAAACCATCCTTAAGAATAATTTACCTACAGAGTTTGATGCCACCTATGAAGCCAAAGGTGTGTACAATCACCAAACCAATATTTTTACCGAAATTGATGATCACACCACCCAATGGCTCAGTTATACCGAATTTAAATTTAGCGGTTTCATGAAATTGATTGGCTGGATCATGCCCGGAACCTTTAAAAAACAATCTTATAAATACATGGAAGATTTCAAGGCTTATGTTGAAACCGGAAAAAGCGTTCTGGATCATTAAAGCCTTAATTTGACGAGAATTTATACTGTTATTATAATCAGGCCGTTATATTTGTGAAAAAATATTACAAAATGAAACAAATTAGCTTAGCCATTTTATTGTTATTCGTAGGTATTACTGCCAATGCCCAATCCAAATTCGGAACTATTGATGCCGAATATATTTTGAGCCAGATGCCTGAAAATGCGGAAATAAACAAAAACATGGAAGCCTATAATCAGGAACTTCAGGCAGACCTGAAGTCTACAATTACAGATTATGAAGCTCAGGTAAAAGATTATCAGGAAACCAGCGCAGGACTTACTGATGAGGCAAAAAAAGAAAAAGAATCCAGTATTATAGAATTGGAGAACAGCATTAAAGGATTCAGACAAAAAGCATCTGTAATGATGCAGATGAAAAGAAATGAATTAACCGGACCGCTTTATGCCAAGATTGACAAAGCAATGAAAGAGGTTATCGCAGAGGAAGGTTACACTCAGATCTTCCATGCCGGTGCAAGCGGAATTGCTTTTTCAAGAGCTGAAGATGATATTACCATGAAAGTATTGAAAAAACTGGGAATTGAGCCAAAGCCAGCTGCTCCAACTGAAGCCGTTGGTACAAAAAAATAGAAATAACACATTTCTATCCTATAAATAAAAAAGGCTCCGAAATGGAGCCTTTTTTATTTGTCTTATCTGCTGTAATTTGGTGATTCTTTAGTAATCGTTACATCGTGAGGATGACTTTCGTGAACTCCGGCAGCAGTGATCTTAACAAATCTACCGGTTTCTTTAAGCGTTTCAACATCTTTAGAACCACAGTATCCCATTCCCGCTTTTAATCCACCTACAAACTGGTGAATACTTTCTTCCAGGTCACCTTTATAAGGTACCCTTCCTACGATACCTTCCGGCACAAGCTTTTTGATATCATCTTCCACATCCTGGAAATAACGGTCTTTAGATCCTTTTTCCATAGCTTCTACAGAACCCATTCCGCGGTAAGACTTGAATTTTCTCCCTTCATAAATAATGGTTTCTCCGGGAGATTCTTTAGTACCTGCAAGCAAAGAACCTAACATAACGCAATCTGCTCCGGCAGCGATAGCTTTTGGAATATCACCGGTATAACGTATTCCTCCATCGGCGATCACCGGAACGCCACTTCCTTTAATGGCAGCGGCAACTTCAAGAACCGCAGAAAATTGAGGAAATCCAACTCCCGCTACAACCCGGGTTGTACAAATTGATCCCGGACCAATTCCAACTTTAACCGCATCTGCTCCTGCTTCCACTAAATATTTAGCTGCTTCCCCGGTGGCGATATTACCTACCACCACATCAAGCTCAGGGAATTTATTTTTTACCTCTTTTAGCACCTGTACCACACCTTTGGTATGTCCATGGGCAGTATCTATGATAACGGCATCCACACCGGCATTCACCAATGCTTCTACACGATCTACCGCATCTCCGGTAACACCCACAGCAGCAGCGACTCTCAGCCTTCCAAAACTATCCTTATTAGCCATAGGCTTTTGAGTTAGTTTGGTAATATCACGAAAAGTGATAAGGCCAACTAATTTATCATCCTCGTTTACAACAGGTAATTTTTCGATCTTATTTTCCTGTAAAATATCTTCTGCATCATCCAGGGAAGTTCCTTCGGCAACGGTCACTAAATTTTCTGAGGTCATAACTTCAGAAATTGGACGATTAAGATTTTTTTCAAATCTAAGATCACGGTTGGTAACTATCCCTAAGAGTTTTCCTTCTTCATCCACGATTGGAATTCCACCAATACTATGCTCTCTCATGGATTCCTTTGCATCACCTACTTTTGCTGAAATGGGTAAGGTTACCGGATCTATGATCATCCCACTTTCTGCCCGCTTTACTTTGCGAACTTTCAATGCCTGTTGTTCGATGCTCATGTTCTTATGAAGCACACCAATTCCACCTTCCCTGGCCATGGCAATCGCCATACGGGACTCGGTAACGGTATCCATCGCTGCAGAAACGATAGGAACGTTAATTGGAATATTACGGGTGAATTTGGATTGGATACTAACTTCTCTTGGAAGAACTTCAGAGTAAGCCGGAACTAATAATACATCATCGTAAGTAAGTCCCTCTCCAAGAATTTTTGAATCGTGTGCTGTCATCGCAATTAAAGATTTAATTGCGTGCAAATATACGTTTTATATATCAGAAACCTGATTTTGAGGCTCCAATAATTCTTTTTTAAAAAGTAACTGGTAGAAAATTATCCAAACAGAAGTTGCGAAGATAAGGGTCATCAAAATACCGGAGATCATCACAATATATTTCATCCATGATATCCCTTTCCACATTAAATAAATACCTCCAAAAGTCAGAATGATGGAGAAGAAAGGTTCAATTATTAAAAAGAATTTCAGCTTTTTAGGTAAGCGGGTAAGTAATAGAATGCATCCAAGTAAGAAAAATATAAAGGACATGGAAAGAATATGAGTATGAATAATGGTAAGCATTTCGCGCTCACCTTTTTCAAACTTCATAACTTCAGCTTCCGGCTCATCTTCATTTCCCAGATAATTTTCTTCGATCCCATCAGGATTGGTAGATTCTGTTTGACCTACAAAGAGTAAACCTGTAAAATAGCCTACACTTAATACAAGGACAAAAACTGCCAGAAAATATTTTATTTCATTAGGTAAACGAAGTAAGAGTCCGTTATAGTTCATTAGATAACATTATTGGACCGTAGAATTCCAACTGTTTCAAGAATATCTCCAACTGCATTTTTCATTGATCTTACCGAGATCGTAGCTCCGGAAATGGCTGCAACATCATACAGATCATCTCCACTGGTTTTACCAATAAATTGTTTCAACCACCTTCTGCTTCCAATCTCTCCTCCATATTCTTCCCGATACACCAAAACTTTGGTCTTTACTATGGTCAGATTTTTGTCAAAGATAACGAGATAATCGAATTGTGCAGTTTTACTGGGGGCTTTATCAACATAAACATAGCCCTGCAGTTTCTTATTAGAAAAAATTTTGTAAAAATTCTCCTTAGAAATTTTTGAAGGAGTTTTTATATGGGAAGGCACCTTTACAGTATTATAAGTAGGTTCCTCAATTTCGAAAACATCCTCAACTTCCCTATCAATTTTTTTACCGGGGCTTTTTTCCAATGCCACAGTAAATGATAAGAAGGAAACGAATATTATAATTAAATTTTTCACCATCATCTTTAATTTTACTTATAACTGCAATAAAAATACCAAAGTCAGGATAGCGCTAACCATCCCGACTTTTGGCTAATTATGTATTCTAATTAGAACCATACTCCAACTCCAAAATTCAATCTGTTTGGAATGTCTGCATTCACAGCATCATTGTCTCTAATCTGGTAATCACCTTTAAAAACAACACCCGGAGCTATGTGATAGCTTAATCCCATAGTTAGATCATTTCTATTATAGGCGTTATTTTGAACCAGATTTCCTTCCACACCTGCATGTGTGTCATACTGCTCATATCTTGTAAAAGCGAACAATTTTTGCTCGTTTTGAATTGGCAATAGATTATAAGCAACTTCAGCATACCAACCTTGTAGTTCGCTACCAAGATCTTTTCCTGTTAATTCGTTATAAGCTTCAGTATCGCTTAAACCTGCATAGATAAACTGACCTCTGGCAGTGAATTTTCTATAAGCATATCTGGCGTCGAAACCAATCATTGACATTCCAACATCGGCACCATCAACGTGATCGATCTCGTCATCTGCCTGAGTTCTTCCAAAGTATCCGGCAAGACCAAGACGTAATCCAGGGAAGCCATAGTAATCTAATTTCGCAGACAGGTTTGGCTTATTGATGGTAGACTTTATACCTTTTTGACGTCCACCTCTAAGGCCACTGCTTCCACCAATTCTCCCGGTACCATCAGCATTAGTAGATTTAAAACCGTTGAAAATGTATGCCTGGTAACCCAAAGAAGCGCTGTTGATTCTCCCGGTAACACCAACTCCAATTTCTCTCCAGGTAGTAGGAACAATTGCATTGTCCACTGCCGGTCTTTCCACTCCGTTAAAAGTTGTAGGCTCGTGATACTCATTCACGATTCCCATTGGTACAAGCATTAAACCTGCACGAAGATTCACATTATCTGCAAAGTTATAGTTCACAAACGCCTGCTCTACATATACTTCTTCAACATGCTCAAATTCAATTTCTGAAACGAACTGAACTTTATCATTAAAACGGTAACCTAAAAGCATCACCAGTCTTTGAACATCCAGCTCACCATTATCACCTTCCGGCTGATTGTAATTGATTTCACCATAAGCTCCAAGAGTTACAGCTTTTGAAAAGTTACCAGATAAAATTCTCTGAGCAGCATTTTGCTGTTTTTGCGGATCAAATGTGATACTATCCTGTGTAGTTTGGGCAATTGAAATAGCACTCAACAATCCGAATACTATTGTAAAATAAAATTTAGTCATTATATCTTATTTAGACTTGATAAAAATAGTAATTAAGTTTCGGCTGCAAATATATATGCCCGTTTCGGGTGTTACAAATTTATTTAGATTAAATTTAAATAACTTTTTTAGATCGATTCCTTATTTACTATAAAGCGACCTAATGGTATTTCGTGAAGATCTTTGAAGCTTCATTGTATGAAGATTCAAAACTGGTCATTTTAATGTTGGAATCAGCCTTTTTGGAATTGAAATAGGAAAGCATTTTTTCTGAAGGCATATTCCCGGTAAGTTCGTCTTTAGCCATGGGACAGCCCCCAAATCCCTGGATGGCTCCGTCAAATCTTCGACACCCGGCATTATACGCCGCATCGATCTTTTCGTGCCATTTTGAAGGAGTGGTATGAAGATGAGCTCCGAATTCGATTTCAGGAAATTTTGGAATAAGGTTAGAGAACAAATAGTCAATAATTTCCGGGGTTGACGTTCCTACAGTATCGGAAAGTGAAAGTATCTTTACACCCATTGCTGCCATTTTCTCGGTCCATTCCCCTACAATCTCCACATTCCATGGGTCTCCATAAGGATTCCCGAATCCCATACTTAGATAAGCCACCACCTCTTTATTGGCATTGTTAGCGATATCCAAAATTTGCTGCAGAACCTCTACAGATTCAGCAATGGTTTTATGGGTATTCCTCATTTGAAAATTCTCTGAGATAGAGAAAGGATAGCCCAGATAATCGATTTCTTCAAATTGAGAGGCATCCTGAGCACCACGGGTATTGGCCACAATGGCTAGCAGTTTACTGCTGGTGGCAGAAAGATCTAGCCTGGAAAGCAAATCGGCAGTATCCTTCATTTGGGGAATTGCCTTGGGAGATACGAAACTTCCAAAATCGATAGTATCAAATCCACAGCGCAAAAGTGACTGTATATATTGAGCTTTCTCTTCAGTAGGAATAAATTCCTTTATTCCCTGCATCGCATCCCGCGGACATTCGATTAATTTCACTTTTACCATATGGCCAAAGATAGCATTTTGGAGAAAATTTAAAAAGAATAAAGTTTTATTGATAATATGAGATTCTGAAACGATTTTCAGCCAGGCTCACTAAGAAAACTTCAATTAAAGGAGAATGAGAACAGCAATCAGTATAAATATTACAATCTGCATCCACTTCAGAAAAATCCCGGCATGAGGATGGGATTTAATATAAGTAGAGATCTTATGAGCGCTAATAGCCACTGCAGAGAATATCACCAATGCCTGAAGTATGAAAATTGCACCAAGAAAATAGAACTGAAGTACCGTATTTCCTTCAGGATCCCATAAGAAACCAGGGAAAAATGCCAGAAAGAATATGCTCACTTTTGGGTTAAGCACATTCATTATAAATCCCTGTCTAAACAACTTCGACATACTTTTTTGGCCGATCCCTTCAGCAGAAAAAGCTATCCGGGCATCACTTTTATATACCTGATATGCCAGATATAATAGATATAAAGCACCCAGAATCTTGATAAACAGGAATATCTGATCTGACTGTTTTATGAGCGCAGAAACTCCAAATGCTACCAGACTGGTATGGATCAATATTCCTGAGACCAAGCCTGTAGCGGTTACAATGCCTTGTTTATAACCATAAGCCATGGATCTTACCAGTACGTAAATTAGATCCGGGCCCGGTGAGATCGTTAATAAAATGGAGGCTGTTAGGAATGGAATTAATTGTTCCAGCATAAATTATCGAATCACAATCCCTCTTCCAGAATCCTTTTGTTGATAGCCTTAATAAGTTCAGGCCCTTCATAAATAAATCCGGTATAAAGCTGAACCAGACTGGCACCTGCTTTAAGTTTTTCAATTGCATCATCTGCAGTATGAATACCTCCCACCCCAATAATTGGAAAAGATCTGTTACTTTTTTGGGATAGGAATCTAATCACTTCAGTGGATCGTTTGGTTAATGGTATTCCACTTAATCCTCCCATTTCGTTCTTATTTGAAGATTTCAAGCCCTCTCTGGAAATAGTGGTATTAGTAGCTATTACCCCTGCAATTTTGGTTTCCTGAACGATATCTATGATATCCATCAATTGATCATCGGTAAGATCTGGAGCAATTTTAAGCAGGATTGGTTTTGGTTCTGCTTTTTCATTATTCTTTTGCTGAAGCACGTTCAATAAATGCATCAATGGCTCTTTATCCTGAAGCTCCCGAAGATTTGGAGTATTGGGTGAGCTTACATTTACCACAAAATAATTCACATGGTCAAAAAGTGCTTCAAAAGAATATAGATAATCGTCCACGGCATTTTCGTTAGGAGTGACCTTGTTCTTCCCGATATTCCCACCAATTAAAACGTTGGTGTTTTCCTTAAGCCGCTCCACCATCTGCTCTACTCCCAGATTATTAAATCCCATGCGGTTGATAATGGCCGAATCTTCTTTTAATCTGAATAACCTTTTTTTCTCATTCCCGGCTTGAGGTTTAGGGGTCACGGTTCCTACTTCTATAAACCCAAATCCTAAACCAGATAACTCCTTATACAACCTGGCATCTTTATCAAATCCGGCGGCAAGACCCACAGGGTTTTTAAACTTCAATCCGAAAACTTCTCTTTCCAGCCTGGGATCCTCCATTTGAAATTTGTTTTTCAGGAAAGATGTTGCACCCGGAATTTTACTTAATTTTCTCAGGAAATCGAAGGTGAAATAATGGATTTTCTCAGGATCGAACTTAAAGAGGACGGGACGGATTAAAGACTTATACATTACTGGTGGTTTGTGCAAAAGTAACCGAAATTCTATAAAACCAAGGGGATTTTTTAAGCCTTATGCTAAGCTTTGAAATAAAAAAAGGCAGCCAATTGGCTGCCTTTTAAAATTATTGAATAAGATAATTCTTAATCTAATTTAATACTCATTCTTGCAAACATGAAACGTCCACCTATTCCAAATTGCTGTGCTCTACGAGACCAGTCAAATCTTCCTGAACTACGATTGTTAAACGCATCTTCTGCTCTGTCTGGATAAATATCAAAGATATTATTAGCTCCAACTGTAAAGGTCAAAGCATCTGAAGCATGGTAACCAACAGAAAGATCTGTTACTACCTTAGAGCTAAACACCTGCTGATTTGCAAGTACTGTAGAAGCTTCAGTCACCTCTCCAAAGTAAACATTTCTAAGGAACACATTAAAGTCTCCCGCAGTTAAACTATTAGTTAGGTTCACCTTAGTTCTTGGCACTGCTTCCTCTAAATAAACTCTACTGTCTTCAGGGAAATAAGTATCTACAAGACCTGCTCTTTCCAATACCGGAGAAGCATTAATATCTCCTACTTTCTTTGTTTTAGAAAGAGTTGCAGCAAGGTCAGATTTTAAACTTACATCGTCATTAAAGAAAGCTTTGTGAGTTAATACAATATCCAATCCTTTAGACTCAGTATCGATCGCGTTCGCAAAGAAAGATGCGGCAGTCGCATTTGCCTGAGCTAAAAGGTTATCAAGCTCAGTTCCTGTACCTGGTCCACTAAATTGTCCAGTATATACAATACGATCATCGATCGCTACGAAATATCCATCTACGGTAAGTGACAGGTTGGCATCTGGCATTTTAGCTGTAAATCCAAGACTGATACTTTGCGAAGTCTCCTCTTTTAACTGAGGGATTCCCAATAATTCTGCCGGACGGCTATCATTGGAGAAAGTTCCCACTTCCTGAGGATTACCTGCATTATCAAAGATCGTTGACGTAGAGTTAAAATATAACTGGTGTAAAGATGGTGCTCTAAATCCTGTATTGGCAGCACCTCTAATGTTGATATTATCTGTAAGCTTATATCTTGAAGAAAGCTTAAAGTTCAATGTTGATCCAAAATCTGAATAGTTTTCAAATCTTGAAGCAAAGGTCATTAGCATTTTTTCGCTAAAGTCCATTTCCACATCAAAATATCCTGCAATACTGTTTCTTTCTCTTGAAAGTTCATTTTTCGGGCTAAATCCAGGGAATACCTGGGATCCTCCCGGTCTTGCACTTCCAAAGAAATCTTGCGCTGGCTGCTGATCTGATCTTAGTACAACATCACCATTCGCAGTATATTGCTCGTAAGAACCTTTTTCACCTGCCATGATCTCATAGTTCTCAAAACGGTGTTCAGCTCCAAAAGCAATGTTCATTCCCATGAAAACATCCTCGAATAATCTGCTTACATCAAGGTTGGTTGTGTTCTGCATAAAAGAGAATCCACCGGCATCAAAAGATGTTGGGCTAGCTCTCTGTAAAGATGCATTCGCTGTATTGGAAATAAAATACTGGAACTCATTCTGTCCCCAGGTATTACTAAAGTCAACTCCCCATTCAGCTATTTCTCCTTTAACCCCAACTGCAAAGGACTGATCCTTGATCTTAGAGTTAATTTCCGGAAGGAAACCATTGATGTATATAGGAGTATAAGTACGGCTTTGATTAGGTAATCTATAGAAACCGGCAGAGTTACCTCTACGGGAACTTATTCCGGCGAAGGAATACAATTCAGTTCCTTCATCATCCAATGGCAAAGACATATTTGCAAAAAATCTACCACCTCTAAGTGCAGATTGTCCAACTCTCATGTTGAAATCTGTTCTTTCAAGGCCACGGGCGCTAAGCTCATTTTCTGTAACATCCATTCCTAAAAGAGACTGTAAAGTCGCTCTGTCTGGAGCATTATTGATATCATTTTTAAAATCACTGCTGAAGTAAGAAACCTGCTGAGCGAAATCCTTGATCTGATCATCAGAAAGATTTGCAATGTTTGCTCCGGCATTGGAAGCACGATATTCAATTGCGTTATAAGCATTGAAAATAGAACCTTCCCATTCTCTCATTCGGTTATAATCTTCACGGTAATCAAAATCACCGGCAAAGGTTATATAACCACCATTTTCTCCAAGGTCGATACCATAACGAGCCGCAACGTTCACGGTTTCTCCGTCAACACCACCGGTTTGCTCATTGGCATTCTTTGAGAAGTTTGCACCTGTGGTAACATTCACACTCAATTGATCTGTTTGATCTTCAAGAACGATGTTGATCACCCCTGCGATAGCATCAGACCCATACTGGGCAGCAGCACCATCACGTAAAACTTCAATTCTTTTAATTGCTGAAGCCGGAATCGCATTTAAATCGGTTCCCACACTACCTCTACCAAAAGTACCATTTACGTTCACAAGTGAGGAGTTGTGTCTACGCTTCCCGTTAATAAGTACAAGCACCTGATCTGGACCAAGTCCTCTTAAAGAAGCCGGATCAATATGATCTGTCCCATCAGATATTGTTTGAGTATTAGAAGTGAAAGAAGGCGCTACATAGTTAAGCATCTGGTTTAAGTTAACCTGAGGAACCGCTACCGTCATTTCCTGCACATCAAGTACATCAATAGGCACGGTGCTTTCCACCACTGTTCTGCTTCGGTTTCTGGAACCTACAAGAACAACTTCACCCAGGGCCATCCCGGACACCATGGTTACATTTATTTTTTCTTTATCAATAACCACTTCACGGGCATCATAGCCTACAAATGTGAATACAAGGGTTTGGCCAAATTCGGCCTCCAGGGAAAATTTCCCATCAAAATCTGTAATGGTTCCGCGGTTGGTATCTTTAATAGCAACCGAAACTCCCCCTAGAGGTTGAGAGTTTTCATCCATTACAATTCCTTCAATAGTTCTGTTCTGTGCTTGTACGACCGCACACAGTAAAAACGATAAAATTAAAAAGTAAAATTTCTTCATATTTAATGTTTTTGTTCCCCTAAATATACCTTATTTAATTTTTTCTCATAAATATTCCTTGAATTGATACTAAAATTTAGGTTTTTTAACTATAGATTTTTTCGTTTCTATGGCTAGAATTACCGCAATTGAAAAAAATTTAGCACTATTTTAAAAAGATTAAGAAAAAAGAGATTTTCGAAATTTATATTTGTAACAACCTATATTTTATAGGGGTTTCTAATTCAATAATCATAATGATCAATAAAGAAAGAATCACCAACAGGTTTATTAGTTATATAAAAATAGATACTCAGAGCGATCCTTCCAGTAATTCTACTCCCAGCACCCTAAAACAATGGGATTTAGCGAAAAAACTCGCTGAAGAATTAAAAGAGATCGGGCTTCAGGATGTTAGCATAGACGAACATGCCTACGTTATGGCTACGCTCCCATCTAATATTCCTCACCAGGTTCCCGTAATTGGTTTTGTAGCCCATTTTGATACCACTCCAGATTTTTCCGGAACCAATGTGAATCCTCAGATCATTGAAAATTATGATGGAAATGATATTGTACTGAATAAGGAAAAAGACATTATCCTTTCTCCGGAATATTTTGAAGACCTCCTTCAGTATAAAGGTCAAACTATAATTATCACAGATGGTACTACGCTTCTTGGTGCCGATGATAAAGCAGGAATAACAGAAATTGTATCTGCCATGGAATACCTGGTGGATAATCCAGAAATTCCTCACGGTACCATAAGAATTTGCTTTACTCCAGATGAAGAAATTGGGAGAGGTGCTCATAAATTTGATGTGGAGAAATTTGGTGCTGAATGGGCTTATACCATGGATGGAAGCCAGATTGGCGAATTGGAATATGAAAATTTCAACGCTGCTCAGGCAGTCATTACTGTAGAAGGTAAAAGTGTTCATCCCGGTTATGCGAAGGACAAAATGGTGAACAGCATGTATATCGCTCAGGACTTCATCAATTCACTACCAAGACTGGAAACTCCCGAACATACAGAAGGCAGGCAGGGATTTTTTCATTTAAGCAGTATAAAAGGAGATGTAGAAGAAACCAAACTGGAGTATATCATCAGGGATCATGACACCACTCATTTTGAAGCCCGAAAGGAAATGATGCGCGACCTGGTTAGTGAGATATGCAGTCAGTATGAAAGAGAATGTATAAAAATCGAGATCAAAGATCAATATCGCAATATGCGCGAAAAGGTTGAACCGGTAATGCACATCGTAGACCTGGCTCAAAAAGCCATGGAAGAAGTGGGTGTTACCCCTATTATCAAACCAATTCGTGGCGGGACAGACGGTGCGCAGTTAAGCTTTATGGGATTACCATGCCCTAATATTTTTGCCGGTGGCCATAACTTTCATGGGAAATATGAATATGTTCCCGTGGAAAGCATGCAAAAAGCTACCGAAGTCATTATTAAACTTGCAGAATTAACTGCAAAGAAATACGAATAAAACTCTAACCCATGGCCGTAAAGAATATTGAAGAATACTTTGATTCCCATCCAAAATGGGATAGGGAACTCAGGCTGCTTCATGACATGATCCTGAGTACGGGTTTAAAACCTGCTATTAAATGGGGGGCACCCGTTTACACCCTTAACGGAAAAAATGTAGTAGGATTAAGTGCATTTAAAAATCACTATGGGATATGGCTATTTAAAGGAGCTTTACTGGAGAAAAATACCAGCATGCTGGTAAATGCTCAGGAAGGCAAAACAAAGGCAATGAGACAGATCAAACTGGATGCTGATCATGAACTGAGTGTTAATGACATCCTCCCTTATGTAAAAGAGGCCATAGAAAATGGAAAGGCGGGAAAAGAAATTAAAAAGGTCGTAACTAAAAAAGAACTCATTATCTGTCCGGAATTTGAAAAGGCTTTAGACGAAGACAAGGAACTTAAAGAAAGTTTTGATCAACTTACTCCCGGAAAGCAAAGAGAATATGCAGATCATATAAGCGAAGCCAAACGGGAAGCCACAAAAATTAAAAGAATGGAGAAAATTATCCCTATGATAAAAAAGGGAGTAGGCCTTCACGACAAGTATAAAAATTGTTAAATAAAAAAAGCAGCTTTTTCAAGCTGCTTTTTTTTATTGTTATCAGATAATTATTACTTCTTATCCTTTACCGGTTCGTTTAATTTCTGACTCATTTCCATAGAGATGGATGATTTGTCAAAAGTAATTTTACCGGCTCCGGTTTCTATTATCACCGAATTATTCTTTTCACTAAAATCGACAATTTTCCCGTGCATTCCGCTTTTGGTAATTATACGATCTCCTTTTTTAAGTTCTGAAGCAAATTTTTTCTCTTGCTTCGCTTTTTTCATTTGTGGGCGTATCATAAAAAAATACACCACCACAAACATTAAAATAATTGGTGCAAACTGCGTTAATTGATCCATATATGCTTTTAGCTCTCGTTTTCGTCAGCTTCTACAAAAGCTTTGATTTTTATTTGCTCTTTTCCGGTTTCAGTATTAGCAGATACAGTTACTGTTTTTGTAACCTGTCCATTTCCTGAACCATTGAATTTCACTAGCATTTCACCAGATTCTCCCGGAGCGATAGTTTCATTCTTTGGATAAGTTGGAACTGTACAACCACAAGAACTTGAAGCATTGGTGATCACAAGCGGCGCATCTCCGGTATTTGTGAATTTAAACACGTGCTCTACGTTAGTTCCTTTGGCGATATTACCAAAATCAAACTCGCTTTCTTCAAAAGTGATCTCCGGATAGTTCGTTTCCTTAGCGTCACGATCTTCGGCAGCTTCTACATTCTCGGCTTTAACCTTATCAGAAGCATTATCTTTACATCCGGTGAACAGCATGGCTCCCACTGCTGCAAACATTAAAATTGTTTTTTTCATGGTGAAGTTATTTTGTTTAATTACTAATTGATAAAAATAGTAAAAAATCTTTACTACATAAGACCTCTGCCGGTTTTATTTAATTTCTCCTCCGTTTGATATTCTTTGGAAAGTTTATCTAAAACCCCATTTATAAAAATGCTACTTTTTGGTGTACTATATTCCTTGGCGATCTCCAGATATTCATTGATGGTAACTTTTACCGGAATACTGCTGAATTTTAAAAATTCACAGATAGCCATTTTTATAAGAACCATATCTACTTCAGCAATCCTGTCTTTATCCCAGTTTGGGGTCTTCCCAAGCATTTCTTCAGAAAGGCTGTCATCGTTCAAATAGGTTTTCTGAAAAAGCTTCAAAGCAAACTCCTTGTCTTCTTCATTTTTGAACAACTGAGTAATTCTCTTTTCTCTGCCCGTTGATTCTTTTAACTTCTGAAGGAATTTTAAAAGAGCGGTATTAACCAAAGGAAGATCATCCACCCAGGTTAATTTTTTGTCTTCTAAATATTCATATAGTTTATCATTTGGTGCAATGATCTCCTTGAATATGGCAATGATAAATTCCTTGTCGATCTTAAAACTGGATTCGCGCGTTTCCATGTACTCTTCGTACAGGGCACTATTTCGAATTTCGTTCCAGATAATGGCAACATACTCATCATCCTGTTTCCAGTGTGTGATTTTATGAGCCTCTAGAGCATTCTGAATGCTTTCGTTCTCATTAAGGATCTTAAAAATTTGATTGTCTACAAACTTGCGGTTGGGATCTTTCTCCTCGGTAGTGGCAAGATGTTTTTGTTGTGATTTTTCAAGAAAAACTTCGGCGTGTTCTCTTATTTCTGTAATGAGACTGATCTGAAGCAGAAACAGGTCATACATTTCCTGCATACTCTTCAGAAGGAATTTCTCCTCTGTGGCAAGGTTATCATTTTGGCTTTGGTTAAAAGCATATAGCGATTGCATTACTTTAACCCTGATATGTCTTCTTGTCAACATAATTGTAAAAGAACTTTTATAAATTAGAAAGGACGAAAGCTTTGGGCTTTCGTCCTGCAAAAATACCAATAAATTAGAACTGACTAATTTAAATTTTGATTTTTTCTGTCCTCGATTCTTTGCTTCGCAATTTGTAAAGCGGCAAAATGAGTGGTAATATCATCATTCGCGGCTTTTTCGAGAATTCTAAGAGTAGTATTATAAATATTTTCGGTTTTGCGCATGATCTCCTGCTTGTCATAATTTTCAAGCTCGGCATATACGTTTATAATTCCACCGGCATTTATAAGAAAATCCGGAGCATATACGATACCTCTTCGTTGTAAGATCTCACCGTGAGATACCTCATCTGCCAGCTGATTGTTCGCAGCACCGGCGATGATATCCACTTTTAATCTTTCAATAGTATTGTCATTGATTGTAGCTCCTAAAGCACAAGGCGCGTAAATATCCACATCTGCAGCATAAATATCTGCTTCAGTAAAAATATGTGCACCGTATTTTTTACTTACTTCCTGTAGACGTTCTTCATTAATATCGCTGATAAATACTTCAGCTCCATCACCCGTAAGATATTCCACAAGGGTTTCACCTACGTGACCAATCCCCTGTACAAGAACTTTTTTATCTTCAAGATCGTCTGATCCATATTTGAATTTAGCCGAAGCTTTAATTCCCATAAAAACTCCATAAGCAGTAATAGGAGAAGGATTCCCGGCACCACCTTTAGATTCAGAAATTCCGGTTACGTAAGGAGTTACCTCTCTTACAGTATCCATATCTGAAGTTTCCATTCCAACATCTTCTGCAGTGATGTACTTTCCACCTAAAGAATGTACAAATTCCCCAAACTTCTTCATAAGAGCAGGAGTCTTATCTTTTTTGGCATCACCAATGATCACAGCTTTACCACCACCAAGATTTAATCCGGTGATCGCACTTTTAAAAGTCATTCCTCTGGAAAGACGCAAAACATCGTTTACAGCTTCCCATTCACTTGAATAATTCCACATACGGGTACCACCCAAAGCAGGTCCTAAAACCGTATTGTGAATACCAATAATTGCCTTTAATCCTGTATCTTTGTCGTTGCAAAAAACGATTTGTTCGTGTTCATCGAACGACACCTGTCCGAATACCGGAGCAGCCTTTTTTAGTTCTTTTGCATTTAGAACGTCAACTTGCATAAATGTTGATTTTTAAATTATTCAGATTTTTATTTTTACCAAAAATCCTGAACAAAAATAACAATAATTTAAAAAGCGGGGATTTAAAACGTGTTAAATTACAGAATCCGCAATTTAGCCAAACATTTCTGAATGAAGAACCTTCAGCATCTTAATAAGTATTTTTACCGCTACAAATGGAAATTACTGAGTGGGTTGGTGATAACCATTGCTGCCAGAATTTTTGCCATTTACTACATTCCGCTTATAGGAAAGAGTACTGTGATCATTGAAAAATACATCAACGGTAAGGTAACCGATATTGAAACCGTAAAAAGCGAACTGGCCTATAACATCATGCTGATTATAGGTACCACGCTTATCGCGGCCTTCCTTACTTTTTTAATGCGGCAAACCTTTATTGTGGTTTCCAGGCATATGGAATATGACCTTAAAAATGAAGTATTTCAGCATTATCAGGATCTATCCTTAAATTTTTACAAGAAGAACAGAACCGGTGATCTAATGAACCGGATTAGTGAAGATGTATCCAAAGTAAGATTATATCTGGGACCGGCTATCATGTATAGTGTTACCACCTTCACCTCTACCGTGGTGGTTCTAATCTTCATGATACAGGCCGCGCCGGAACTTACCCTTTACACAGTAATTCCATTACCTGTGCTGGCATTTTCTATTTACAAATTAAGTGTTGCCATCCACAAAAGAAGTACGATCGTACAGCAATACTTAAGTAAATTAAACACTTTTACTCAGGAAAGTTTTAGCGGGATAGCCGTGATCAAATCTTACGGAATTGAACCTCAAACAAACGAAAACTTCACCGAACTTTCAAATGGCAGCAGAGACAAAAACATCTCCCTGGTAAAAGTCCAGGCCTTCTTTTTTCCACTTATGGTGCTGTTGATTGGAATAAGCAATATCATCGTTATCTATATTGGCGGGAGACAGATCATTTCGGGGCAAATTGCCAATATAGATGTGCTTGTAGAATTCATTCTGTATGTGAATATGTTAACCTGGCCGGTGGCTTCTATTGGATGGGTAACTTCTCTGGTTCAACAGGCTGATGCTTCACAGGAAAGGATCAATGAATTCCTTAAAGAAAAACCGGAAATTATAAACCCAAAAGCAGAAGCCGATAAAATTGATGGAAGTATAGAATTTAAAAATGTAAGCTTTACTTACGACGATACTAATATCACTGCTTTAAAAAATGTTTCTTTTAAAGTTAGTAAAGGTGAAACCCTGGCTATTATCGGAAAAACCGGATCGGGTAAATCCACGATCCTGGAATTGATAGGTAGACTTTATGATATTGATAATGGTGAGTTACTTATCGATAACAGAAAGATCAACGACCTTAATTTAAAAAGTTTAAGGGAAAGTATTGGCTATGTGCCTCAGGATGCCTTCCTTTTTAGCGATAGTATTAGGAATAATATCAAATTTGGAAAAACTGATGCTACCGAGGAAGAGATCATAACCGCCGCTAAAAATGCTTCGGTTCATAAAAATATAACCGGTTTTAACAAAGGTTATGATACGGTGCTGGGAGAAAGAGGAATTACGCTTTCCGGAGGTCAAAAACAGCGTGTCTCTATTGCCCGGGCGATCATTCACGATCCCGAGATCCTGCTTTTTGACGATTGTCTTTCAGCAGTTGATACCGAAACCGAAGAAGAAATCCTGAATAACCTTTTCGAAATCACGAAGAATAAAACCTCCATCATTGTAAGCCATAGGATCTCTTCAGCAAAAAATGCCGATAAGATCATGATTCTTGAAGATGGACAGATCGTACAGGAAGGAACTCATAATGATTTGCTGGAAACCGAAGGTTATTATAAAGAACTGTACGCAAAACAGCTAAATGAAAAAGAAATGTGAAAATTTTTTGTTAGATGTTAAAAATTTTTAGATTTTTGGACTCGACAATAACAAATCACTAAAGAATCTATTTTATGAGCGACAAGGGAATGATGGAGAAAGAGGAAATATTCTCTAAAGTTTTAAGAGCGGGAAGAAGAACTTATTTTTTTGATGTAAGATCTACCCGGGCAGATGATTACTATCTAACGATTACTGAAAGCAAGAAGTTCACAAATGAAGATGGTTCTTTCTACTACAAAAAACACAAGATTTACCTTTACAAAGAAGATTTCGACGGATTTAGAGAGATCCTTGAAGAGATGACAAACTACATCATCAATGAAAAAGGTGAAGAAGTGATCAGCGAACGTCATCAAAAAGATTATAAAAAGGAATATGAAGAAGAAGCAGAAACTGCAGCTTCTCCAACAGCGGAAAAATTTACAGATGTAAGTTTTGACGATATATAGTTAAAAATGCCCCCTTAAATTTTAAACCGTTCTTTTAAGAACGGTTTTTTTTATATTAGACTTTTTCGAATCCTTTACAATCCAGTTAGTATGCGCCGTATTATTTCCGCACTTTT
Source organism: Christiangramia aquimixticola (assembly GCF_048285835.1). NCBI lineage: Bacteria > Pseudomonadati > Bacteroidota > Flavobacteriia > Flavobacteriales > Flavobacteriaceae > Christiangramia > Christiangramia aquimixticola. The sequence continues at coordinate 517,914 of NZ_JBLVTL010000001.1, forward strand.
CCTATTCTCTTTCTTTACTATTACCGCTCAAATTTCCAAAGTTGAGCTTGATTACTATCTACCTGAAGATGTCAAATACAATGAGGACATTCCCACTCCCCAGGATGTTTTAGGTTATGTACCCGGCGAATGGCATGTTAGCCATGACAGATTAATTCAATATTTGACCAAACTGGCCGAAGTTTCTCCCCGCATAAAAATGGAAAACAGAGGCTTCACCTATGAAGGTAGGCCTTTAGTATTGCTAACCGTCTCCTCTCCCGGGAATTTGGAAAGGCTGGAGGAAATTCGGCAAAATCACCTGAGACTTTTAGAAAAGGATTCCGAAGGTTTAAATATTGAGAATATGCCGGTAGTGATCAATCAGGGATTTTCGATTCATGGTAATGAAGCCAGTGGTTCCAACGCAGCTCTTTTATATGCTTATCACCTGGCAGCTGCCGAAGGAAAGGAAATTGAAGAAACATTGAAAAACACAGTGATCTTGCTTGATCCGTCTTTTAACCCTGACGGTTTGCAAAGATTCGCTTACTGGGCTAACACCAATAAAAGTAAAAATATCAATCCAGATCCACAGGACAGGGAATACAGTGAAGTTTGGCCGGGAGGAAGAACCAATCATTATTGGTTTGACATGAACCGTGACTGGTTGCCGGTACAATTGCCGGAATCTCAGGCCAGGATCTCCACTTTTCATGATTGGTATCCTAATATCCTTACAGATCATCATGAAATGGGATCTAACTCAACTTTCTTTTTTCAGCCGGGAATCCCCTCCAGGACTCATCCTTTAACCCCGAAAAAAAATCAGGATCTAACCCGTGAAATTGGAAGTTTCCATGCTGCGGCTTTTGATGAAATTGGATCACTTTATTATACTGAAGAAAACTATGACGACTTCTACTATGGAAAAGGCTCTACTTTCCCCGATATTAATGGAAGTGTGGGAATATTGTTTGAACAAGGCAGTTCAAGAGGTCACGCTCAGGAGACTGAAAATGGGGTCCTCACCTTCCCTTTCACGATAAGAAATCAATTTACGGCCGCTCTATCCACTCTTAAAGCTGCCGAAACAATGCGTACGGATCTACTTAAATATCAGCAGAATTTCTTTAAAAACTCCCGGGATTCCTTCGAAAATGAAGCCTATATTTTTGGCAGTGATGCAGATGTATACAAGCCGTATAAATTAGCTGAGATCCTTCAAAGGCATAAACTTGATGTTTATGAGCTTGATCAGGACCTTCAGATAAACGGCAAAACCTTTAAAAAAGGGAAAGCCTATGTCGTTCCCAAGGATCAGCGTCAGCACAGGTTATTAAAGGCTATGTTTGAAAAGCGAACAAAATTTCAGGATAGTTTGTTCTATGACATTTCTGCCTGGACCTTCCCGTTGGCCTTTAATTTAAATTATACTGAAGCATCTAAGCCTAAAAAATTAGGAAAGAAGATCGAAGAACTTCAATATCCTGCGATTGAGGAACCGGCAACTAGCCAATACGCCTATTTACTTAACTGGAATAATTACATGGCTCCAAAAGCCCTTAATATGATTCTGGAAAAAGGACTTAGGGCCAAAGTTGCAATGGAACAATTCTCCCTTAATAAGCAAAAATTCGATCAGGGAACTATCATGATTCCGGTTCAGAATCAAACCCTAAATCAAACTGAATTACATAAATTCTTAATCTCGGTCTCTAAACAAAGCGGAGTGGGCATCACGGGCATTGAAACAGGAATGACCACCGGCATCAATTTAGGCAGTAATCAGTTTAGAGGTCTGGAACCTCAAAAGGTAGCGATCATAGTTGGAGAGAACATCACTCCTTACGACGCCGGGGAGATCTGGCATTTATTCGATCAGCGGTATGACATGAAAATCACCAAACTGGACATAAGTGAACTGGAAAGAGCAGATCTAAGCAAGTATACAGATATAATTCTACCGGCAACCTGGGGAGGTGGTCCAGACAGTGAGATCGCGAAAAAATTGAAAGACTGGACGCGTGATGGTGGAACCATCATTGCCTACCGGAATTCGGTTAACTGGATGCGAAAAAATGAATTCATCGACTTTAAATCCAGGGAAAATAAAATGATCGCTAAAAACGTGAGTTTTGCTGAACGTGGAGATTATAACGGAGCTCAGGTTATAGGTGGAGCTATCTTTGAAGCAGTGCTTGACCGAAGCCACCCGATCGCTTTTGGGTTTGAAAATGATAAACTGCCCATGTTTCGTAATACCACCATTTTCATGGAAGCAGATGAACAAAGCTACAGGAACCCTATTAGATATACCAGCGCTCCACTGCTGAGTGGTTATATAAGTAAACCTAATCTGGATTCACTTGCAGGTACAGTACCATTTAAACATAGCAACCTGGGAAAGGGAGAGGTTATGTTATTTACAGATAATACCAATTTTAGAGCATTCTGGTATGGAACCAATAAATTATTGATGAATGCGATCTTTTTTGGGAAAGAGATGTAATTTCATCTTATTAAGCTCAATATAAAAACGTCCGGAGAACCTCCGGACGTTTTTTGTTGATTCCAATATATCCAAGTGTTCAGGCTATTTTTAATCCGTTAGGTACTTTCTGGCCCGGGGAAAGTAAAACAACATCGGTTTCATCTCCTACCGCTCCAAGTACCAGACATTCGCTTTTAAAGCCTGCAATTCTCTTCACCGGGAAATTTACCACGGCTACAATTTGCCTTCCGGGTAGCTCCTCTAAAGTATATCTACGGGTTATTTGAGCTGAAGTTTGTCTGGTTCCAATCTCCGCTCCAAAATCTATCGTCATTTTAAATGCCGGTTTTCGGGCTTCCGGAAACTCTTCAGCCTTTATTATGGTACCTACCCGCATATCCACTTTTTCAAAATCGTTCCAGTTAATTTCTTCCATATTATTTTTTTAAAGGTTTTAAAATAGAGAATATTCGGTATTAATAATTAATTTTAAGAAAAAAGATGTCTCTTACCGCTTCACATATGTTAGCTCTTGGTTCCAAGGCTCCGGACTTTAAATTAATGGATACTATTACAGGACACCTTACCACTCTCGAAGATGTAAGAGGTGAAAGAGGAACTTTGATCATGTTTCTTTGTAACCATTGCCCTTTTGTAAAACATGTAAATGAAGAGCTGGTAAGAATTTCTAATGAATACAGGCAACTCGGTTTTGGTTCCGCCGCGATTAGCAGTAACGATATCGATAAATATCCTGAAGATCATCCGGACCAGATGAAAGAAGTCGCCGCAAAGAATCAGTACACTTTTCCCTATTTATTCGACGGGACCCAGGAAATTGCAAAGGCATATGAAGCAGCCTGCACTCCAGACCTTTTTCTATTTGATGCTGAATTGAAACTTATCTATCGCGGTCAACTTGATGACAGCAGGCCGGGTAACGGGCTACATCCTAACGGCCGGGATCTAAGAGAAGCAATGGATGCGGTTTTGAATAACAGAAAAGTATCTGAAGATCAAAAACCCAGTATAGGTTGTAATATTAAATGGAAAGACTGAACATAAAAAAAGCCCTGATCTCTCAGGGCTTTTTTTATATATCTATGAAAGATTATTTAACATTCATTAGTTCCACATCGAAGATAAGGGTTGCGTTTGGTGGAATAACTCCACCTGCACCTCTTTCACCGTATCCTAAATGAGAAGGAATTACAAGTCTGGCTTTATCACCAACCTGAAGTAACTGAATACCTTCATCCCATCCCTGGATCACGTGTCCAACTCCAATTGGGAATTCCAAAGGCTGGTTTCTTTTATAAGAAGAATCGAAAACGGTTCCATCTGCCAGTTGACCTTTATAATGTACAGCCACGGTTTTACCTTTTTCAGCCTGAGCTCCATCACCCTTTTGAATGATCTGGTAACGCAGTCCGCTGTCTGTACTATTGAATCCTGTTGCCAGTTTATCAAGTTCAGCCACGGCCTGTTTCTTTTGTTCTTCTTCTCTTTTGGCTTTTTCAGCAGTGAAGTTATTGAATGCTTCTGCCGCATCAAATTTTTCAGCTTCACTTCCAACCCTTTCGATCTCAAGTTTTTCGATTTTATCTCCCTGCTGAATTTTATCTACCACATCCTGACCTTCTACTACAGATCCAAATACTGTATGTTTCCCGTCTAACCATGGAGTTTCAACATGGGTAATAAAAAACTGACTCCCGTTTGTTCCCGGTCCGGCATTAGCCATAGAAAGTTTCCCTGGGGCATCATGTCTCAGGTCCGGGTGAATTTCATCATCAAACTGGTAACCCGGTCCACCGGAACCTGTTCCCTGTGGATCACCTCCCTGTATCATAAAATCCGGGATCACTCTATGGAATTTTAATCCATCGTAATAAGCTTCTCCCTGAGATTTAGCTTTATTCTCTATTTTCCCTTCTGCCAGACCTACAAAGTTTCCAACAGTTCCGGGTGTTTTTTCGTATTCCAGTTCTACAAGGATCTCACCTTTAGAAGTATGGAATTTAGCATATAATCCGTCGTTCATTTTTTTTATTTTAAAGCGCAAAGATAATTGGTTTAATTCTTATACACCTGTTCTCCGTTTACAAATGTATAAATCACTTTAGTGTTAGGGACCTCATCGATATTCACCTTCATGATATCCCTGTCCAGGATAATAAAATCTGCAAATTTTCCCGGTTCGATACTTCCTTTCTCATTTTCTTCAAAATTTGAAAAAGCTGCCCAGATGGTCATTCCCTTTAAAGTCTCTTCCCTGCTTAAGGCCTGATCTTTCATAAAACCTTCTTCCGGAAAATTTTCGGTATCCTGACGGTCCACAGCGGCATAAAAAGTTAGGAATGGGTTCACCTGCTCTACCGGAAAATCTGTTCCCAGGGCTATAATCCCGGCTTGATCCAGTAATTTTTTATAGGCATAAGCACCTTTTATTCTTTTTTCACCAAGCCTGTCCTCTGCCCAGTACATATCACTGGTAGCATGAGTTGGCTGCACTGAAGGCAAAATGTTTTCACTGAAATATTTAAAATCTGCTGAATCTATTACCTGTGAATGTTCAACTCTCCATCTTCTTTCATTTCCATTAGCCAGTAAAGCGTCATAGGTTTTAAGCACCATAAAGTTGGCCGAATCTCCAATGGCATGCGTATTCATCTGAAATTTTGAAGCTGCTATTCGTTTAGCAGTTTTCTTGAATTCTGTAACAGGTGATAATAAAGCTCCATAATGATTCTCCTTGTCTGAATATGATTTTTTAAGTGCGGCGCCTCTTGAACCCAAAGCTCCATCACCATAAAATTTCACAGAACTTACATTTAATCTTTCAGTTTTATAAGGCCCTTGGTTTAAATAATGATCAAGATTCTCTTTATTATTACTAAGCATGGCATACAATCTAATTTTAAGTTCTCCGGATTTCTGAAGACTGTCCATTAGTTCGATAACCTGCTTGTCTACTCCGGCATCATCTACCGTGGTAAGACCGTAACTAAAACAAATTTCCTGAGCTTTTAGCAATGCTTTTGACTGGGTCTTTAGATCTGCCTGCTCCGTAATCTCCCCTATAAGCGACATTGGGTTATCTATAAGAATACCGGTAATTTTGCCATCTTTCTGCTCAATATCTCCTCCATCAAACTTTGTAGCTGTAGTAATATTCGCTTTATCCAGGGCGGCTTGATTAACCAGCATGGCGTGACCATCAATGCGGGTTACAGCTACCGGAGTGTCCGGGAAAAGTTGATCCAAAGTATCTTTAACCGGAAATTCTTTTGTCTCCCAGTCGTTTTGGTCCCATCCCCTTCCGGTGATAAATTTGGCATTGTTTTTTTTCTGAAATTCAACAATTCGGGAAACCACCTCTTCAAAACTTTTAGTTCCGGTTAGATCTACCTTTTGTTGTTGCATTCCCAAGCCATAAAAATGTGCATGAGCATCTATCAATCCCGGAAAGATAGCTTTCCCTTCAGCATCAAGTTCATTTTTAAATTCGTATTTATCCAGCAATGCTTTTTTTGATCCGGTCTCCAAAAACTTGCCGTCTTTTATTGCAAAGGCTTCGGTTTGATTAAAATCCTTATCTACGGTATATACGGTTCCATTAAACACCAACAGATCTGCCTTTTCCTTTCCTTCATCACAGGAAACAAACAGGATCAATACACTTAGCAGGAATAAAACTTTTCTCATATTTTAAAATTTTGAACTAAAGTAAAGAAACATGACTAATTATCTACCTGAGTCTGGCGATCTTTAGATAGTTACATATGATATATTTATTTTTTCACTGGGTTTCCGGGGCGCTCTGCCAATGAGTTACTGAATTAAACACAAAAAAAATCGGAGTAAAAACCTGTGGTCTCTACTCCGATCAATTAAAAAATTAAATTCCTGTTCGCTTATTTAAAATCGAACTTATAAGTTACACCTCCCAGCACCTGAAGTCCCTGAACATTATAATCCATCCATTTCTGGTAACTATTATTTAAAAGGTTACTTCCTTTTACAAAGGCAGATAATTGATCATTGAATCTATAACCTAAATGCGCATTTGCATCAAAATAGCTATCAAGCGTTACAATGGAATCACTAAAGGTTAAACTTATAGACCTGTTCTCATCCATTCTTTCCCCTACATAGAATAAATTGGCTCCGGTGTACCATTTTTCGGTAATTTGATAATCGGCATTTAAACTTGCCTTCATAGTCGGCAGGTTCCATGGTTCAGGTTCTTCTTCAGTTCCATAATCAAATACTTCGGCATTGATCCCCAGGCGAAAATTTCTGTTTACATCTACATTCAGCTCTCCATACAAGGACAGGGTATTCACATCATCGTAAACCACCTCAAAACTATTTCCGTAGGTATAAGGCTCACCGTCCAGGACCATGGCATCATAATTTCTCTTATAGAGAGGACGGTTAAACTGAGACTGGTAACTGGCTTTTAAATTATAGGAGACAGCATTACTAAGCTTTCCTTTCCCTCCAAGATATCCTTTAAACTTACTATCTGTAGGTTGAATTTCCAGGGTTGGAGACACATATGGATTTTTTTGATAAAATTCATAATATGTATTTTGATCCAGATCGCCATCTACTCCGGCATAAGCGGTGAAATAATCACCTGCTAACCTGTAACTGGCAGAAACTGCCGGGTAAATATAAAAACTACCATCACTGTTCTCCACATCTGCACCATACACGAAATTTACACCCAAATTAATGCTAAGATCATCCCTAAGGATCAATAAACTTGGCTTGGTATTAAAGTTCATAAAGGTGTAGTTGTAATCCATATCTGAATCATATCGCTGATCGAATTTACCGTTTACGATCTCAGCGCCTATACTGGTCGTGATCAACTCTTCAGCAATCTCCAATTCAAATAATCCATCTAAATTAAAATGATTTTCAGAGGTTTTATAAGAGTCGCCGGAATGTCTGAATTTCGCTTTTGCACTTTCAAAAAAGGAATCATATAATTCGATCTCACTTCCAACATAGACAGAAAAATAATTTTGTGCTGCATCCATATTGGCCAGAAATTCTGAAGATTCCGGATTTGGAGGAATATTATATTCAGGAAGCCCATACCAGTTAAATAACTGATGTTCTGCTCCTACCTCAGCTATCCAGGAAAGATCACGGTTTCTGGTGTTATAATTCAAATTAAGCTCTGTATCATAGAATTTATCATCCAGATACACCTCTTTGATTCCACCCTGAGAAGAGTTATGAGTTAGAAAAATCCCAAAATTACTGCTGCGGTCAATTTCCAGATTTGAATAAAATTCGGCGAGCACATTGGAATAGTTACCGAATCCTAAAGTAGCGTAATTATCATAAACTTTAGGTGGTCTCACTCTCTCTACAGTAGTTGCTCTTCCTTTAGCAGGAGTAAAAGTAGATGCTACAGGAACCGAAAAAATGGAATATTTCACCGGTTTCTTCTGCAGGTTTACCGAATCCTTTCGGGACGGAGTAGCTTTGATTTTTGTGGCATCGCTTACAGAAGGGGTATAAGGTTTTACCACCGTTACCGTTTCGCTTCCCAAGGGGTCTTGTGCATATAAAACACCCCCAAGCAGGAACATACTTAAGAACAGGTTTTTCTTGATCGCTTTAAATCGCATATATAGAGAATCTATTAGATTAAGTTTAGTTATTTGTTTCTACGGAAGAATTGGTCTTTGCTTCCAGAGTTTTGATTCGGGATAGTTCAGCTTTAGCTTCTGAAACCACATCGGGATATTTCTGGAAATTCTTGATTACGTTTTCCAGAATATAGGTCGCCTGGTAGGCATCTCCAAGAGCGTAGAAATTCTTCGCCATTAACACCAATCCTTTTGCTCCCCACAATTTGTACCCGGAATAATCTTTTGCCAGCACCTGCACGGCAGCATTAGAGGCTTCGTAATTTGCATCCTTGTTTTTAAAGTAAGCATCATAGTACAAGGCTTCAGCTCCTAATTCCCCGGTTGCAGTTTTTTGAACTTCTTTATAAGCCGATTTTGCCTTAGCGTTGTTACCCGATTTTATAGCAGCTCTTGCTACCATAACCCGGGCATCATTTCTCGCCTGAACATCTGCAGTTCCGTTACTCAGAACTTTTTCAGCATACTCATTGGCCTTGTTGAAATTCCCGGTCTCATAATAAGACTTCATAAGGTTTTGCTGAGCAAAAACAACGTTCTGTTGATTATCTGCCTGCTTCTCCAGTTTCTCTAATAACGGAAGTGCCTGAGTATAATCTTTCTTTTCAAGATAGATCTGAGATAATCTTGTTAAAGCCTGCTCACTAAACTCGTTTTTAGGTTTCGAAGTAACATATTTGTAATTTGGGATGGATTTTTCAATTTTCCCATCGCGATAATACAACTGAGCCAAATAGAAATTAGCATTAATAGAATGTATCCCGTTTGGAAAATTCTGAATATACTTTTCAAAATTGGCAATCGCCTTTTGAGTGTTGTTGTTTAAATATTGATTTTCGGCAGCCTCATAAGTCGTATTATCCAGGTCTGCATCACTTACTTCTACAAAATCGATATTTCTAACCCAGGCTGCATATTCATCGGTTCTACCAAGGTCTACATATACGTTTCTTGCAGTAGACACGGCCTGTTTAGCCTCCGGGGTATTAGGGAATTCGGCAACAACCTTTTTCAATCTTTCAAGGGCTTTATTTCCTTCATTGCCGTTATAATAGATAAGCCCTTGTCTAAGCATGGCTTTAGGAACCAAAGCACTTCCTGGCACATCACGAATCAATCGGTTATACGACTGGATAGCCTCCTGAGTATTTCCGGCAGAAACGTATGTATTTCCAAGTTCGTACATGGCATCGTCTCGGTATGACGATCGCGGATATTTATTAATAAAGGAATTAAGATCTTCAATCTTAGTATCATTTCGGTTTACAAAACCATAACTAATGGCTTTTTGAAATGCTGCATAGTCGGCATTGCTTACCCCATTGTCAATAGCTTTTTGATAAGCCTCCATTGCCGGCCAGTATTGGCTGGTCACATAATAAGTATCACCAAGCCTAAGTAAAGCATCATTTTTCTTAGCCCCTTCAGCATCTGCACTGGAAGCAAAAGATTTAAAATAGTTTACTGCCTGGGAATAATCATTCTTTTTGAAATAAGCATATCCAATGTGATAATCAAGATCTGTATATTCCTCGGTATTACGAGCCGCATTCATTCCTTTAAATTCACGATATCCCAAGATGGCATCGTCCATTCGGTTTACATTGTATTCACTTTCAGCTTTCCAGAAGGTAGCTCTCGCGGTAATATTTTGATCTCTTGGTTCTTTTAAAGCTTTATCGAAGTTCTTGATCGCTTCATAATAATCTCCTTCTTCAAATAATTCCAGACCATAGTAATAAGCTACTTTTTGATAAGCCTGCTTGTCGCTGAAATTCCGGTTATTTTCCAGCAACCTCATCGCTTCTTCATAATTCTTAGAAGTAATGAACGAATCTATAAGTAAACTTTCCAGTTCGGCTTTATCAGCTGTATTGGGATATTTATTAAGGTAATTGATCAATACCTGCGAAGGACTTTCGTAAGAATTCCCTATTTCATAACTCAATTTGGCATAATTAAGCATCGCATCTTGCTGGATCTTTACATCAAATTCCATCTCACTGGCATTCTTGAATGCATTCAGAGCCTGTTGCTTTTGGCCCGATTCAAGGTAAGATTGTGCCAGGTGATAATAGGCATTTTGAGCAATGGCATTTTTTCCATCAACGATCTTATTAAATTCATTGATCGCAGCTTCATAATCTCCTTGTTTATAGAAAGCATAACCTAACTGGTAATAATCTGTATTATTCCATTTTCCCCGAAGGCCATTATAACCTTTTAGATACGGAATGGCTTCTTCATATTTTCCAAGGTTAAAGTAGCTTTCCCCTATGATCTTATTTAACTGTGGAATCTCCTGTCTATTTGCTTTAGGTAACTGTTCCAGTGCCTGCTCTATGGCTTTTTCAAAATTCCCTAATTTGAAATTCATATCGGCCTGGAAGTAAGAAAGATCTTCAGTGTATCTATCGTTTCCTTTTACCTCCTCAAAGTACTCATTGGCCTCTTCATAATTATCTCCTTCATAGGCGATATATCCAAGGTAATATTTTGCCTGAGCACCATATTCTTTAGAATCACGAACTCTGTTCAAATAAGTTTGAGCCTCTTCAAATTGATTTGCACGGAAATAAGCATAACCGTTATTAAAATAATAACGCTCGCGATCCTTTTTACTCATGGCCTTTTCGTCCACACGATCGTACCATCTTCTGGACAACGCATATTTCCCGGTTTGGAAATAATAGTCGGCTACATCAAGGTATGCAGAATTTGTTTTGGTACTGGTTGGATACCTGGTTACAAAATTCTCCATTAACCTGTCGGCTCCCGGTTGATTTAAGCGAACGGCTGCATTTGCGATATAATAAGCAGCGTCACCTTTGATCTTTTCATCACTGGTTTCGTCCATTACCTCATCGAACAAATTTTGAGCGGCGAGATATTGCTCATTATTATAAAGTTCAAGGGCCCGGTTAAAGTTTACCAGGTCATGGGTATACACAGCAGATTGCTGGGAATTACCGGCAAATGAGATGATTATAAAAACGACCAGCAGATAGGCTTTCTTAAGTGTCATTTAATATGTTTTAGATTGGAATTCAAAGATAATTTAAAGCTTGATTCTATAACGTCGAATAAGTTCTATAATTATGTTAACGAAAAAAAGTATTTGAGCGCCTTTTGAAAAATGTATATTTGGAGATAATTTTACAATCCAAATCAACCTTCATTTCATATGCCTGAAACTGTTCTGGAACTTAAAAACGCTGCGATCTATCAACGAGAAAGTCTCATTCTTTCTGAAGTTGACGTAACCGTAAACAAAGGTGATTTTGTTTACCTGATTGGTAAAACCGGAACGGGGAAAAGTAGTTTTATGAAAACTCTTTATGGAGATCTTCCTTTGACTGAAGGTGAAGGTCACATTGTAGACTACAATCTTAGAACCCTGAAAGAAAAGGACATTCCTTATTTACGCCGAAAGCTTGGAGTGGTCTTTCAGGATTTTAAATTGCTAACAGACAGGAATATAAAGGATAATCTGCTTTTTGTACTGAGGGCCACAGGCTGGAAAGACAAGAAAGCAATGGACAGTAAAATTGATGAAGTTCTGGACAAGGTTGGAATGAAGACCAAAGGATTTAAGTTTCCGTATCAGCTTTCTGGTGGAGAACAACAACGTGTTGCCATTGCCCGGGCATTACTTAATGATCCTGAACTCATTCTTGCCGATGAACCTACCGGAAACCTTGACCCGCAAACTTCAGTAGAAGTAATGGAAGTGTTGCAGGAAATCAGCAAAAATGGAAACACCATCCTAATGGCTACACATGATTATGCCCTTCTGCTAAAATATCCGTCTAAAACATTGAAATGTGACGGGCAACGTGTATTTGAAGTGGTTCAAAAATCGGTGTAATTTGAAAAGTAAGAAAGTTGCTTATTTAGTTTTAGCCATTTCTATAATCCTTTTCATAGGCAACCTTTGGAATGCTTACCCAAATAACTTTGATACTGGATTTTATCTTCGAATTTTTAGTAATATTTTCTTAATTATTGCTATGCTTATTACACTCCGATCCCGAAAAAAAAGCGATTCAAATTCATAAACCCTCGATTCATTTCCATTTCCTCCTCATCCCTGGTTAAACATTCAGAAAAAAACTTCCTGAAGATTATCATTTTTGATAACTTGTAGCCACTTCAAATAAAGAGATGGAAATTTTAGGAATTGATATAGGCGGTTCCAGTTTAAAAGGAGCTTTAGTTGATGTGCGAAATGGGGAGCTAAAAACCCTTACCCATAGAATTCCCACTCCGGCAGATCGCAAACCCGAAGGAATCGCAAAGGCCGTAAAGGAGATGGTTGCACATTTTGATTATAAAGGTGTGGTAGGCTGTGGTTTTCCCACCATTGTAAAAAATGGATATTGCAAACACGAAGGCAATCTTAGCAAAGACTGGGTAGACATGAATGTTGACGCCCTATTTGAAGAAACTACCGGACTAAAATTCACCGTAATTAATGATGCCGATGCGGCCGGACTTGCAGAAGTACAGTTTGGTGCCGGCAGAAATCTCGACGGCTTTATTTTAATGATCACAATAGGGACAGGCCTGGGAAGTGGCGCCTATTTAAGAGGAGAGCTTATCCCTAATTTTGAGCTGGGACAAATCCCTTATAAACAATTCGAAAAGATCGAAGATTGGGCTGCTTCCTCTATTAAAACCGAAGAAGGTTTAAGCTATAAGGAATGGGGAAAACGCTTCAATGTCTTTCTACAGTATATCGAGAAGATCCTGAATCCCGACACCATTTTAATTGGCGGTGGAATTTCCAATGACTGGAATAAATTTGAAAAACATCTGCACACCCGAGTAAAACTTATTCCGGCAGAATTAAGGAATGACTCCGGAATACTGGGCGCCGCGATTGCAGCGCACCATAAGTATTCAGGTTAGTTGTTAGGCGGCTTCTGCTGCCTTATTTTTATTGATGAACAGGTAATACACGTTCACACATACAATAGCTACGTTGGTTATGATCACCGGCCAGCTATCCAATAATACTCCGTATGCCACGAAGAATAAACATCCCACACTGTTCACATATCTAAGTGTAACAATATTGCGCATTAAAAAAGAAAGCAGAACGAAAAATGAAGCCAGGTAGCCAATCCATTCTGTAACCGATATTCCAAAAATTTCTGTCATTATAATTTTATTAATGTTCCAAAAAAAAGCCCGCCTTCCGGCAGGCTTTTCAATTATATATAAAATCTATTAAATAGCTTTAGATCTCTTTCTTTCATTCTCGGTAAGAAGAACTTTTCTTAACCTCAAGTGATTTGGAGTAACTTCAACATATTCATCTTTCTGAATATATTCCAATGCTTCTTCCAAAGAGAATTTGATAGCAGGAACGATCTTCGCCTTGTCATCTGCTCCCGAAGAACGTACGTTAGAAAGCTTCTTGGTTTTAGTGATATTCACAACCATATCATCCTGGCGTGAGTTTTCTCCAATAACCTGACCTTCATAAATATCTTCACCCGGATCAACGAAAAACTTACCTCTGTCCTGAAGCTTATCGATAGAATAAGGAATTGCTTTTCCTTTTTCCATAGAAACCAAAGAACCATTCTGTCTTTGTGGAATTCCACCTTTCAAAGGCTGGTATTCTTTATACCTGTGCGCCATGATCGCTTCACCTGCAGTAGCAGTAAGCAACTGGTTTCTTAATCCAATGATCCCTCGGGATGGAATAAGGAACTGAATATTCATTCTTTCCCCTTTAGCTTCCATGCTCAACATCTCCCCTTTTCTCATGGTCACCATTTCCACGGCTTTCCCAGAAACATCTTCAGGAAGATCGATAGTAAGCTCTTCTATAGGCTCACATTTAACTCCGTCAATCTCTCTGATGATTACCTGCGGCTGTCCAATTTGAAGTTCGTATCCTTCACGTCTCATCGTTTCGATAAGAACAGATAAGTGAAGTACACCTCTACCAAATACCATGAATTTATCTGCACTATCAGTCTCCTCTACACGAAGTGCAAGGTTCTTTTCAAGTTCTTTATACAGTCTTTCCTTGATATGTCTTGATGTAACGAATTTTCCATCTTTTCCAAAGAAAGGAGAATCGTTAATTGTGAAAAGCATACTCATGGTAGGCTCATCGATGGCGATAGTTTTAAGTCCCTCAGGATTTTCAAAATCGGCAACGGTATCACCAATTTCAAAACCTTCAAGTCCAACGATCGCACAAATATCACCTGCCTGTACTTCATCAATCTTTCTTCGGCCTAAACCTTCGAAAGTATGAAGTTCTTTAATTCTTGTTTTCTTGATACTTCCATCACGTTTCACAAGAGAAACCTGCTGATTTTCTTTCAGGATCCCTCTCTGAAGTCTACCAATCGCAATACGTCCGGTAAAAGAAGAGAAGTCAAGAGAAGTAATAAGCATTTGCGGAGTTCCAACAAGATCCACTTTTGGAGAAGGGATATGTTCGATCACCATATCAAGCAATGGCTCAATATTTTTAGTCTCATTTCTCCAGTCATCACTCATCCAGTTATTTTTGGCAGAGCCATAAACAGATGGGAAATCAAGCTGCCACTCTTCGGCACCAAGTTCGAACATAAGGTCAAATACCTTTTCATGAACTTCTTCAGGAGTACAGTTTTCTTTATCAACTTTATTTATTACAACACATGGTTTAAGCCCAAGGTCAATCGCTTTTTGAAGTACAAAACGCGTTTGCGGCATTGGTCCTTCAAAAGCATCTACCAAAAGTAGAACTCCATCTGCCATGTTCAAAACCCTTTCTACCTCACCACCAAAATCGGCGTGACCAGGGGTATCAATAATATTAATTTTGGTATCCTTATAGGTTACTGAAACGTTCTTGGAAGTAATGGTAATCCCACGCTCTCTTTCAAGATCATTATTATCCAGGATAAGTTCACCCGTAGATTCGTTATCACGGAACAATTCACAGTGATGCATTATTTTATCAACCAGGGTAGTCTTTCCGTGGTCAACGTGTGCGATAATCGCAATATTTCTTATAGCTGTCATTTAGCCTTCAATTTTAAAGGCTGCAAATGTACAGCTATTTTTCGCCAAACCCTCTATTTTTAAAAGATATTTAAATAACTGAATTTCAACAGGTTCAAATCGAAATTCTGAGAGCCCGGAATAGTTAAGGACACATCCCAAGTATCTAAAAAGCATTTAATTTAATATTCTCCAAAAAAAGTTAATTTTTTCGGCACTCAATTTGCCTGAATTCTTTTCTAATTCCCTCACAATAAATTATATAAAATCACCCCATCACGTTCTGCACTGTTAAAAGATTTTTTTTGCCGCTGTTAAACTCTTCTAATTGTCTTTAGTAAAACTGGGACTGGTTATAGTTTTGAGACAACCAAAAAAA
>NZ_JBLVTL010000001.1:533508-547195 GCF_048285835.1 Christiangramia aquimixticola
ACCAGCTGTAGCGATGACGATGATGCCATTACCAGCGAAATGGAAACTTATACCGCACAATTATCATCATTAAATGATTCCGGAGCCAGCGGGACAGCAAGTATTATTTTGGAAGGAAATGAATTAACTGTAATTGTAGAAGCTCAGGGAATGACTCCTAATATGGAACATCCACAGCATATCCATGGACTGGCAGACGCTACTAAGAATGCTACCTGCCCTCCTGCCTCGGCAGATACAGATGAAGATGGAATAATCACTATTCCTGAAGGTGCTCCATTTTACGGAGAAGTTTTGTTGCCATTAAAAGACTTCCCAATGGCCAATGAAAATGGATTTATCACTTACCAGAAAACTTATAAGCTTGGTGAAAATGGAATTCCTACCAAAGAGGAAATTGCTCAATTGGAAAACAGAGTGATCGTACTACATGGACTTGATAATGACGGTTCTTATGTTGCTACCATTCCTGTAGCTTGTGGTGAGATCACCATGCTGTAATAAGTCCAAAATAAATTTTTCAAAAAAGCTACCTGATCAAGGTGGCTTTTTTTATGATTCATCTGCAGATGGCCCGTAAGTCGCAGGTACCGGAATATCAAGTAATCTAAAGTATACACCTAATTGCGCCCGGTGATGAGGAAATTGATTTAAAACCATAGTTTGCAGAACATTGAATCTGGGCATGGCAAAGATCACATTTCCATCTTTTTTCATTGACCACATACGTTGAAATTCATCATCAGATTTTTTCAAAGAAGTTTTAGCAGCGGTAAAGTTATTGGCAAGTTCATTCAATACATCCTCTACCTTTTCATGGTCTGGAGGTGTATAACCTTTTACATCCATATATTCGGCCTCCATAGTGCCAGAAATCCACGCAGGAATTTCAGCCAGGTGATTCGCAATTTGCCTGATCGTCATTGACTTTTCATGAGGTTTCCAATTCAGTTTATCTTCCGGAATTCTTTTCAAAAACGTTTTGGTCAAAGCAACTTCCTGTTCCAGTTGTGGAATTATAAACTCTTGAATTTTCATGTGCAAAGGATTATTTCAATTAAGTACCTAATTTACAACTTTTTAGCATCTACCAACAACTATTTTCAATTTACCACTAATTGCACTCCCCCATTAATTCATTTATCTTTGCGACAAATTATAATAGATGAGACTCGATAAGATCCCGAATATCAAACATATTAATAGTGATAACTTTTTCCTTCTATCAGGCCCTTGCGCTATTGAAGGTGAAGACATGGCTCTTCGTATAGCCGAAAAAGTGCTTACTATTACCGATAAACTTGAAATCCCGTACGTATTTAAAGGTTCGTTTAAAAAAGCTAATCGAAGCAGAATAGATAGTTTTACCGGGATAGGAAATGAAAAAGCTCTTAAGATCCTTAGAAAAGTTTCAGAGACTTTTGAAATACCAACGGTTACAGATATCCATGAAATTAGTGATGCCAGCCTTGCTGCTGAATATGTAGATATTTTACAAATTCCGGCATTTCTGGTTAGACAAACAGATCTGGTTGTAGCTGCTGCTAATACCGGAAAGGTGATTAATCTTAAAAAAGGACAGTTTATGAGTCCGGATGCCATGAAACATGCGGTAACCAAAGTAACCGATTGTAATAATGAACAGGTAATAGTGACAGATCGAGGAACTATGTTCGGTTATCAGGATTTAATAGTCGACTTTAGAGGAATTCCTACCATGAGAGAATTTGCTCCAACCGTACTTGATGTAACTCACTCTTTACAACAACCTAATCAAAGCAGCGGAGTTACAGGTGGTAGACCAGATATGATCGAGACCATTGCCAGAGCAGGTGTGGTTAACAATGTTGACGGACTTTTTATTGAAACACATTTTAATCCGGCAAACGCCAAAAGTGATGGCGCAAATATGTTGGATCTGGCGCACCTGGAAAAACTTCTTAGCAACCTTGTTGCAATACGAAAGACGATTAAAAGTCTATAGATGACTTATCAATTTTCCAAAAGCCACTTTTTTAAGTGGCTTTTTTTATTTTCTAATTTTAAAGAATTCTTAAATCCTTCATAGAAAGAATTATTGCTTTTACCTTTAGGGTAACACCAACCTTAAACCACTTAGAATGCGCCTTAATCGCTCCCCTTTTAGTTTAAAATCCATCCTGTCAATCCTCATCCTAATAATATTTCTCCAGGACAATAAAAGTTATGCTCAGGATAGTTTGCAACTTGATCTTGGTGGTGCCCTGCGTTTTAATTACAATTTATCTTCCTGGAAGGAAGGTCAGAAAAACAGAGGTGGAGATTTTGGTTATGATCTCTTCCGGTTGAACGTAAAGGGTTCTTACCAGGGAATCTATGTGGATGCGGAATATAGATTTTACTCAGATCTTTTTGGAGGTGACTTTTTAAAACATGGGGTAATAGGATATAATATTGATGAAAAACGAAATCTTGAAGTAGGCCTGGCCAAAGTACCTTTTGGAATCGAACGTTATAACTCCCATAATTTCTTTTTGAATCTTCCCTATTACGTAGGACTTGAAGATGATTATGATATGGGGATCACTTATACCTACACAGGAGAAAATTTGGAATACCATTTCGGCTATTTTAAAAATGCTGAAGAATTACGGTTTGGGAACAATACAGAACATTCTTATAGTCGATACTCCTATGATATCGTAGGTAGAAATAAAGAAGTAAATCAGGTTAACGGAAAGATCATTTATAAACCTTCTTTTCTCGACAAGCACAGCCTTGGAGTATCAGCCAAATATGGTGGCATTTACAATCTGGATACTGAAGAAACTGGTGACAGATACGCCTTTGCCATTCACTATGAGTATAAAACCGAAGACTGGTTTATTAAAACTCAAGCACTAACCGCAGGATTCAATCCCAAAAATGCACCCGGTGAACCGGATAATATTATTAAAATGGGTTCTTTTGGATTCCCCTATGAAGTAGCTTCACAGTTTGAGATCTATAACATTGGGATATCCCGGATAATTGATATCGACACGAAATTGTTTAAACATCTGGAGATCTATAACGATTTTGGTTTTATGCATAAAAGAGCCGCTGGCTTTACAGATTCTTATATGAACGTGCTGGGAGTCCTCTTTAGCTCCGGGCCAATATATACATTTATAGATTATGCTGCCGGTTACAACCACTCATGGCTGGGCGGTAATTTTGTAGATGACTTCGCCCAGGGTGATCCGGATGCAAAATGGGAAGCCAGGTTCAATATCAATATTGGCTATTACTTTTAAAAAAAAGTTAAACCATTACAGATGACCTTAAACTATTGTTAAGAGCCTGTACCTCAGCATGGATTGCATTTTATTACCTGTAATTTTGAATTTCATTACCCTACACTATGAAAAAAATTACACTACACTCGAAGGCTTTCCTAAGTTTTCTCATCTTGTCCATTCTACTATCCGGAAATGACGTCTTTGCGCAAGACAAACCCGTTATTGACATAGGTGGAGCTCTTAGGTTTAATTACAATTATTCGTCCTGGAAAGAAGGACAGAAAGACCGCGGCGGAGATTTTGGGTACGATATGTTCCGGATCAATGCCAGAGGAGAATACAAAGGTATTTATCTTGATGCCGAATATCGGCTATATTCTGAAGGTTTTGGAGGAGGTTTCCTAAAACAGGGATGGATTGGATATCGGTTTAATGAAAAAGATGAGATTCAGGTTGGACTGAATCAGGTGCCATTTGGTATTCAACAATACAATTCCCATAACTGGTTTTTTAACCTCACCTATTATTTTGGACTTGAAGACGATCATGATATGGGTGTGAAATATCTTCACATAGACGATACTTTTGAGTACAACCTTGCCTTTTATAAAAATTCTGAAGAACTGCAATTTGGTGGTACCACCGAATCCTCTCCCAACCGGTATTCTTACGATGTAGTTGGGCGCAACAAGGAAGTAAACCAGATCAATGGAAAGCTGATCTATAAGTTTGGGGATTCCATTAAAAACCGACTTGGAGTTTCAGCACAATACGGTGGTTTATATAATCTGGATACTAAGAAAACAGGATCGCATAATGGGCTGGCACTACATTATGAAATGGATTACAAAAACTGGAACCTGAAACTTCAGGGGATGACCATCAACAAGAATCCCGAAAATGCTGCCGGCCAATCCAGAGAGATTATAAAAATGGGAGCATATGGTGCGCCTTATGAGGTAGCGGCAGATTTCAATATCTATACCTTCGCAGTTGCCAAAAGTGTTCCGGTGAATTTAGGTCCTATAAGCAATCTTCAGTTTTATAATGATTTTGGTTATATGGATAAGAAAATTGACAGTTTTGAAGATTCATTTATGAATGTGACCGGCGTCCTTATTTCTGCCGGACAACTTTACACATATATAGACTATGCAGCCGGATATAATCACTCCTGGCTGGGAGGTAATTTTGTAGACGATTTCTCTTCGGGAAATCCGGATGCAAAATGGGAAGCAAGATTCAACATCAATCTTGGATACTACTTTTAAACTAACCTGAATAAAATTTTATGGCTGAAAAAGTTACAAGAAGCGACGAAAAAAAGTCAATATTTGGTTTGGAAGTGAATGGCCCGGTGTTCTTCACTTCAGTAATCTTTATAATTATCAGTATTGCATTAACTCTGATATTTAAAGATGGAGCTAAAGACTTTTTTGCAGATCTACAAACCAAAGTGGCTAATAATGCCGACTGGTTCTTTATACTTTCTATAAATATTTTCCTGATTTTCCTTATTTATCTTGCTTTCAGCAAATTTGGAAATCTACGCATAGGTGGCCCCAATGCTAAAACCGAATTCAAAACCTTATCCTGGTTTGCCATGTTATTCAGCGCCGGTATGGGAATTGGGCTTTTGTTCTTTAGTGTAGGGGAACCTGTAATGCATTTTAATAGTCCTCCCATGGCTGAAGCAGGCACGGTAGCAGCAGCAACAGAGGCTATGAATTTCACCTTTTTACACTGGGGATTTCATGCCTGGTCTGTTTACGCGCTGGTGGGTTTATCCTTAAGTTATTTTACCTATACCAGAGGCTTACCTTTAACTATCAGATCTATTTTCTACCCTTTTCTGGGCGACCGTATTTATGGTAAAACGGGTGATGTGATCGATATTTTCGCCGTACTGGCAACTTTATTTGGACTTGCCACCTCATTAGGATTCGGAGTTCAACAGATCGCCTCCGGATTAAATCATGTTTTTGGTATTTCTGCAGGAATCCAGACACAGGTATTTCTAATCGCAGGAGTTACTCTAATCGCAACAACATCAGTAGTTCTTGGGGTAGATAAAGGAGTAAAAATACTGAGTGAATGGAATATGCGAATTGCCCTAGTATTGCTTTTACTGGCTTTGATTTTAGGTCCAACTCTGTTTATCTTCAGATCTTTTGTCGAAAATACAGGAAGCTATCTGTTTAACTTTATTGACCTTTCTACCTGGAGTGAAACTTATACCGGGGGAACCTGGCAAAATGCCTGGACCGTATTCTATTGGGGCTGGTGGATTGGCTGGTCTCCATTTGTGGGGATGTTCATCGCCAGAATTTCAAAAGGTAGAACCATTCGCGAATTTGTATTAGGAGTTTTACTGGTGCCATCTCTGGTAACATTCTTCTGGATGTCAGCTTTTGGTAGTACCGCTATCCAACAAATTATGAGTGGAAATGAGGTATTGTCTCAAGCGGTAAATAATGATATTGCCACTGCTTTATTCGTGTTTTTTCAGGATTATCCATTGGCCATGGTGATCAATATTATAGCCATATTATTGATCGCCGGATTCTTTATTACTTCTTCAGATTCCGGATCCCTGGTGATAGATAGCCTTACTTCCGGAGGAAAAATAGATGCCCCGGTAGGTCAAAGAATTTTCTGGGCCGTGATGGAAGGAACCGTGGCGGCAGTACTGCTAATAGGAGGGGGATTACAGGCCCTGCAAACAGCAACCATAGTCACCGGTCTCCCTTTTGCCGTTATTTTACTTATAATGTGTTACTCACTATACAAAGGGCTGAATGAAGATTTGAAGAAAATGGAAGAAAAGAAATCTGAAAAGCAGCTGGAAAATTATGAGCAGATAGTTTCAGAATTAGTGAATAAAAGAAGTTTCCATAAACCAGAGAAAAAAGATAAGTTATGAAAAGTATAGATAAGATCCTCGTTGCGCTTGACCTGACTTCGACCGATACAGACCTCATCAAATATGCTTCATTCTTATCGGAAAAATTGAACCCGGAGAAGGTTTATTTTGTGCATAATATCAAGAAGTATGAGATCTCAGAATTATTCCAGGAGCACCTGAAAGATCTGGATCTGGAGAAATTAATAAGTGACGAACTTGACGAAAAGGTAGCTACCCATTTTAAGGCAGATGTGCCTTCGCAGGTCCTGATTTCAGAAGATTCTTATACCGAATCGCTTATTAATTATATAGTCCAAAAATATCACATCGATCTTGTGGTAGTTGGGAATAAATCAAAGACGGATGGGACGGGAATCGTTTCAGATAAACTAATGCGCATCCTTAAATGTGACATAGTCTCAGTTCCCAATAATGTAAAACTCGAAATGAACAATATCTGGGGAGGGACAGACTTCTCCCATGAGTCGGCGAAGGTTTTCAGGTTATCCACTTATCTCGCAAATGCCACCGGTGCCAAGGTCACGGGAGTAAATATTTATAATGTTCCAGTTCAATTCACGCCATATTTGAATAAAGAGGAAATGCTCCCTAAAATTGAAAAGCATACCAGAGAAAAATTCGAAAAATTTCTGAAAAAGCATAAGATATCAGATAGTGAAATGAAGATCATCCGGGGACGGGAAGCCAGTGTCGCTGAAAAACTTAACCTTGAAGCCGAAAAAGCCGGGGCAGATCTACTGGTGGTAGCAGATAAAGGTGGGAATGTATTCTCCTCATTATTAGTAGGAAATGTAACCGATGAAATCTTTGACCGGGAACTTAAAATCCCTCTATGGGTTGCAAAATAGGCCTAAATCATCCCAATATTTTACAAAAATAATAGCCTTAACCGAAAACATAAACAATTGTTAATCACAAATATGCAGTGTTGATTTCTCAGTAAATTGGTTCAACTAACTAAATCAATTTAATAATGAGAAATCAACTGGAACATTTTGCAGATCAGGTTACTAATTTTTTACCTGATCTGTTAGGAGCCCTATTAGTTCTATTGGTGGGGTGGCTTATCGCCAAACTAATCAAATCTCTCGTAGTTCGTATACTTAGAAAAACCCAGTGGGATGAAAAGGTATTTGGCAGAGGAGGAACAGGAGACACCAACGTTTTTATAGGTAACATTGTCTATTATGTTTTAATGATCATTGTGATCCTGGTGGTCCTGGAAATTCTTGGGGTAGAACAGGTAATGCGACCCCTGGAAAATATGGTTAATGAATTCCTGACCTTTATTCCTAACCTTATAGGAGCGATCTTAATTGGTTTTATAGGTTACATTCTCGCGAAATTTGTTTCCAACCTAATTAAAATTGGAGGAACATTTTTGGACAGAATGGTAGATAAAACCGGGTTTAAGGATACAGATAAACTGGTGAACATCCTTAAAAAGGTTGTTTTCATTCTAATATTTATCCCTTTTTTAATTCAGGCTTTTAACGCGCTGCAACTGGAAGCAATCTCAGGTCCGGCAAATGATATCCTGGCTGATTTTACTGAGCTGATTGGTGAAATAATTATTGCCGGTATTATTCTTATCGTATTCATCTGGGGAGGGAAATATCTGGCAGATTTTCTTGAAGACCTTTTCCGAAGCATGGGACTTGACAGAGCTGCTGAAAAGATCCAGATTCACAATATGATTGGCGCAAATCAATCCCTATCAAAGATCATAGCCAACCTTATTTATTTCTTCCTGGTGTTTTTCGGGATCATCACTGCTGTTGAAATTATTGGTCTTACCCAACTTTCAGAAACTCTGGATCAAATTCTGGAAATTACAGGACAGATATTATTTGGTTTAATAATATTAGCTGTAGGGAATTACATCTCGTTGCTTATTTACGATAGTATGAGCAAAGGAAGCGGGAACAATTTTATTGCAAAAATTGTACGCTGGGCTTCCCTGGCCTTATTCCTTGCGATCGCCCTGGAGACAATGGGTATTGCTAATGAGATCGTGGAGCTTGCCTTTGGATTAACCCTTGGTGCTATCGCCGTAGCCGTAGCATTAAGTTATGGTTTGGGTGGAAGAGAAGCCGCAGGAGAACATTTTAAAGAGATCATTCAAAAGTTCAAGGATGATGACTCTAAAATTAATCATGGCTCCAGTAGCAGGACTACTCCAGGTTCTACCAACCCGGGATTTGAGAATAGAAGAGATTTTAACGATCCGGCTAATCCTAACAATCCTGATAACCCGGAACCTTTCGATCCAAACAATCCGAAAGCAGATCTTTAATCAAAACAGAAATTAATTAAGAGATCCTGTCATTTATGACGGGATCTTTTTTTTCATTTATGGTGAAATTTTATTGAAAGTTGGTCTGTGCAAGGTGAAATTGCAATGAGCCTAAGTAAAAAAACTTAGATAAAATCTCTGAATTACAAAAATTGTCTTTAACTTAAATAGCTCAAAATCAAACACCTGATTAATCATGGTTAATACGAGACATTTAACGATCCCTTTAATTGTTGGCGGTATTCTACTAATCCCGCTTATTGCTATGCAGTTTAGCACCCAAGTGATGTGGACCACGGGAGATTTTGTGGTAATGGGTTTACTATTGCTTGTCACCGGGTTTACGATTGACTTTATTTTAAAGAAAGTTCGATCTACCAGAAACCGGATTATCCTCTGCGGAATAGTATTACTAATACTTGCAATAATCTGGGCAGAACTGGCTGTGGGAATCTTTGATTCTCCGTTTGCCGGTAGCTAACGACTGATTTTCTAAATATAAAATTTGTCTTTCGGGTTATTCACTTCCATTCACGTATTCCTGTAAATAGGAATATAAAGGAGTTAATTTTCCATTTTCAGTCATTCTTGCTCTACCTAAAATTCCTTCTTTATCATCATTAAAGAAAGCAGGAATAACGTGTTTCATAAACATTTCACCAAAGCCTTCACTGGCATCGCGTGGAAGTTCGCATGGCAAATTATCCACAGCCATAACGGTGATTGCTCCTGGTTCCATAAAATCTACTTCCCTGGCAGATTTTGGATCGTAACCATAAAAAGGCTCGGCAATGGTAGAAGGTCTGATAGTACTTGCCACCGGCCCGGCGATATCA
Organism: Christiangramia aquimixticola; assembly: GCF_048285835.1. Classification (NCBI taxonomy): domain Bacteria; kingdom Pseudomonadati; phylum Bacteroidota; class Flavobacteriia; order Flavobacteriales; family Flavobacteriaceae; genus Christiangramia; species Christiangramia aquimixticola. The sequence goes on from NZ_JBLVTL010000001.1 coordinate 542,827, forward strand.
CAACTTATATCTGCCACATATTTTATACGGAAATCCTTGTCCTGAATATCCTCAGCCGTATAAAACACCGGGGAACCCTGCCCATAAAAGTGACCTGCAAAAAATACGTCACTTGTTCTGGCAAACCTCATAAAATTGGAATTATAATTTTCCGGCACCTTGTAAAATTCGGCTCTGCTCCCGGTAGCGCCATCCTTTCGTTTGGCATAATCCAGCACATCTATGTGACAATATACCGGTTCGTCAAATTCCGAGCTTAAATATTCCTCGATAGTTACCTTCCTGATCTTTAAATGATCGAGGATCTCTTTGGCGCCATGGGCAACTTTTCCGCTCCCGGTAAGCACAAATTTGAAGTTAGGCAGGCTAATCTTATCCAGTTCTTTTAGTAAAGCGCGTAGATCTTTTAAACTTTCAGCTTTGGGAAGGTCGAATTTCTTCTCTTTGATCCCTATTCCCCTAATTCCGTTATAGGCTCCCACGAGTCCCGCATAACGCCCGAAGCCTACCAATCGACCTTTTCTACTATTGGTGATCACCTCATGATCATACAACTCGATATTGTTTTTCATGATCTCACGAAGAAGATCACGATTATATGGCTGTTTTTTGATAGTATGTGAAAAGAAAAAGTACTTTTTGTCAGGTATTAAATTTGGAATAGGCACTTCTTTCACCCCTAAAAGCACATCACAGTCGGTAATATCTTCTGAAACTTCAAAACCGGCATCACGATACTCCTGATCGCTAAAAACCCGGATATCAGAACTTTCCACTTTAAAAGAAGCTTCCGGAAATTCTGAAACAACTTTTTTAAGGATATTGGGAGAGAAAACCACTCTCCTGTCTGGTGGAGTTTTGCATTCTTTGATCAGGGCAAATTTTATCATTCTGGTATAGGTTTTGCTATTTTTGAAGTGTCTCAAAGATATAAATAAAAAAATCTCAGAATATTATTTTTGCGCCTTTCCTGAAGGATTTTCATTAACAGGAAAAGCAGTCAAAACAACAGAGTTCTTTTAAAAATCTGTATCTTTGCTGGCCCAATTGTTTAATACAATTGGCTTTCTTTGAAAATTATGCGTTAGGGATAGCAGCGAAAATCCTTTTTGTGAAGAATGAACAAAAAGATTGAAGCGAATAGCCCGACCGCCGAGCGAAAGCGAGGGGGTAACGCCCTAATATCAAAGATGATGTTCATTAATTTATGGGGTCGACTTGGTTTTGACAGCGAGTCTAATTGAGTTGTAAGCACGTAGAGCGCTGGGATATAGCTCTTAAATCTCATATTTCACACTTTTTTAAACGGCGAGAATAACTACGCCTTGGCTGCGTAACCGAATCACAGTAGGTTATACTTAGTCCCTGCAAGGCAGGGAGCCGAGATGTCTCGTGGAAGCCTTGATTTACGGCGTCCACACCAGAGGCACCGATAAAGTAAATATAGTGACCGCAGGGCCTTGATGCGGTTATGAAACTCGAGTGAGGATACGTGTAAAGTTGGTGGTTTTCGGCCGGCTTTGCATCGACAATCAAGTGAAAACTAAACGTGTAGAAAGCATCTGAATTGCTTGTTTGGACGAGGGTTCGAACCCCTCCGACTCCACTCTATAGCCCCGAATCTCTTGTGATTACGGGGCTTTTTATTTTCGGGTGACAAATTTGGTGACAATTTAAGTTAACTTAAAGCTAAGGAAAAAGAAATTATAATCGACACCTAAATCTGCGTTTATCCCGCAACTTACTTGGTTAAATTATATTGCAGTGGATATAACTAGTTACCTGCAAGCTGAAAAAATGAAAATATATCAAGTCATAAGTGTTCTAATTATTGCAATATTCCTTTCAAGTTGTGGAATGAGCTCAATAGAAGGAATGAAAAATAATATTGATGAAAAATCAAATGAAATAGCTGACTTAAAAAACTACTTCAGTGACATAGTGCCAGAAAATTATACTGTAAGGATTCAATATAATTCCTTAAATAATATCGACTTATTTGTTTATGAACCAATTGGAGATTCAACGAAAAGAGAACAATTCTTCGGACAATGGGATGTCGACATAGATAATTATATTGAAACGCCACAAACCGAATATGAAAAGAATTATGGTGGTAAGACTAAGTCATTAGAATTAGTTAAAAATAAGCTGAATTGGAATCGAGAAACTTTTAGTAATCTCTATGATAAATTAGAGAAAGCTAATTGCATCGGAATTAGTAATAGAAATCCAGTTGAAATTGAATACGGATTTAGCGGTATGGCACTGCTAAGTTTTTCTGTATTTGATGAGAATTTAACGGCTGAACAACAAGAAGAATACTCAGATGATTGTATGAGTATGTTTTATAAAGAAAATATAGTTTTAAATTATGGAAGTGGAGCAACTGGAAGTCTATGTACACCTGAATTTAAAAGAAAAAAATAAAGCCAGCAGGTAACAATGTATATAAAAAATAGGCGAAATAGTGCCAAATTAAAAGCTTTTGGCTCGTATCAAGCTTTGTGTTTAACCGAAAAATTAGTGCTTCAAAATCGCCTACTTTTCATATACTAACCGTTGTAGCCAATGCGGACATTGAAAATTCAGCTTAAAAACCAAATTTCTAAAAAAGAAAGTTACCAAGTTTAAATTCGTAATTTATCTTGCAACCTCTAGATAAATTTAAAGCTTAATGAATAAGTCAGTCTTCGAAATTTCAAAAATGGATTGTCCTTCAGAAGAAAATCTGATAAGGATGAAATTAGATGGAATTTCTAGTATAAAAAATCTCGATTTTGACATACCAAATAGAAAATTAACGGTATTTCACGAAGGTGAAATTCAATCCATAGAAAAATCATTAAGCGGACTAAAACTAGGAACTAAGAAAATAAAAACTGAACAAACCGACCAAACTCAATTCGAAGAAAATTCTCAACAAAAAAAATTGCTCTGGTCTGTACTAGTGATAAATTTTGCATTTTTTATCATAGAAATGACAACAGGTTTAATCTCAAAATCTATGGGATTAGTTGCAGATAGTTTAGATATGCTAGCAGATTCTTTTGTTTATGGATTAAGTCTTTTCGCTGTAGGAGGTTCAATCGTAAGGAAGAAGAAAATTGCAAATTTAGCAGGTTATTTTCAAATTTTATTAGCGTTGATCGGGTTTGCAGAAGTACTAAGAAGATTTTTTGGAAATGAAAAACTTCCTGACTTTTCAACAATGATTATCATTTCAATTCTTGCTTTAATTGCAAATGGAGTTTGTTTGTATCTACTTCAAAAATCTAAAAGTAAAAAAGAAGCACATATGAAAGCAAGTATGATTTTTACCTCAAATGATATAATAATAAACGTAGGAATTATAATTGCCGCTTTACTAGTCAATTGGTTAAATTCAAGTAAACCCGATCTAATTATTGGAACAATTGTATTTATTCTTGTAATTCAAGGAGCAATAAAAATTTTAAAAATAGGTAGGTAGCCGCACTGGCAACAACAACGGTTCATCGCCAATAAGCGGCAGCATTAGAAAGAAATTAATTAACTTGACCAACGAACCAATACTAAGCCGACAAATCCGCGTCCCCTACTCCGCCAACTTGCGTTAACCGGGACCGTTGTAGCCAATGCAAGAAATTCAGTAAAGAACAGATAAGTTGAATGAAAATGATATCAAAGAATGAAATTGATATAAACAAAACAGATAAAATTCTCGAGATTGTTAGCTGGGCATTTTTAATGATAATATGGTTGACATCTATAATTTCCTATAAAACTCTGCCAGATAAAATTCCTACTCATTTTAACATAGATGGAATCGCTGACAAGTTTGGTGATAAGTTTGAAATTTTCACTCTTCCCATAATTGGTACAATTTTGACTATTGGATTGACAATTTTGAATAAATATTTAAATTCTTCTAATATTTTAGGTAAGAGAAATAATCTAGGAAATAATGCTATTACTATGAGAATAGTAAGATTCTTAAAAATAGCAATACTTGTAATTTTTGGAATGATAATGATTCATACTATTGAAATTGCAAAAAATCACTCAAATGGGTTAGGTAATTGGTTGTTGATACTGACAATTATAGTAATTAATATTCCGCCTATATATTATCTGACTAAATTAAAACTGACTAAAAAAACTTAAAAAACAGAAAGCACTGGCTACAACATCGGTTAAGCGCAAATAGCGGGTATTCCAATGAAAAGATATATTTTAGACATCAAGTAACAAAAAAACAAAGCTGACAAGAACGTGTCCCTACTCCACGCCACTTGCCTTAACCAAGACCGTTGTAACCAATGCAAAACAGTGATTCAAATTCACAAGGAATTTTTCTATTCTAGTTTCTTAACACACAGGTTTCCTC